>CACBPT010000005.1 GCA_902541245.1 uncultured SAR86 cluster bacterium | reverse complement strand
CAAAACATGATAAGCCTGATAGTCAATATTAATATTTGTCTGCTTTGAGAAAATGTTATGTATTTTTGGAGACAAAGAATGCTCAATTGGATCACCAATAACTCCTAATTTATATTTCATAATCTATATGTTGATTCCAGTTTTTATTTATGAATCTTAAAAGTTTACTTTCATTTTTAATGATGTTTTTAGAAAGCCGAAATGGCCAATTTACTGCTGGAGGCATAGATGCAAGTATTGAATCAGTTCTGCCATTTGATTCAATTCCAAATTTTGTACCTCTATCAAATAACAAGTTAAACTCAACGTATCTTCCTCTCCTGTATAGCTGAAACTCTCTATCATCAGCTGTAAATTTTTGATTTTTATTGGAATTGACAAGACTTACATAAGTTTCAATATAGCAATTTGCAATAGCATTAAGTAAATCTATGCTATCTTCTATTTTTTTATGCTGAAGCTGATCAAAAAATATCCCGCCTATGCCCCTTTTTTCCTTTCTGTGAGGCAAGTAGAAATATTCATCGCAATTTTTAGCAAATTTTTTATAGTATTTAGGATCAAAGCTATCCAAGCAACCTTTTGCATTCGCGTGCCAAGTCAATGACTCATTTCTAGTAGGAAAAAACGGAGTAAGATCAAAGCCTCCTCCAATCCACCAATTTTCAATTAAATTATTTTTACCTAGCTCTAGAAATATCCTAACATTCATGTGACTGGTCGCACAAAACGGATTCATAGGATGAGCAATTACAGAAACCCCCATGGCATGGAATTTATTAGACTTTGTTTTGAGTTCTTCAGCAATTGATGATTGAGGAAGTTGTTTACCGGATATTGATGAAAAATTAATAGCGGCTTTTTCAATTGTATCGCCGGTGATTGAAATAGACTTTCCTCCACCTCCTTGATCTCTTTTCCATACCTTAGCAACTCTAATTGGGGGAGAAGTAAAAAGAGTATTTATACCATTTTCAATATCTCTCTGTATCTTGGTGAAGACAGATTCTAGCTTTTTAAGTTCTTTATTTGTGAGCTTATTCACGAATATATTCCATTGTATTTAGATCAATTATAGAGGAAGGTTTTTTTGATCCTCCGTTGTTAAAATAATAGAATGCTACGTCTGGATCATCAAAAGTCTTAGCAATGTCTTCAGGCCTTTTAGGAGTTGGAAAATTGCTTATATTGGCAGAGGTAGAAACCATTAAATTATTAAAAAGAGAAAGCAAATGTATTAGTGGTTTGTGATTACTTACTCTCAATGCAACAGTATTATCTGCAGATTTTAGATAAAATGGAACTTTATCACTTGAATTAAAAATTATAGTTGTATGTCCAGGCCAGTGATCCCTTACAAATTCATTTTGTTGCTCTGAGAGTGGTTGAAAATACTGGAGTGCATTTTGCATTGAGGAAGCCAGTAAAATTAAACCTTTGGATGGATCTCTTTGCTTAATAGTATTGACCTTTTCTACCGCTAATGGATTAAAAGCATCGCAACCAATCCCCCACACTCCCTCTGTGGGGTGTATTAATATTTTTCCTTGATTTAACCATTTAGTGGCATCCTCAGGATTTAAAAATTTGTTCAATCTTTACTGAATTGATTCGTTAGCTTCTATTACATCTGCATGCATTTTTAATTTGTACTCATCTAATTTCTTTGCCATTTCATCATCACTTGTACCTATAATTTGTGCTGCACAAATTGCTGCATTGATAGCACCAGATTTTCCTATTGCGAATGTTGCTACAGGAACCCCTTTAGGCATTTGCACTGTGGCTAACAAGGAATCCATTCCGTCAAGATCACCTCCACCTAAGGGAATACCTAAAACTGGTTTTTTTGTTTGAGCAGCAATGGCACCAGCTAAATGTGCTGCCATACCAGCAGCAGCTATAAATACTTTCACTCCATTTGCCTCTGACTCTTTTACTCTTTTTACAACCTCTTCTGGGGTTCTATGTGCAGATAAAATAAACATTTTATGAGATATTCCAAAATCTTTTAATGTATCTGATGCTGCTTGAACAATGGGTAAATCAGATTTTGATCCCATAAATATTGAAACTGAAAGGCTGTCGGACATAAAATAGCTCCTATTTATAAAAATTAGTGCTGTTGATTATAAAGAATCAACATATAATGTATATATGGCTAGATTAAAAATATTAACATTTCCCGACCCTAGATTAAGGAGAGTTGCTTCTCCAGTTAAAGAATTCGACAAAAGTCTAATAAAAATCACTGAAAACATGCTTGAAACAATGTATGGAGAAAATGGTATTGGTTTGGCTGCAACACAGGTTGATATTCACAAAAGAATAGTAGTTATGGATCTATCTGAAGAAAAAAACAATCCGAAAATATTTATTAATCCTGAATTTAAAGTATTAGACGACAAAAGTTTATTTTCTTGCGAGGAAGGCTGCTTATCAATTCCGGGAGTTAGAGAAGAAATTACAAGGCCAGACAAAATAAAAGCTTATTGGCAAGATATTGATGGAAAAAATTACGAAGATGAGCCAGAGGGTCTTCTTGCTGTATGTTTTCAACATGAAATAGATCATTTGGAAGGGAAGCTGCTAGTAGATTATATTTCACCACTAAAAAGAGACAGAATTAGAAAAAAAGCTCTAAAATCAGTAATTTAAAAGAAAATAGGCGAAAATAAGATATTTTTACAGATTTTAGAAGATTTTAGAAGATTTTTTTATATGAAGATTTTATATGCCGGCTCATCTCAATCCTCCTCATTAATCCTTGAATCATTGATTGCTGGGTCTAATGAAGTTATTGGGGTCATAAGTCAACCAGACAAGAGGTCAAAAAGACGGGCTTCAGCAGAACCGTCTTATGTTTCATCCGTAGCAGAAAAAAATGGTGTAAATCTATATAAACCCCAAAATCTAGATGAAAATTTTAAAGAAACAATTTTACAACTCAAGTTTGATATTTTATTAGTTGCAGCGTATGGGAAGATATTGCCTGAATGGCTGTTGAAAACTCCTTTCAAGGATTCAATTAATATCCATTATTCATTATTACCAAAATATAGAGGCGCGTCACCAATTCAATCCGCCCTTCTAAATGGTGAAAAAATAACAGGAGTTTCAATTATGAGAATGACAGCCGGATTAGATGAAGGACCAGTTTTTGTTTTTCATACTCAAGAAATTTTGAATTCAGATAATAAGAATACTCTTGAAAAAAAACTTACATCCTTAAGTATCAAAAATATTGAGAAAGATCTTTCTAACATATATCTCGATAAAATAGTTCCAATTAAACAAGATCTAAAAAACATAAGTTATTGCAAAAAGATAGATAAACTTTCTGGCAGGATAAATTTCGATCAAGAGGGAGCTGATAACATTTTAAGAAAATTTAAAGCTTATTATGGTTGGCCGGGTTTATATTTTGAGTGGAAAGAGTTAAAAATTAAAATTCACGGTATAGCCATTAATAAAAATAATAATACGTTCAATACAAATAATAAGTTCTATTTCAAAGATAATCTATTAGTTGCAAAAACGATAGATGAATCAATAGTGATTACTCACTTACAGTTTCCTGGTAAAGGTATCATATCTTCAAAAGATGCAGCAAACTCATACGCTGATTTTTTTCAAGAATAATTTAATTTTAACAATTCTTTCAATTACATCAAAAGAGGTTTAATTTATAACAATGAAAATTCTAATACTTGGCGCTGGAAGAGTTGGAAGTAGTCTTGCCTCCACTTTATCAAAGCAACAATATGAAGTCAGCATTGTCGATTTGAATAAAAATAGGCTTCAAAGGCTTCAAGAAGATTTGGATCTGGCAACTGAAGTTGGCCATGGATCTTATCCAAGTACATTAAAAAAAGCAGGAGCAGATGAAGAAACTATTTTGTTAGCAGTTACAAATAGTGACGAATGCAATATCACCTCATGTCAAATAGCAAAATCAGAGTTTAATGTAAAGAAAACAATTTGCAGATTGTCGGATGCATCATATTTAGACTCTTTAAGTGCATTCGGTGAAAATAATATTGATATTGCAATAAGTCCTGAAAATGAAGTCACTGAACACTTGGTGGATTTAATCAAACATCCTGGTGCGGAGCAGATTGAGTCATTTGCAAATGGATCAATAAAAGTTGTATCTGTAAAAGCTAAAAAAGATGGAATGTTAGTTAATAGAGAGTTAAAAAGTATTGAAAGCGATATGCCAGATACAAATACTTTTGTTCCTGCTATTTATAGAAAGGGAAAACCTCTAATACCTGATGGCAAAACAATTATTAAAGAAAATGATGAAATATATTTCCTAGCAGCAGAAAGCGATATTGATAGCGTTGTTCAAGAAATGAGGCTTCAAGATAATTCATCCTCGAGGATGATGATAGTAGGTGGAGGTAAAATAGGCTTTGCGCTTGCAAAAGCCCTAGAAGAAAATTACAAAATTAAAATCATTGATCCAAGTGAAGACAGGTGTGAAATAATATCAAATAAGCTAAATAGAACAATTGTACTAAAAGGGGAAGGCTCTGATGAAGAGCTGCTTAAAAGTGAGAATATTGAGAATATTGATATTTTTTGCTCTTTAACGAATGATGATGAAACAAATATTATGTCCGCTTTTTTAGCAAAGAAACTGGGTGCTAAAAAAACTATCATTATTGTAAATAACTATACATATATAAATATTCTTCCGAAAAACTTTGTTGACATAGCTCTTTCTCCACAAAGATTAACTGTATCTATGGTGCTTCAACATCTTGCTAAAGGAGATGTTCCCCAAGAAGTACTGCTTAAGATGCAAAGTGGAGCAGAGGCAATTGAAGGAATTATCCATAAAAATAAATTTACGAAAAACTTCTTTGATAGACCAATTGCAGAAATACCACTGCCAAAGAATTGTGTAATTGCCGCAGTAATAAGACAGGATCAAATTTTTATGCATTCTAAAAATTTACTTCTTAAGCCTAACGATAAAATTATTGTTTTTATACTCGGCAAAACTGAAAAAGAAAATATAGATAATCTATTTCTGAAGGATTAATGAATTACAAATCGATTTTAAATCTTATAGGTATTTTGCTTGCCATATTTAGTTTTGCATTTATTCCCCCTTTAATAGTTACCTTTATTTATGTGGAGCCGCTGAGTGAAATATTTTTATATTCATTTTTATTTTTAATTTCTTTAGGTGGTCTTATGTGGTTTATCAGTCGGCAAAAAGGTCTTCCACTAAATATTTCAGATGGCTTTATTATCACAACTTTGTTCTGGGTTGTTTTAGCTTGTGCTGGATCAATACCATTTTACTTTTTTGGTCTTAGTTTTAATGATGCTATTTTTGAATCAGTATCTGGAATAACTACTACTGGAGCAACTCTCATCGTCGGTCTTGATGATCTACCAAAGTCTCTACTCTTATACCGACAACTTCTTCAGTGGATTGGTGGAATGGGATTAATAATTTTAGCTGTTGCAGTTATGCCAGCTCTCGGAATTGGAGGAAGTCAATTATACAAGATGGAACTTCCGGGCAGTCATGGTAATCAAAAACTTACCCCAAAAATAACAGACAGTGCAAAAGCTCTATGGAAAATTTATTTTGGTCTTACCCTAGCTTGTGCTCTTCTTTACATTCTTGCAGGCATGGATTTATTCGATGCAATTGCGCATAGTCTAAGCACAGTAGCTGGAGGTGGTTTTTCAACTCATGATGAAAGTATAGGTTTTTTTGATAGCGGTCTAATAGAAGCTGTTTGTATTATTTTCATGCTGCTATCTGCAGCTTCATTTGCTGTACATTATGCAGCAATATTTGGTGGTAAACCTCTTAGATACTTTTATGATTCAGAGTTTCGATTCTTCTTGACAGTAGTCATGTTAATAATTCTAATAACGTTAATATTTCATACTATAAGTAACTCATATGCAGATATTTTATTAACTTTAAGAGCATCGATTTTTCATACGGTTTCCATAGTAACAACCTCAGGTTTTACCACAGAAAACTTCTCTCTTTGGCCAAGTTTTTTGCCATATCTTTTGCTGGTTGGTGCTTTTATGGGAGCCTGTTCACAGTCTGTTGGTGGAGGCATAAAAACCTGGCGAGTTTTAATTATGCTCAATCAAGCTTATAAAGAAATTTTAAATATCATCCATCCAAATGCTGTTCTTTCTACAAAGATTGGAAATAAAGTAATAGACTCAAAAATTGCTGAGAAGGTTTGGGGATTTTTTTCTATTTATGTATTTATATTTATGTTCTTGCTAATGGCAATGCTAGGAACTGGATTAAATTTTGAATCTGCATTTTCTGCAATTGGAGCTTGTTTAAATAATCTAGGTCCTGGCTTGGGTGATGTTGCTAGCAACTACAAAAGTTTAAGTGAGGTTGGAAAAATAATTTTATGCTTTGCGATGATTTTAGGAAGACTAGAAATATTTACTCTTCTTGTATTGTTTACTCCAGCTTTTTGGCGACGTTAATTTTTATAGATATCTTTTATTTCTCCTGACAGTTTTCTAAATTTTTTATATTCCCAAGAATACTCTAAAGGTGATTTCTTAATCTCGTCTTCTATTTCTTTATTCATCACATCAACGCCATTTTTTTCATAAATTTCAACACTGGGTTTTTTAAAATTAATAATATGGCCAATATCTCTTTTATAAGTAAGATAACTTAAAAGAATTTCTTTCTTTGTTTTTCTTGCCAATTTTGGAGCCAAAGCAAACGAATAACATTCATGTCCAAAAAATTTAGAATAGGTTCCAAGTCCATCAGCTGGGACTTGATCTGATGCCATACATGTCATCTGATCTTTTTCTAAAGCATTCAAAATTGATTTCACGCCCCCTATTCCAGTTTCAACCATTTTACAATTTTCTTCCTCTCTAAATTTTTTTACGAATTTATCAATTGGACTAAACTTAATTTTCTTGTAAAGGGATGTGTGAGACCTTTGTGTGCTTATCCATCTCAACAAAAAATCAATACTTCGATTATGGGGAGCAAAAATAATTAATCCATCTTTATGATTTGAAGCGTTTAATAAAAATCTGTTATTAATCTTTTTAACTTCTAGAATAATTTTATGAGGCGACCTTGACCATGTATATAAAGTTTCATATAAACTTTTAATTGTTTCTTTGTAACTTTCTTTTGAAAGCATGTCTAACTCAAGCGAAGTTGTATTCGGGAAAACAATAGACAAATTTTTTCTAGTTACCTTGAATGGAGAGAAGATTCTTAAAAAGCTTAATGGTAAAAATTTAAAAAAAATATCTAAAAAAGAAAATATAAACTTTACGGGTAAAATCGATAAAATATAAAAAAATATTTTCATTTCAGATCATTTTGTTAATTATCATCTCTTAATTAAATATTTAATAGGGTTAGGTGTATAGAGTTCATAAAAGTTCTGTAGATATTATTAAAATAGCTGCATAATATAGTTTATGAAATATTAAAATAAAGACTAATTTTGACAGCAAAAACAATGGATGAACTCGTAGCTCTTTGCAAAAGAAGGGGTTTTATATTTCAATCTAATGAAATCTACGGAGGTCTTCAAGGATTATATGATTATGGGCCATTAGGTGTTGAGCTTAAAAATAACCTAAAACAAGCTTGGTGGAGGGAGGTAGTATTTGATAGAGATGATGTTGAGGGCTTAGACGCTTCAATTTTAACGAAACCAAGTGTTTTAAAATTTTCAGGTCATGAGGATACGTTTTCAGATCCAATGGTAGATTGTAAATCTTGTAATCAACGTTTTCGCGCTGATCAAGTTCCAGACCATTGTAAGACAGAAGATCTTACAGAGCCAAGACAATTCAACCTAATGTTTAAGACAGCTGTAGGACCAGTCGAGGATAAAGATTCTTTCGCATATCTGAGACCTGAGACTGCTCAAAATATATTTACAAACTTTAAGAACGTTGTTGATTCTACTTCTAGGAAGGTCCCGTTTGGAATTGCGCAAATTGGCAAAGCATTTAGAAATGAAATAACGCCAAGAAATTTTATATTTAGAGTGAGGGAATTTGAACAAATGGAACTTGAATTTTTTGTTGCTCCTGGAACAGATGATGACTGGCATAAAAAATGGGTAGATGCCCGACTTAAGTGGTGGGATGAACAAGGGGTAAGTAAAGATAATATTGAACTGTACAATGTGCCATCAAATGAGCTTGCTCATTATTCTAAAGCCACAGTAGATATAATGTACAAATTCCCTCACGGACTTGAAGAATTAGAGGGCATTGCTAATAGAACAGATTTTGATCTTGGGTCACATAGCAAAAATCAAAAAGATTTTGATATATATTCAAACGTTTCAGATAACAATGAATCAAATGCAAAACTTGCACTTCAAGACATAGAAACAAAAAAATGGTTTATTCCATATGTTATTGAGCCTTCGGCAGGAGTTGATAGAGGTGTACTTGCTATTTTAAATGAGGCATACAAAGTCGAGGAATTGGAAGACGGTAAAACAAGAATAGTTCTAAAGCTTAAACCTCATTTATCACCAATTAAGGCTGCTGTTATTCCACTTAAGAAAAATAATAAAAAATTAGTTGAAATTGCATCAAATATTAAAAAAACTTTACAAGGTTTGAGGTTAGGTAGGGTTTTGCTTGAGAACTCAGGAAATATTGGAAAAAGTTATAGACGTCATGACGAAGTTGGCACTCCTTTATGCATAACTGTAGATTTTGAAACCCTTGATGATGATTCAGTAACAATTCGTGATAGGGATACGATGCAACAAAAAAGAATAGCAGTCTCAGAGCTCTCAAAATATTTGGAGGACTTGATAATAAACTAGACAAAAGTTTATATTTAGTGAATTTACATAATTAATATCTTAATATTTTATTTAGTTTTTATAATAAGTTTAATTTTTGTCTCTTTAATTATTATTACTGCATCATTATTCCTTTCGACATCAAAACTCCAATATATTGGTAAAACTTGGATTTTGCTTATTTTAAAAGTGCTTGATGTACTGTGTGGGATAAGTTGTAATCAAAGAGGAATAGAAAACTTACCTAATACTCCTTTTGTTATAGCTGCTAATCATCAAAGCCCATGGGAATCATTTTTTCTTCAAACACTATTCATTCCAACAAGCAGTATTATGAAAAAAGAAATTCTAATGATTCCTTTTTTTGGTTGGGCAATTGCAAGACTTAAACCCATTTCTATAAACAGAAAAATGAAAATTGAGAGTTTGAGAAAAATCATCGAAGAAGGAGGGGCTAGAATTCAACAAGGCTATTCAATATTAATTTTTCCTGAGGGCACAAGAAAAGAGCCTAAAGATGGAATAGGAAAATTTGGAAATAGTTGTGGGCTTTTAGCATCTAATGAAGCAGTTCCTATAGTACCTATATGTCATAACTCAGGAAAATATTGGTTAAATAAATCTTTTAAAAAAAAGCCTGGAAAGATTGATGTGGTTATTGGAAGGCCTATATATGGAAATGATCCAAAGGAATTAACAAAAAAAGCGCATCAATGGATTAAAGAAAATTACTCAAAAATTAACTAAATATCTAAGTTCGAAACAGACAGAGCATTAGTTTCAATAAACTCCCTTCTAGGCTCTACATCATCACCCATTAAGGTTTCAAACATGTCTGATGCATCTTGAGCATCTTTAATGTCAACTCTCATCATTCTTCTATTTTCAGGATCCATTGTTGTTTCCCAAAGTTGATCAGGGTTCATTTCTCCAAGACCTTTATATCTTTGGACATCTATACCCTTTGAACCTGATTTTGAAAAATCTTTTACAGCCTTATCTTTTTCATCCTCATCAGACGCATAAACAAAAGATTTACCCTTGGTAATTTTATAAAGCGGTGGCATGGCAATATATACATGGCCTTTTTCCAAAATATCATAGTACTGTTGATAAAAGAAAGTAAGCAAAAGAGTTCTGATATGTGAACCATCAACATCAGCATCAGTCATAATAATTATTCTATGATATCTAAGTTTATCGATATCAAAATCTTCAGTCCCAATGCCACAACCCATAGCCTTAACTAATGTTCCAATTTCTGCAGAGGACAAAACTTTATCAATCCTGGCTTTTTGTACGTTTAGTATTTTTCCTTTTAATGGCAATATGGCTTGATATTTTCTATTTCTACCTTGTTTAGCAGACCCTCCGGCAGAATCACCCTCAACTAGGTATATTTCTGAAAGTGCTGGATCCTTTTCTTGACAATCGGCAAGTTTGCCTGGAAGCCCGGCTAACTCTAAAACTCCTTTTCTCCTTGTCATTTCTCTTGCTTTTCTTGCAGCCTCTCTTGCTAGCGCTGCCTCAGAAACTTTAGATAAAATACCGTGAGCCTCTTTTGGATTTTCTAGCAAAAATTCATTTAATCCTTTGTTAAGAACACTACTAACAATACTTTCTACTTCTGATGAAACTAGTTTTTCTTTAGTTTGAGAGGAAAATTTGGGATCAGGTACTTTTACTGATATTACAGCTATTAATCCTTCTCTAACGTCTTCTCCAAGTAAATCGACGGGAACGTTCTTATTTAATTCTTCTTTTTTAATAAAAGCCTTCAAAACACGCGTTAAGCTAGCTCTAAAGCCTGAGAGATGGGTGCCGCCATCTTTTTGGGGAATATTATTCGTATAACATAAGACATTCTCGTTATATGAATCATTCCACTGCATTGCAACCTCTACAGTTACTCCATCCTGACCGCCCTCACATTGTATTGTCTGACATAATGCAGGCTTTCTTCCTCTCAAATAGTCAACATAACTGGAAACTCCTCCTTCATTTTTGAACTTTTTGGATTTTCCAGTTCTGGCGTCTGTTACTTCGATACTGACTCCAGCATTTAAGAATGAAAGCTCTTGAATCCTTTTATTGACTCTATCAGCTTCAAAATTAATAGAAGTAAAAATTTTATCTGAGGCCGTGAATGTTATTTCTGTGCCAGTATCCTTTGAAGCTTTAATTTTTTTAAGCTTAGTTTTAGCCAAACCTTCACTATATTTTTGTTGATACATACCCCCATCTCTGCAGATAGTTAAAGTTAATTCTTTTGAGAGCGCGTTTACAACTGATACGCCAACTCCATGAAGGCCTCCAGAGACTTTATAAGAATTATCGTCAAATTTACCTCCAGAATGAAGAGTTGTCATTATAAGCTCAGCAGCAGGAACGCCTTCGCCTTTGTGAGTGTCTACTGGAATTCCTCTTCCGTCATCTTTTACAGTTATAGACTCATCTTTATTGATAATAATATCAATTTTTGAGCAATGTCCTGCCATGGCTTCATCAATACAATTATCAACAACTTCAAATATCATGTGATGGAGACCAGATCCATCATCAGTATCACCAATATACATCCCAGGTCTTTTCTTAACAGCTTCAAGGCCTTTAAGGACTTGAATATTTGAGGAATCATATTTTTTGCTATTAGACTTCTTTTTTTTTGGCATATCGTTTAGGTCAGTTGTTCCACGTGGAACTTTTTAAATGATTGTTCATTAAGATCTATTTTACTATTAAAAGAGTCAACAATGTTCGAAAAAATAAAACGATTATCAATATATTTTATAATTGGCAAAAAGCAATTTAGCATTTCAGCATCAAGCTCAGACGAAAGATCATCCAACAAAAGAATTGGGCTTAGATTGAAGAATTTTTCCAGATAAATATTTTGAGAGAGCGACCAAAGTATTGAAAGTATTTTTTGCTCCCCTCTTGAAAAAGTATCTTTTATAAGTGAGTCCTTACTTTCAAATAAAATATCAGCTTTATGGGGGCCAAGTGTTGTTGATTTTCTTTTAAGATCAATTAACTCTGATTTAACAAAAGATTCTTTTAATCCCAATTCATCATTAAAACCAGATTTTAGATGAATATCTATTCCTGAAAACAGTTTTGCTCTTCTGTTATGTTGTTCTAGTATTTTTACCAAATCTAAATATATTTTTTTGACCTCTAAAACTAAATTCTCCCTAGAATAATTGAGCTTTGTTCCATGACTAATTAAAGTCTCATCATAGGCTTTGGCTTGAGAAATATCTCCTATTTTCAATGCTGCATTTCTTTGTTTTAATCCCCGAAAATATCCAAACCAGTGTTTTGCATAGTCAATAGAAGCTATAAAAAGCCCTCTATCTAAGTGCTTTCTTCGATAGTCAGGAGCATTATCATTATAGAAAAAGGTTTTACTATCTATTGAAAATGATGGAAATGTTCTAGCTAACTCGCTTGTTGTGACTAGAGAGTTATTTATTTTTATATTAATTGCCTTAGATTTAGTCTTATTAACCTCTAAAATTGACCCTGTATTGTCGTCGTATGCTTTTATTTTGAAGGAATTAGAGCCCTTTTTAATAAGAGATTCTAAATTTGAAGTTCTAAAGGACCTTCCGCAGCTAGCAACATAAATAGATTCTAGAATTGAGGTTTTTCCACAACCATTATTTCCATAAAAAAGATTGGATTTGCTAGAAATATCAATTGTTAAGGTTTCAAAACACCTAAAATTACGAAGCTCGATTCTGGAAAAAGCCACTACCTATATTAGGAGTGGCATAACAACATATTTTGGGCTATCGCTACTTGGTGGCGTTAGCAAGCAACTTTTATCAGATCCAAAGAAATTTATGTGACATGTATCTGTTCGCATATGCGACATTATTTCTTGAAGATATGTAACATTGAACGCTATATCTAAATCTTCGCCCTCATAAGAAGCTGAGAAAAATTCTTCTGCCTCTTCTTGCTCTGGATTATTGGCAGAAATTCTAACTCCATCTGATGAGGTAATTAATCTAACGCCTTTATATTTTTCACTAGATAAAACAGATACTCTGCTTAGAGTTTCTGAAAATTCCTTAACGTTAATTTCTAACATCGAGCTTTCGCCAGATGGAATAACCTGTTGGTAATCTGGGAACTTTCCATCAATTAATTTGCTTTTAAAAATTAGATTTCCTACCGCAAGTTCTAAAGAGGAATCATTAATTTTTAACTCAGCATCACCCGACTGATCAGAAAGAAATTTAACCATCTCATTAATAGATTTTCTAGGTATGATTCCAGAAAATGAATGATCAGAGTTGATCGGTATATTGGCTACAGCCAGTCTATGTGCATCGGTCGCGACAGCAGTAATTTGCCCATTACTAATTGAAATAAAAAGTCCGTTTAAATAATGTCGCCAATCTTGGTTACCCATTGCAAAAGATGTATTTTTAATAAGTTCTTGCAGGTCTTTGGCCGAAACTGCCAAAGGTGTATCGCCGGAGTCAATATCAAATATGGGAAAGTCTGCACTAGGAAGTGTTGATAGTGAGTACTTACCATTATTTGTTTTAATATTTAATTTATTTGATTTTAATGAAAAATTTATTTCCTCTCCATCAGGTATTAATCTACAAAGCTCATTTAATTTTTTAGCAGAGGTTGTTGTTTTTCCAGGTGATTCTATAGATGATACTTTTCCGCTAGTAGTAACCTCTGACTCTAAATCTGTTGCTGTTAATTTAAATAAGCTTTCATCTACCTCAAGTAAAACATTTGAAAGAATTGGGAGTGTTTGCCTTTTCTCAACGACCCCCAAAGTAACGTTAAGAGCTGAAACAATTTCCTCTTTTTTTAAGGTTATTTCCATTTAGTTTGTGAGAGTCCTGTTTAAATTTCTATAGTCTTCTTCAAGTGATGGGATTTCTTTTCTTAGTTCTTTTATTTTACTGCACGCATGGAGCACAGTTGTGTGATCTCTTCCATTAAAAGCTTCTCCTATTTCAGGTAAGCTGTGATTTGTTAATGATTTTGTAAGGGCCATAGCTAACTGTCTTGGTCGGGTAATTGAGCGACTTCTTCTTTTAGAGAGAAGATCAGATAATTTGATATTGTAATACTCAGCAACAGTCTTTTGAATATTATCAATGCTAACCATCTTTGCTGATATGACAAACAGGTCTTTTAGTGCCTCTTTAACAAAAGGAATATCAATCTCATGGTCAGCAAACCTTGAATTTGCCACAACTCTTTTTAGCGCTCCTTCTAATTCTCTGATATTAGATCTAATTCTTTGAGCGATGTAGAAAGCACAATCATTTGGAAGTTTGACTCCCATAGAATTTGCCTTGCTTAACAATACTGCTGCGCGCGTTTCAAGCTCAGGGGGCTCTATAATTACTGGTAATCCCCAACCAAGCCTTGATTTTAGTCGCTCCTCAAGACCGTCTATTTCCTTGGGATACTTATCACATGTAAGAATCATTTGATGATTTCGGTCTAAAAGAGTATTAAATGTATGAAAAAACTCCTCTTGCGACTGCTCTTTGCCAGCAAAAAACTGAATATCATCAATTAATAGGGCATCAGCATTCCTATAAAATTCTTTAAATTCGCTCATAGCCCCTAATTGAAGGGCTTTTACCATGTCTGCTACAAACTTTTCAGAATGAACGTAAACTATCCTTTTTGAAGTATCTGCACTAAGAATTTCATTCCCCACAGCATGCATAAGGTGTGTTTTTCCAAGTCCAACCCCGCCATAAATAAAAAGCGGGTTATAGTCTCCCTTAGGATTTGCAGCTACCTGTTTTGCTGCTGCAAGGGCCATATGGTTAGATTTTCCCTCTACAAAACTATTAAATGTGAAATTTTGAACAAGAGAAGCTTTATTTTTTTCTGAAACATTTAATTTCTCAACAAATGTTGATTTATCAAGTGTTTTAAATTTTACAATCAGTGATTTGTTAGATTGATTAACCAAGTTTTCTATTATTTGTCCGAGATTTTCTTGGACATAGGTTAAAACAAAATCATTCGGGGCGCTTATTTCTAAACTATTTTCGTGAATATTAGCCTTTAGAGGCTTAATCCATGTGTTAAATTCCTCTTGTGATAGCTTAGCTTCGAGTTTTTCAGTACATTCAGACCAAAATTTCAATTTTATAGACCTCCGGTTGAAAAGTAAGTCTAACAAAAACTAACAAGATATCTACAGCATAAGCATATGTATTTTCTGTGGATATCTTGTTGGTATGTTATGTATTTAATTTTTATTATTTTTTCTTTCATTTCATACCCAATACTATATAATTTTTGGCTTAATTTTGAGCAACTATGAAAAGAACATTTCAACCCAGTACACTAAAAAGAAAAAGGGCCCATGGTTTTAGAGCGAGAATGGCAACCAAAGCAGGAAGAGCTGTAATTGCAAACCGAAGAAAAAAAGGCCGCAAAGTTTTAACCGCTTAATTATTAAGGCTTTACTATCTCAAAAAAAATCTATAACTCAAACATTGCATCAATTTTTTATGATGAAAATTCACTTAACGCAAAACTTAGGATAGTAGTTAAGAAGAAGGACTATTCATTAGCAGTACATCGGAATAAAATTAAGCGTTGGATTAAAGAAATTTTTCATTGTAGTGGTCTAAGCGGAGGCTATGTTGTAGTTGTCAGATATGGTTTTTTAGAAATGGGTTATAGAAATATATTTAACGAATTTCATCCTGTTTTGGAAAGGTTTGCTAATAATAAGAGGGTTTAGGTATGAAAAGCTTTTTTATATTTATGATTAACTTTTATCAGAAATATTTAAGTTTTATGTTCGGTAAAAATTGTAGGTTTGAGCCAACATGCTCGCAATATGCAAAAGAAAGTATTGAGGCTCATGGTGCTATTGTTGGTGGTTTCTATTCTGTAATAAGGATTTTAAAATGTGGGCCATGGTCAGCTGGTGGAATTGATGAGGTAAAAAAATGAATTGGAGGTATTTTTACATAGCTTCTGTGGTTGCATTATCCTACATATTATTTTTGTCTTGGAATGCAGAAAAGGAAATCAAGCAAGAGGTTGCTGAGGCAACCGCCATAGATTTAAGTAGAAATCAGCAAGTTCTCCCAGCCGGGGAAACAGAGGATTTGATTGAAATACAAAACTCTAAATTGATTTTAAAGATAAGCCCTGTTACTGGAAAAATTTGGGAGGCTAGGCTTAAAGAACACACTTATCTTAACAATGATGAATCTTTGGGTGTAAGGTTGTTTGGTTTTGATAATGCTACTGGATTTAAATTTTATCTCAATAGTGGTTTTACTTCTGAGGATCAAAATTTTGAGATTGTAAATGTGCGGCCTTCCTCAATTGAGCTTGTGTCAGCGGATGGCAAAATTAATAAAAATATAGCTCTCAAGGATAATGATTACGAATTAATAATAAAAGATGTTTGGGTTGGAGATCTTCCTGTTGACCTGCCGACTCCATACATTGCAATGTATAGAACAGATGGGCGGGCATTGGACGCTAGGGATAATTTTTTTGAGAACAGCTCTTATACAGGGGTCGCTTTTAATACGCCTGAGGAGCCATACGCAAATAACAGGCTTAGGTCTATTGACGAAAGAATAGAGTATTTTCAACGGGGTGGTTGGGTTGCCTTCATACAAAAATATTTTATGGCAGCAATTCTGACTCCCTCAGACAGGGTCCAGGCATTGACTGCGCTTCCTCCGACCTCTGGCTCTGATACATATGTAATGGGGGCCATATCTAGGGAGGTGAAAGCAAGCGATCTCATGTCTGGTGTAGATCATAGGGTTTTTCTTGGGCCTAAAATTCGTTCAGATTTGATCGGTCGGGCGTCTGATTTAGAGCTAACAATTGATATGGGTTGGTTTTGGTTTTTAGCCCAGCCCCTGATGATGTTATTGAGCATTATCAATGTTTTTGTTGGCAACTGGGGTGTCTCGATAATACTTTTGACAGTGTTGGTTAAGTTGTTGCTTTGGCCAATTTCTGCCAAGGGTTTTTCTAGCATGGCTAAAATGCGAACAGCGCAGCCAAAATTAAAAGAAATACAAGAGAGGTATAAAGACGATAGAACAAAACTTGGAACAGAGATGATGGCGCTGTATAAAAAAGAGGGCATAAACCCCGCGGGTGGTTGCTTTCCACTTTTTCTTCAAATGCCAGTTTTCATTGCCTTCTTTTTTTGCTTGAGAGAGAGTGTTGAACTGAGGCATGAATCTTTCTTTTTCTGGATACAAGACTTGTCTGCACCTGACCCATTTTTTATTTTACCAGTTGTGTTTGCTGCCCTTATGTATCTAACTCAACAGCTTAATCCTCAGCCACCAGGCATGGACCCAACTCAAGCGCAAATTATGAAATTTATGCCAGTGATGATTGCGGTTATTTTTGTAATCATGCCAGCAGGTCTTGTTTTGTACTCTGTTGCAAATAGCGCAATATCTCTAATTCAACAAAGAGCCATGTATAAAAAATATGGTGCGTCTATTTATTCTGGATCAGGTGGCGGTTAGGAGTTTGTGTTTTGATTTTTGCACTAGCAACTCCAGTGGCTCAATCTGCAATTGCCGTTTTTCGAATATCTGGTGAGGGTTGTTGTCAAAAATTTAATAGTATTATCAATAAGCCCATCTCAGATTACAGGAAAGTTTTTCTAAGAGATGTTGTTTGGGAGGGGGCTCTAGTTGACAGATGCTCTATTGTCTACTTCTCAAGCCCAAACAGTTATACAGGCGAGGATTCTGTAGAGGTTTATTGTCATGGAGGCCTTTCGGTTATTAGGTCATTAACAGAAGTTTTTTTATCGCTAGGTTTCAGGGAAGCTGGTCCCGGTGAGTTTTCAAGGGTTGCGTTTGAAAACGGTAAGCTTTCTTTAAATGAGGCCGAGGCAGTTGTTGATTTAATTAATTCAGAAGACGTTGTAAGAAGCCAGCTTTGCTCAGAAGCTGTGGCTGGCAAACTAAGCGAGATTGTTTATACGCTGGGTAAAGATGTTGATGCCTTAAGGGTTTTTGTTGAAGGAAGCATTGATTTTTCAGATGAAGACCATAATTTTATTCAAGTGGGAAACATCGAAGAAAGGCTGATTAAAATAAAATCTTCTTTGGCTGATTTGATAGATTCTTCATTAGTTTCAAGTAGAAAGCTATCAAAAAACAGGGTTTTGTTTTTTGGGCCTCCTAATACGGGTAAGTCATCGTTATTTAATCGTATGCTGGGTTTTGATAGGGCTTTGGTTTCAAAGATTCCTGGAACAACCAGAGATCTAATTGACTCTGAGGTTTTTTATAACAGTATAAGTATGGAGTTGGTAGACTCGGCAGGTATTCGGGAAACGGATGATTTGGTCGAGAGAAGCGGTGTAGCGCTTTCTGGTGATGAGGCTAAGAATTCTAATTTGATTCTTATAATTTTAGATCATGATACAGAAGAGCTACTATCAAGATTTAAATCTAAATTGTCTGATAAAAAACATCTGGTTGTTTTTAACAAATCTGACAAGCAACATCCAAGCGGTTGTTATGACTGCGTTGTTTCTGCAAAGTCAGGTGATGGTGTACAGGAGTTAAAAAATAAAATTTTTAAATTAGTAAAAGAGGATAGAGACGTTACAAAAAAAACATTTATTATTAGAGAGCGACACCTTAAATGTTTTAACTCAGCTCTATCAAACCTAAATGCTTGTATTGAAAAAATTTCTAATGAGTGTGATGTTGATGTTGCGGCAGAGGATTTGAGACTAGTGAGATCCTCCCTTGATGAGTTTTTGGGCATCAAGCATTCTGATGATTTGCTTGGTGATATTTTTAAAGATTTCTGTATAGGGAAGTAGATAAAATGTGGAAAATTTGTGGTTAGTTTTTATTTTACTTTTATCCACACCTTGTTTAATAGAAAACTACAATTTACAGTGTTGGGTTTACATAACTTATTAGCTCCAGTTAACCTTTTAAACAAGAGGCCTGTATGTTTTATACACAAAAAAAACTCCTTTAATAATTACAACAATAATATATTGTTGTTATAACATTCTTATATATGTTTGATGTAATAGTAATAGGTGGTGGACATGCTGGTGTTGAAGCAGCGCATGCTGTTTTTAGACAGGGGCTTAAATGTTGTCTTGTCACTTTTAAGAAAGACACTATTGGTCAGATGTCCTGCAATCCAGCTATTGGTGGGTTGGGAAAATCACATTTAGTTAGAGAGGTCGATGCGTTAGGGGGCATTATGGCTCAAGCTACAGATATATCCGGCATTCAGTCGAGAACTCTAAATACAAGAAAGGGTTTTGCCGTACAAGCACTTCGAGTGCAATGCGACAGAGATAAATACAAAAAAGCCATTCAAGATGCTTTGTACAAGACAACCATTGAAATTAAGGAAGGAGAGGTGGTTGACATTATTGTTCATAACGACACGATCAAAGGCGTTGTGTTAAAAAATGGTGAGAAAATAGAATCACTAAAGACCATCCTAACAACAGGAACTTTTCTTAATGGGGTCATGTATAAAGGTGAAGAGACTGCTCTAGGTGGGCGTGTCGGCGATGATTCATCTATTCCACTATCCAAAAAACTATATGATTTAAAACTACCAATGGGAAGGTTGAAAACAGGAACTCCCGCAAGAATCAAACTATCCAGTATTGATCTTAGTGTTATGGATGAACAACCAGGAGACCCAAATCCGCCCTTTATGTCAGTTCTGCGACCTCCAGCAAAAACGCTCCCACAAATATCTTGCTATATCACCAGAACAAACAAAAAAACACATCAAATAATTTTAAACAATACACACCTATCTGCCATGTACTCAGGAAAAATATTAGGAATAGGCCCCCGATATTGCCCATCAATAGAGGATAAAATTAATAGGTTTAGCGAAAAAGATAGCCATCAAATATTTATAGAACCCGAAGGTTTAGATAAAGATTTGGTTTATCCAAATGGCATTTCAACAAGCTTACCAAACGCTGTCCAGAAAGATTTTGTAGAGTCAATAAATGGGCTTGAGAATTCACAAATAGAAGAATTTGGTTATGCTGTTGAATATGATTTTATTGATCCAAGATCACTAAATCTAACCCTAGAAACAAAATTTCTTAAGAGTTTTTATCTAGCAGGTCAAATTAATGGGACAACGGGTTATGAAGAAGCAGCGGCTCAGGGTTTGGTTGCCGGTATAAACGCAGGCCAATCAATTTTAAAAAAACCAGAAGTTATATTCGATAGAAGCGAAGCATATATTGGTGTGTTAATAGACGACCTAACACTTAACGGGGTAACAGAGCCATATAGGATGTTTACCAGCCGAGCAGAGTATCGACTCATGTTATCTCAAGATACAGCATGCCAAAGACTGACTAAAAAAGGCCACTCTCTAGGCCTTATAAGTGATGAAGTTTTTCAGTCTTTTATACAGCTAGAAAATAAATACCAGGCATTTTTAAATAAAATAAAAAAATTAAAAATTCATAAAAACGACAAACTATCTTCGGGCGAGGACCTGCTTAAAAGAACTGACCTTGATACAACAGAGCTAAAAAAAATATTACAGATTTCAAAAAAAGAAGAGAAGTTTTTCAACAGAGCATCAAACGAAATTAAATATGAGGGCTATATAGCAAAACAACAAAGAGAGGTAGAGGGCTCTAAAAAAAATGAAAAAACAAAAATACCGAGAGAAATAGATTATTCGCTCATAAAAGGCCTATCAAACGAAGTGGTTGAAAAATTAAACAGGCATAAACCTATATCTCTTGGACAAGCCAGCAGGCTTGAGGGAATTACACCAGCAGCCATAAATCTACTTGCCATAACAATTAAAAAGCACCAATTACTAGAGAAGGCATAACCCAATCAAAAAACATGATCAACAAGACAACCTCATAGAAATATATGTGGAGGAAATATTAAAATTCAACAAAGCTCATAATATAGTTGGCCGACACACTAAAGAAGAAATCTATTCACAAGATATCCTCGATTGTCAGATGGCTCTAAAACACATACAACCAGAAAAAGAAATACTTGACATTGGAAGCGGGGCCGGGCTTCCAGGTTTGCTTATAGCAATTCTACAACCACTATCAAACATAACAATGTCAGAAAAAAATCAAAAAAAAGCATACTTTATAAAAAAAACAATTCAAACGCTTGGGCTTAGTAACGCTAAAATCAAGAATAAAGCCATAAGCCCCAATACAAAAACAAAAAAACCCTTTGATATTATTACAGCAAGAGCTTTGGCGCCAACACCAAAAATAATTAGCTGGTCAGAACATTTGCTAGCAAAAAATGGTAAATACGTTCTTATGAAGGGAACATTGGAAAAAACTAAAGCAGAGGTTGCTCAGTTGGATAATAATACATACTCTTACAATATCCATAAAACAAACATCAAGGACAAGCACAGGCACATCTTAGAGATAACCAAAAAATGAAACACATTATCGCTATTGCCAATCAAAAAGGTGGAGTTGGAAAAACAACTACAGCAGTTAACCTTGCCGCAGCACTCGCCGCGACTAAACGCAGAGTTCTTTTAATTGACCTGGATCCTCAAGGAAATGCAAGCACAGCAGCGGGAGTGCCCAAAAATGAAAAAACCCTATATAAGATTTACTCTGAAGGTCTTAATATCAAAGCGCACATATCAAAGTCACCCAGTGGATATGACGTTATACCAGGTGGCGAGAATTTAACGGCGTTGGAGGTTTATATAAGAAGCGACAACAAACAAGGCGAACTAAAAAAACAATTAAGCCCCCTAGAGTATGAATTTATAATAATGGATACACCACCGTCTTTAAATCAACTAACACTTGAGTCGCTTTTTGCCGCGACAGCAACACTTATACCTCTCCAATGTGAATATTATTCCCTAGAGGGCATCTCATCTCTAATAAACACAATAAATACTCTTAAAAACAAAAACCTTACAAACAACAAAGTTTTTGGAATTGTCAGAACAATGGTTGATATGAGAAACAATCTAGCAAAAGAGGTATCCGAAGAGCTAGAAAAACATTTCCCATCCTTGGTTTTTAACACACTCATCCCAAGAAATGTTAAATTAGCAGAAGCGCCCAGCCACGGAACTTCGGCGATTCAATACATGCCGTCGTCATTTGGCGCAAAAGCTTATTTAGCTCTAGCTGGCGAACTTATCAGGAGAATTGAAGTTGGTGGATAAAATACTTAACACAGGCCTAGACGCACTATTGGGAGACGTTGCGTCTCCCAACAAACAAACCATCAAAGAAATAGAATTATCTCAAATTAAACCAAATAGATTTCAACCCAGGCAATCATTCGACGAGCAAAAAATTACTGAACTTTCACAGTCAATTTCAAAGCACGGCATTTTATCACCCATTCTTGTGAGGGAAACAGGAGCTGGAGGCTATGAGCTTATAGCTGGTGAAAGACGATTAAGAGCAGCTAAAGAAGCTGGAATGCAAACCGCCCCATGTATGATTGATTCAGCAGAGGATCAGCTTTCACTTGAGCTTGCGCTTATTGAAAACCTTCAAAGGGAAGACCTAAATCCAATTGAAGAGGCCAGGGGTTACGATCGTTTAAAAAAAGAGTTTTCTTTAACACAAGATAAAATAGCAGAGGTTACAGGAAAGGCCAGAAGCTCTGTTGCCAATTCGTTGAGGCTTTTAAACCTCCCATCATCTATTATCGAGCTCTTGTATTCCGGTGACTTAGAAAAAGGACATGCAAAAATTCTTGCATCAATGGAGCCCAACGAAGCAGAGGAGCTCGCACAAAAAATAGTTTCTTTAGGCATGACTGTAAAAGATGCAGCCTCTTCAACCAAAACTAAAAGCACAAAAAGCAACACCAAAATAAAAAATAAAGATCTTTTAAACATAGAGGAGGAGCTATCTGAAAACATCGGCCACAAAACTCAAATTGATCAACAAACCTCATCAAAAGGAAAAATTTCTATTTCATACACATCCAAGGATGAGCGTGAAGCAATTATTAGCAAATTATTAAAATTAAAGAAAAATTAAGCTTGTCCTTAAGACTATTAATTTTTATAATCTGCCTCGTAAAAAAACATACTTAGCTTAAAATTAACACTTTAAAAAATAATCGGTTATCTGCCATAGGCCTCTTGATATCATTGGTGCTATTCCCAATATTTGCACAAGCAATATTCATAGGATATTTATTTGCTTTGGCCGCTGCTCTTTTCATCGCAAGCAAACCAAAAAGCGAGATTTTAAACTTATATTTGGCTTTTGTGCTCAGGTGGTCAGCTTTTTTGCTTTTTACAATTCTTTCATTAATTTATCTGCCAGAAAATACCCTTATAGCTATCTTTCTGCTTGTATACTTTAATACAACCTTTAATCCCAAACTCGTTAATACATAAAATGGCTTCAGCATCCGGCGAACAGACAAGCGCAGAATACATTCAACACCACTTAACAAACCTAGTGTGTGGCAAAACCCCAAGTGGCTGGACTTGTGATCATAACGCGGCAGATCAAATGGGCTTCTTGGCATTTCATGTGGATTCTTTGGGCTGGTCAATATTTCTTGGACTAGTTTTTGTGGGACTATTTCGCCTAAGTATTCCCAAACTATCAACTGAAGCACCAAGCGGAATTCAGAATTTTGTGGAAATGTGCATTGAATTTGTTAACGATAATGTACAGAGTATCTTCACATCTGCAAAAAATAATTTAATTGGCCCCATGGCATTAACAGTATTAGTATGGGTTTTTCTAATGAACTTAATGGATCTAGTGCCTGTTGACTATCTACCAACACTTGCTGGCCAAGTTGCAGAAGCCACTGGCATGGTTGAAAATTCCAAGGATGCATATTTTAAAGTGGTTCCAACCACTGATCCAAATATAACACTAGGAATGGCACTGGCAGTTTTCGTTTTAATTATTTTTTATAGCATTAAAATCAAAGGCTTAAAAGGGTTTTTAGCAGAGCTTACACTTCACCCTTTTGGTAAATGGATGATGCCTGTTAATTTGGTTTTAGAGGGCGTTAACCTCATTGCTAAACCCATATCACTAGGATTGAGATTATTTGGCAATCTTTATGCTGGTGAAATGATCTTTATTTTAATAGCCTTAATGTTAACTTTTAGTTCTATATCAATTGGTTTGCTGGGAGTGGGGCTACATTTAATATGGGCCCTTTTTCATATTTTGATTTTAGCCTTGCAAGCTTTTATTTTTATGGTGCTAACCATTGTTTATTTAGCAATGGCGCATGAAACAGAAGACCACTAGGTCTTATTTTTAGGAGAAAAGAATGGAACAGTCACTTATATACATAGCTTCAGGTCTTATGATTGGTCTTGGTGCTGTTGGCGCCGCTATTGGTGTGGGCGTTTTGGGAGGCAAGTTTTTAGAAGGCGCTGCTCGCCAACCAGAACTTATTCCAATGCTCAGAACTCAGCTTTTTATTGTTATGGGTCTTGTTGATGCTGTCCCAATGATTGGCGTTGGTTTGGGCCTTTACTTAATGTTTGCTGCTTAAGTAAAAAATGAATATTAACGCAACACTATTAGGTCAAACATTAGCATTTGTTATTTTTGTAGCAATTTGTTGGAAGTACGTATGGCCTCCTATCATTGCGATAATGGAAGAAAGAGAGAAGCGTATAGCGGATGGTCTAGAGGCAGCAAAAAAAGCAGATGATTCCTTGGAAGAAGCCCAGCTTGCCTTTGATCAAGAGATGAACAAAGCAAAAGCAGAAGCCGCGGAAATATTAGAAAAAGCCAATTCGAGAGCCTCTCAAATTGTTAACGATGCGACAGCAAAAGCAGAGACAGAAGCTGAAAAGATTTTATCCTCAGCATCCAAAACTATTGAGAATGACGTCAATAAAGCCAAAGAAGAGTTAAGGCAAAAAATGTCAGAACTTATCATCGATACTTCTGAAAAAATATTGGGCGATGAAATTAGCCCAGAGAAACATCAAGAGTTGCTTAAAAAAGCAGCTTCTGAGTTATAAAAAATGATAGAACTGTCTCCACTCGCAAGACCTTATGCTAAAGCTATTTTTACCGCAGCTTTAGATGACGGAAAGCATGAGGCGGTTGCACAGGATCTTGCCTTATTATCAGCTGTGTCTCAAACCAAAGAGGTTGCCAGCTTGATTCAAGATCCACAACTTTCAAAAGAAAAAATAGCTAACACTATTATTGGTCTAGCAGACGGAGAAGTAGGCGATTTGTCTAATAAGATGTTGGAACTCCTTGCGGACAACAAAAGACTTAATCTTATTGAAGCAATTAATGTAAGTTATCAAGAGCTTTTAGAGCAACATAATAAAACAAGCTCTATTCTTGTGAATGTTGCCGATCAACCTTCTGAGGATAATAAAAAAATCATAATAGAAAAACTTCTTGCAGAACACGGAGAGGGTTCGCATATACAATTTTCAAAGGACCCCTCTATCATGGGCGGCCTGTCAATCAAAATCGGAGATGAAACTCTGGATCTATCCATTAGAGGAAAGGTCAAAAAATTAGTAAATCAATTAAATTTTTAAGGTGAAAAAATGAGCCAACTAAATCCATCAGAAATTTCCAGCGTTTTAAAGGAAAAAATTTCAGGTCTTGATCTTTCTGCAGAAAGGAAAAATGAAGGTATTATCGTTAGCGTTTCAGACGGGATTGTGAGAATTCACGGTATGGGTGACGTCATGTATGGTGAGCTAATAGAGTTTGAAAATGGTGTTCTTGGATTGGCGCTTAACCTCGAGCAAGATTCTGTAGGAGCGGTGGTTTTAGGAGATTATTTGGGACTAATCGAAGGCCAGAAAGCTGTTTGCACTGGAAGAATTTTAGAGGTTCCAGTGGGTGAAGAGTTATTAGGTAGAGTTGTAGATGCTTTGGGCAGCCCTATTGATGGTAAGGGGGAAATTAAAACAAAGATGACCGCTCCAGTAGAAGTCGTAGCTCCTGGTGTGATTGCAAGACAGTCAGTTGATCAACCGGTTCAAATTGGCTTAAAAGCAGTTGATACAATGGTGCCTATTGGTCGTGGTCAAAGAGAGCTAATTATTGGTGATAGACAAACCGGCAAGACTGCTGTTGCGGTTGATGCAATCATCAATCAGAAAGGAACTGGTATCAAATGTATATATGTTGCTATTGGCCAAAAACAATCAACAGTAGTTAATGTTGTTAAAAAGCTTGAGGAATATGGAGCGCTAGAACATACAATTATTGTTTCAGCATCAGCATCTGATCCTGCACCTATGCAATATCTTTCTGCCTACTCAGGTTGTTCAATGGGTGAATATTTTAGGGATAAAGGTGAAGACGCATTGATTGTCTATGATGACCTCTCTAAACAAGCTGTTGCGTATAGGCAGGTATCTTTGCTTTTAAAGAGACCTCCGGGAAGAGAGGCCTACCCAGGAGATGTTTTTTATCTTCATTCAAGATTGCTAGAAAGAGCTGCTAGGGTGAACGCAGATTATGTGGAAAAAATTACCAACGGAAACGTGAAAGGAAAAACTGGATCTTTAACCGCACTTCCGATTATCGAGACACAGGCAGGAGATGTGTCAGCCTTTGTTCCAACCAACGTTATATCAATTACTGATGGTCAAATTTTCTTAGAAACTGACCTCTTTAATTCAGGTATTAGGCCAGCTATTAACCCGGGTATTTCTGTTTCAAGGGTGGGTGGAGCAGCTCAAACCAAGATTATGAAAAAACTTAGCGGAGGCGTAAGAACTGCATTAGCTCAATATAGAGAACTCGCAGCTTTTTCTCAGTTTGCTTCTGATCTAGATGATGCAACCAAAGCTCAGCTTGCTAGAGGAATTAGAATTACCGAGCTGATAAAGCAAAAACAATATTCTCCAATGAGCGTAGCCCAACAATCATTAAGTATTTTTGCTGCAGATAGAGGCTATATGGATGATGTTGAGGTTGAAAAGATTGGCAGCTTTGAAGAAGCATTGCATGGCTACTTTACATCTGAAAAAGCAGACCTCGAAAAGAGCATTAATGACACAGGGGACTGGAATGATGATATTGAAAAACAATTCACTGAGATTGTTGAACAATTTAAAAAAACCCAAACATTTTGATTGACAAGTAATGGCTAATACCAAAGAAGTAAGAAAGCAGATTGCGAGCATTAAAAGCACGCAAAAAATTACTTCGGCTATGGAAATGGTTGCGGCCAGTAAAATTAAAAAAACACAAAATGAAATGCAGCTTGGCAGACCTTATTCTGAAAAAATTAA
This sequence comes from uncultured SAR86 cluster bacterium, assembly GCA_902541245.1. Lineage (GTDB taxonomy): Bacteria > Pseudomonadota > Gammaproteobacteria > Magnimaribacterales > D2472 > D2472. The sequence continues at coordinate 20,517 of CACBPT010000005.1, read as the reverse complement.
AGAGGTTATCTCTCATATTGCAAATTCTAGCTCTGAATATTCACATCCATTTTATGAGCACAGAGAGACTAAGAGAGCATGTTTCTTAGTTGTTAGCTCTGATAAGGGATTGTGCGGCGGCCTAAACATAAATCTCTTCAAACAAGTAATAAGTAAATCAGCTGAGCTAAATGCTCAAGGTATTGAATCGAATTTTGCGTTAATCGGTTTAAAGGCAGCTAGTTTCTTTAAATCTGTTGGCGGCGATGTTGTTGCTAACGTCCAAAAGCTTGGCGATAAACCCGATCCTGATGCTTTAATTGGTCTAACCAAAACAGTTTTAGATTTGCATAGAAATGGCGAAATAGATCAAGTTTATCTATGTGGAAATGGTTTTGTAAATACCATGACGCAAGAGCCAAAAGTTGAGCAATTGATACCTTTACCGGCCGAAGAAAAAGATGAACTGACCGCAACACATTGGGATTATATTTACGAGCCAGAGGCGCAAGATTTATTGGAAGGTTTAATGACAAGATATATCGAGTCATTAATTTATCATGCTGTTATTGAAAATAGTGCATGTGAACAAGCAGCAAAAATGCTAGCAATGAAAAATGCCACTGAAAATGCTGGAGATTTAATTAAAGAATTGGAACTGTTATACAACAACGTAAGACAAGCAGCCATAACTCAGGAATTATCTGAGATAGTTGGTGGAGCGGCTGCGGTTTAAGGAGAAAGAAATGAGCAATGGTTTAGTAACACAAATTATCGGAGCGGTTATCGATGTTGAGTTTGAAAAAAACAACATTCCTCAGGTATACGAAGCTATCAAAATTACAGATACAGGCACAGTTCTTGAAGTTCAGCAACAACTTGGCGATGGAATTGTCAGAGCAATTGCGATGGGAACGACAGAAGGGCTAAAAAGGGGACTAACAGCTGAACGAACCAATGCTCCTATTTCCGTCCCGGTGGGTGAAAAAACGCTTGGTCGAATTATGGATGTATTAGGCAACCCTATTGATGAATGCGGCCCAATTGGTGAGGATGAGCAAATGCCCATTCATAGAAAACCACCAAGCTATATGGATCAATCTTTGTCAGACGATCTTCTTGAGACAGGTATTAAGGTTATTGATTTAATATGTCCGTTTGCGAAAGGTGGAAAAATTGGTTTATTTGGAGGAGCGGGTGTTGGTAAGACTGTGAACATGATGGAGTTAATTAATAACATTGCAACCGAGCACTCTGGACTTTCAGTCTTTGCTGGAGTTGGTGAGAGAACCCGGGAAGGAAATGACTTTTATTATGAAATGCAAGAATCGGGTGTGGTAAATGTTGAGAAGCCAAGCGAGTCTAAGGTTGCCATGGTTTATGGACAGATGAATGAGCCTCCTGGAAACAGACTCAGAGTTGCCCTAACAGGCTTAACAATGGCTGAAAAGTTTAGAGACGAAGGAAGAGATGTTCTATTATTTATTGATAACATTTATAGATACACCTTAGCCGGAGTTGAGGTTTCTGCGTTGTTAGGCAGAATGCCATCAGCTGTTGGATATCAGCCTACATTGGCTGAGGAAATGGGTGCTTTGCAAGAAAGAATTACTTCAACAAAGGATGGGTCTATTACTTCAATTCAAGCTGTCTATGTGCCTGCTGATGACTTAACTGATCCATCTCCAGCAACCACGTTTGCACACTTAGACGCAACTGTTGTTCTTTCAAGACAAATTGCCGAGCTTGGAATTTATCCAGCAGTAGATCCATTAGACTCAACAAGTAGGCAGTTAGATCCTCTAGTTGTTGGAGAGGAGCATTATAATGTTGCCCAAGGCGTTCAAGGTGTTCTCCAAAAATATAAAGAGCTCAAAGATATCATTGCTATTTTAGGTATGGATGAATTATCTGAAGAAGATAAGCTTGCAGTGGCAAGAGCTAGAAAGGTAGAAAGATTTCTTTCTCAGCCATTTACTGTTGCAGAAGTTTTCACTGGTTCTCCTGGAAAATATGTGAAGTTAGAAGATACCATTAAATCATTTAAAGGCATTCTAGCTGGAGATTATGATGATCTCCCAGAGCAAGCCTTTTATATGGTTGGAACAATCGAAGAAGCAGTAGAAAAGGCTAAAACTTTATAATTTATGTCCACTATTAAAGTCAGCATTGTTTCGTCAAGTGAGGAAATTTACTCTGGTGAAGGCACTATGGTTTTTGCAACCGGATCCTTGGGTGAAATAGGTATTGCACCAGGGCACACACCTCTTCTAACCGGCCTTGCACCAGGGCCTGTGAGAGTTCAAAATGGCGATGACGAAAAAACCTTCTTTTGCTCGGGTGGATTTATTGAAATACAGCCTGATTTGGTGACATTTTTATCTGATAGAGCTGAAAGAGCTGAATCCATGGATGAGGCTGAAGCCATTAAATCTCAGGAACTAGCTGAAAAAAACATGCAAGACAAAGAGTCAGAATTAGATTACACCAAAGCAGCTGCACAACTAGCCGAAGCTGCTGCTAGAATTAAAACCATTCAAAAATTAAGAAAAAACAAGTAAGGTATTTGTATCTATATTAATTCGTATTTGTTTTGAATATTCATACTATTATCCTTGCAGCTGGTAAGGGCATTCGAATGAGCACCAATTTGCCTAAGGTTATGCAACTCCTTGGGGGGCAAACTTTAATTTCGCATGTTATTAAGACTGCAAAAAAGTGTAGTGAAAATATAACTGTTATTGTGGGCCACCAAAAAAATGTCCTAAAAACTCACTTATTAAACATCGATCCTAGTATCAAAACATCAGATCAAGATGATCAGTTAGGAACTGCCCATGCAGTTAAAATGGCTTCTCATTTGATTAAGGATGATGAAAAAGTATTAATTTTGTATGGCGATGTTCCATTGATTAGCTATAAAACTATAGAGGAGCTTATAAATTCTGGATACGAGTGCACGCTTCTGACGATGCTATTAAAGGATCCAACCGGCTATGGCAGGGTTGTAAAAAATGGACAAAACTTTGCCTTAAAAATTATTGAACAACAAGATGCTTCAAAAGACGAAATAAAAATTAAAGAGGTTTTCAGTGGTATTTTATTAATTGATGGAAGCTTAATAAGACCTGCTTTAGGAGAAATTAAGAATCAAAATTCAGCTAATGAATACTATCTAACTGACTTGGTGGAGATACTTTCTAGAAAAGGGGTTAAAATAAACTGTATTCAAGCAAACCCTGCAGAAGTATTGGGGGCAAACAATAAGCATGAATTACATGAGCTAGAATTAATTTTGAGAAAGATGAGCGCTGAAAAATTATTAGAACAAGGAATTACACTTATTGATAAAACTCGTATTGACGTTCGTGGCAAAGTTGTTGCAGGAAAAGATTGCTCTATTGATGTCAATGTTATTTTGGAAGGCGATGTTACCTTTGGCAATAACGTTACTATTAAATCAAATGTTGTTTTGCAAGATGTCTTTATTGGAGATAACTCGATCATAGAATCATTTAGCCATCTTTCATCAGCTTCAGTTGGTTCGAATTGCAACATAGGCCCATATGCCCGTATTAGGGAGGGCTCAGAGATAGGCGATAATGCAAAAATTGGTAATTTTGTCGAGACCAAAAAAACTAAACTCGGAGATGGCGCTAAAGCGAACCATTTAGCTTACTTAGGCGATGCAATCATTGGCGATAAAACTAATGTTGGCGCTGGAACTATTACATGCAATTACGATGGTACCAATAAACATAAAACTACTATCGGTGAAGATAGTTTCATTGGTACAAACTCTTCCTTAGTTGCACCAGTCAATATTGGTAAAGGTGCATATGTAGGAGCTGGCTCTGTAATTACAAAAGATGTACCCGACAATGCTTTGGCTGTAGGTCGAGGTAAACAAGTTATCAAAGAAGATTGGGCAAAGAACAAGAAATAATATGTGTGGAATTATAGGGGCGGCCTCATCTCGCAACGTGGGAAAGTTATTAGTTCAAGGTCTTCATAAGATGGAGTATCGTGGTTATGACTCAGCAGGTATAGCCCTCCATCAAAAGGACAGTATTTTTAATTTAAGAACTTTGGGGAAAGTAAGTTTGCTCGAAGATGGAATGATTGAGCATCGGCCAAAAAGCAAACTTGGAATTGCTCATACTCGCTGGGCAACTCACGGTCAACCTTCTGAAGAAAATGCCCACCCTCACGCATCAAGTGGAGAGGTTCATATTGTTCACAACGGAATTATAGAAAACTACCTTGAGCTTACAGAAAAATTAAAAAAGGCCGGATATGCTTTTCAATCTGAAACTGATTCAGAGGTCATAGCACACTTACTTCATCACCACATACAATCAAGCGGCGATTTGCTGTCGGCCATGCATGACGCTATAAAAGAGCTTGATGGCGCATACGCCATAGCGGCCATTCATATTAAAAATAAAAACAGATTAGTTGTTGCAAGAAACAAGAGCCCATTATTGATTGGGTTAGGCTTAGAGGAAAATTTTGCTGCTTCGGATCCATTAGCTTTATCACAACTTACCAATGAATTTGTATTTCTTGAAGATGGCGATGTTGCAGAAATAACCAAGCAAAGTTTTCAAGTGTTCGACGGAAAGAGTTCTCCTGTTAAAAGAGATGTAACTGAAATAGACATAGCAGTTAATACGGTTACTAAAGGAGGATATTCTCACTTTATGGAGAAAGAAATATATGAACAGCCTGATGCTGTTGCCAATACCATAAATGGGAAACTTGGAGATGAGGATGTATTAGATAATATATTTGGTTTAGGCTCAACAGAGCTTTTTAGCAAGATTAAAAGAATTCAGTTTGTAGCATGTGGAACAAGCTTACATGCAGGCAAAGTAGGAAGATTTTGGTTTGAGCGAATAGCTAAAATTCCATGTTATGTAGATTTTGCGAGTGAGTATAGATATAGAGAGCCTCTTATAGAAGAAGGCACATTGTTTGTTACCATCTCACAATCCGGAGAAACAGCAGATACTTTGGCTGCCCTCAAATATGCAAAAGAAAAAGATTATTTAAGCACATTATCAATCTGCAACGTTCCAACTAGCTCGTTGGCTAGAGAATCAGAGCATGTTCTTTTTACTAATGCTGGCCCAGAAATTGGCGTTGCATCAACAAAGGCATTTACTACCCAGCTGGCAGGTTTGATGCTGTTAGCTATGTCTATTGCAAAAAGCTTAAATCAAAATAAAGAATTAAGAAAAAAATTGGCTAGTGAACTAAGAAATTTGCCAAAGGTGGTTGATAAGACATTGAAACTATCAAATGAGATCATGAAGATCGTTCCTAATATTGCTGATAAACACAATGCTTTATTTTTAGGAAGGGGCATGTTTTTTCCAATCGTTCAAGAAGGCGCACTGAAATTGAAAGAAATTTCATACATTCACGCTGAGGCTTATCCTGCAGGAGAACTGAAACATGGGCCATTGGCATTGGTCGACGATCAAATTCCAGTGGTTGCATTATCCCCTGAAAATACTTTAACTGAAAAACTAGTCTCCAACCTGGAGGAGGTAAAGGCAAGGGGCGGCACGCTTTATGTATTTGGTGGAGAAAATTCAAAAATTAAAATCGAAAGAGGTGAATACATTCAAATGCCAGAATGTAGCGAATTGTTAGCCCCAATTATTTATACCATTCCACTTCAGATTCTTGCATATCAAGTTGCATGCCAAAGAGGCACTGATTTAGATCAACCTAGGAACTTAGCTAAATCAGTCACGGTGGAATGAGTTTGAACAGAGAATTAAAACTCCCCAATCTTAGTGAAGATGAAATTCTTAGTATAGTAGAACCGATTATGGATAGTTGTTTGGAGGGTTCCAATGAGGGTGACCATAAAAAGCATACAAAGGATTTCACAGATAGAATGAAGTCCATAGTTACACCTGAAGAACTCAAAAGACAGTTATCAATTGAACCAAAAATTTATTGGACTAAAAGAGAGTTTGTGTGCTTATTTAGAAGAAGCGACTCAGTTGGAATTGTTTGGAAACAAAAAACTTCTTCAAGTAATGACGAATTGATCAATCAAGCAATTTTTAAGGAAGTAGAAGGCAAAATTCTTATCGATCATTGCATGATATGTTGATTTTTTATGAACTATAAAGAAATTGAATTTTATTTAAAATTTCACAAAGGGTTTAGAAAAAGACATACTCTTAATTCTGCACTCAAAATGAATTCGTTACCATTGAGCAGATAGAACTGTCCACTTTTACAAGATTGTGGATATTAAATATTAGTGATAAAACATAAAAATGAATAGAAAGTTCGTTTATTACATTATTTTTGCTATTTCTTTTTTGCTTTTTTCTATAGTCCAGGATTACATAAGACCAAATTATGATGGTGCCAATGAAATAATAATTTATCTTCTTGGGGTTGCTCCAAATTTCTTGCCAGGAATTGGATTGCCTGCTCTGTTATATGTGGTGATTCCAGAAGTATCCAAACCTTATTCATCTTTATTTAAAAATCGACTCTATTGGTCAGTAGGAATCTCCATATTGGGATTAATTGCCAATGAGTTCATTACAATTTTTACACCTGGAAGAGGTGTCTTCGATTGGAATGATATTCTATGGACTATAATTGGAGCATGTTTGTTTACATTGACTCACAAGAAGTTCAGCAAAACAACATAGAAGTTTAATGAAAGAAAGGCACATAGAATTTTTAATTAGATTCCATAAACCAACAAGTAGACAGTTAAATCTACTCAGTGACTGTCGAGTAGTTTCGAACAGTGATTTAAATTGAAAACATCTCTAGATATAAACATACTACCTCTAAAGGCATTTTTTGTAGGATTTTCATTAAAGAGACATTACAATCAACCTAAGGTTGCAGAAACTATAGACAGTGCAATTAATAAGTGTTGTGAAAAAAATGATTCTCTAAGAAAAGTATTTTATTTACTAATAAAGTCAGAAATGACTAGAGGGACCGAAGTCAGCATAAAAAATAGAGAAATTGCTAAACTGCACTGCGAACAAACAAATAATGCTTATCTCTTTGATGTTTACATGAGAATAGTAGATGCTACGAATTCTGGTTATGGAAACGTTGATTCAAGCGGGAAAGGAGTTATTGACCATGGATACTATCAAACCAAAATAGATATATATCAAGACGCCCTACTGTCTGTCTGTGCCTTGATAGATTCTGATTACTGGAAATATATTGATGATAAAACTTACCCTGTTAGTGATCATAATGAAGAAAATACTTATCTAACAAAAAAAGATTATAATTTTCTATTTAACATCACTCTTAAAGAAATTTTAGATAAACATTTTGGATAGTAGATGACATTAATACAAAAGGGTTGGAGTTAAATCACTGTTTTGTTCAAGTCAGTAACCGTCGAATAAAGACCTCGCCACATTTCAAATCTTGTAGTTATTTAAAATTATTGAGAAGATGATCTTATGAGATTTAGCATTTCAACAATAATTGCAATAATTTTAGGGGTCACAGCATTTATGTTTTATGTTTCTAATGTTAGACCCGTAGGTTGGTTTGATTCCTTGGTTGGAATAATAATTGGGGTAATAGTTTTTATAGTTGTTAAAAACTTCAAAGGTTTCAAATAAGATGGCAAAAGACGATTTTCTTAATTCCAAAGAGTGGAAGTCGTTAAGCAAAAAGATTCGAAAAAGAGACAAATCTTGTTTAAGGTGTGGTTCTACAAAAAGGTTGTGTGGCGATCACATTATTCCCAGAAAATTAAGACCTGATCTTGAATTGAGTGAATACAATATTCAAACATTGTGTTGGGTTTGTAATGATTACAAAAGTGATACTTATATTGTTTCATTTCTAGAAGAAACACCAAAAAAATTATTAGTAGAAATAGAAATAGAAAAAGAAAAGTTCAAACTCAATGCTAGAAAGTATGCTAGAAAACATATTTCAAGAAAAGACTATAAATCGTTACAAGGAGTCGTGGATCCAAAAATTATAAAAGAGTTTAATGATGGTTTTATGGAAATTATGAGTTATCCCGAAGAAAAAGTTGGTGATAAAAATTTAGCAGCATATCTTCCATTGTTTGTTGCAAGATTTTTAACATTGCCAATTACAGGATCAATTATGATGTTAACAATTGTTGCAAACAGTCTTAATGAGTTGCTTGGGGGAACATTTTCAAGGGTAATGATATCCCAAGAGGAAATAAATGAGTTCGTAAAATCAAAAACAAATGAAATTTTTTCAGACTGGGAGGGTGGAACCACTAAACCCTTATCAAAAAACTCTGCAAAAAACTCTGCAACTAACTATGAAAATGTTATTCATGTCTACAGAGACGAAGATATACCCTTTTAACTTATGCGATAATCTAAAAATATTAAATATGGGGTGGGGTAAGAATACTCCGTTACCGTGGAGTAGTTTTAAACAGTGATTTACATGAGAAACATTTTATTAACTTTATTTTTATTTTCTTCTTTGTTATTTGCAAAAGACGCAAACAACAACCCAGAGAAAGTGATCGAAGATTTTTTCTATCATTTCAATGAGATGGATATAAATAAAATTAATGATCTTTGGGATTTACCAATTACTTATTTTGTTGGTGATGAAATAGTAGTTGCAAAAAGTTACAGTGAAATTGTTAATTATGAAAACTTAAAAAAAGAAGGTTGGTCATATTCAAAAATCAATTCGATAGATCCAATAGTTTCACAAGAAGATTTTGCAATATATAAAACTAACTTTACTAGGTTTAACAATCAAGATATTGAACTTATATCTACGGATACAAATTTAACTTTAATAAAAAGAGGAGATTATTGGAAATTAAAGATCGCTATAATTCCAATAAATATTTCAACTGGAAAATAAATAATTAAATCACTGTTTAAACTAATCAGTATCAGTTGAATAGAGAAAGATTTATTGGTTGATAAAATTATAGTGAAAAGTTTTGAATTTATTATATTAGTACTGAGAATTTTAAAATACGTCCTTTTTACAGAATGTAAAATATTTAAAAAAAGATGGTTTATTCATTCTGTTTTTCTAGGAGTTGTCTTAACATCTATTCTTGAAGATGGAGGTCAATTCAAATGGGTGTTTGTGGCATTATTAACCTGTCTAGACCGCATTATTAATTTTATTTTGCTTAGGAGAGGTTTATGAATAAAAAAGTAATTTACAATGGACTATAAAGGAGATACTAAATGTTAATAGCAGTAAGAGCAGAAGTGGAGAGCGTTGATCACTGGAGAGAAAAGTTTAAGACCCATGATGATTTATTTAAAAGTCAGGGCGTTTCTCTTGCGCATATGGGGACAGCAAATGATAAAACAGTAATTGCTGTTTTTGAAACAAATGATGTTGATAAGTTTGTAAGAGTATTTAATGATCCAGCAACTGCAGAGGCAATGTCAGAGGACAAAATAACAGGCGGTGTTGAGATGTTTATTCTAGACGAGATCTTTGAATTGTAAAAAACAGGTTGAGTTTATTTCAATCAGTTACGGTGGAGTAGAACAAAACAGAGAATAAAAAGATTGAAGTAATATGAAAAAGTTTATTGGAATATTCCTGACTTCCGCATTTATATTTGCAGTTTTATTATCTGAGTATGATAGTTATTATGGTTCTTGGTTATTTTATGCGCTGGGAATGATGATGGTTGCCCTAGGATATATTTATAAGGGTGAGGAAAATTCAACAAGTTGTTTTTGGGTTGGTTTATTCATAATGCTGATAACTTTTGTGGGCGCAAATGTTTCAGGAAAAATTTCTATCGAGACTATAGAAATCTTACGTGAGACTTTGGAAAACATAGAAGAATAGTAAGAGTGATTTTTAAAATTTTAAATTACTTCCGCAAGAGAATTTAAACAATACTCAATATTCTTTTTATTGGAAGATTGTCCCATAAGTCCAATGCGCCAAACTTTTCCTGCAAGAACTCCAAGACCAGCTCCAATTTCGAGATTAAATTCGTTTAACAGTCTTTGTCTTGATTCAAGATCTTTTACACCATCAGGAATATAGATAGCATTTAATTGAGGCAATCTGTCCTCTTCTTTTACTAAAAATTCTATATTTAATTTTTCTAAGCCCTCTCGGAGTTGAAGATGGTTCTCTTTGTGTCTTTTCCATGAATTTTCTAGGCCTTCTTCACTTAACATTATCAAGGCTTCATGCAGTCCATACAATGAATTTATTGGTGCAGTATGATGATAAGATCGGCCTCCTTCTCCTTCCCAATATGACATGATTAAGTTTAAATCATGAAACCAACTTTTCACTTTTGATTTTCTATTCTTAATCTTTTCCTTTGCGGCATTACTAAAACTAATTGGCGATAGACCAGGAGAAGCAGACAAACACTTTTGTGTACCAGAATAAATTGCGTCAATTCCCCATTCATCTACTTTTAAAGGAACTCCAGCCAAACCAGTTACAGTATCTACAATTGATAAACATCCGTGGTCATGTGCTAATTTTGTAATTGATTCTGGATCTGTAAGAGCCCCGGTAGAGGTTTCAGCATGAACTGAAGCAACAATTTTTGCATCCTTGTGTTCATTCAAGGCTGATTCAATTTTATTTAAGTCTACTTTTGTTCCCCATTCATCATCAATAACTATTGGTATTCCACCAAATCGTTCGACATTCTCCTTCATTCTTTCGCCAAAGAAACCATTTTTAGCGATAATTACTTTGTCATCAGGTTCAACAAGATTTGCAAAGCAAGATTCCATACCTGCCATACCAGGAGCCGATAAGGCAAAAGTTAACTCATTCTGTGTTTGAAATGCATATTGAAGTAACTGTTTTGTTTCATCCATCATTTTTATAAAAATAGGATCTAGATGACCAATAGTTGGTCTAGCCATAGCTTCCAAAACTCTGTCACAAACGTCAGATGGACCTGGACCCATTAAAATCCTATTTGGCGGCGTGAATGAATTTATTTTCATGGCGATATGATACTAGATAAACACTTTTCTTTTAAAAAAATGGATAGGAAAAAGTTTAAAAAAAAGTTCTGTAAGTATAATGATTATGAGGATTAATAAAAGTAGATAGTTTAATCTTCTCAGTGACGGTGGAGTATAAAAATAAAATTAGATTTTCAGGGTTTAATAATGGAAATAAATTGGGTGATTATAGGTTGGCTAATCGACATGACTCTTAATGGTTTTGTGTGGCTTATCATTTCAGCATTTTCATTGTTAATAATTGATGTGACTGACAAATGGACAAGAAAAGCTGTTAAGTTGATGGGTAAAGCTGATGATTGGATAAGAAAATTTATAGAAGACGACTTATTTGAATTTATTCAACAGAAGAACCTTAAAATGCTCACTAGCATTATATTGTTAATTATCTTTGGTATTCTGGCTCAACTAGGAATAATACCGAAGCTTATAACTTAATATATTAAGACAATGAAAGTGATTTCAAATTCAATCCGTTACGGTGGAATAGATTTATAGGCGTGTTTTTTTAATTTCATAAGTTGAAAAGAATAATTCTAAGCAGAAAAGGATTTGATGCTAAAGCAGGGGGCAGCGCCTCACCTATATTCAACGATGGAAGAATTTTTTCTATACCGATTCCTCAAGATCATCCCTCCCCAAAAAAGTATGAAGATTTAAATTTTTGTGGAACATCAGGCACAGAATTATTAAAAGAGGTGTCATCTAAGATCAAACCTTCAGACTATTGTCACAATGACCCACTTCTAAATGAAGATATCGGTATTTTTGGTCAAGCAAGTTCCTCTCAAACCGAATTAAAAAATAATAGTGTAGGTCCAGGAGACTTATTTCTATTCTTTGGATGGTTTAAGAACTTTTCAATTAAAGGAAGAGATTTACATCATCTGTTTGGATGGTTGCAAATAAAAGAAATCATAGAAGGGTCAGAGGCAATTATCACATATCTCAAAGAAAAGAACATTGCTCATCCTCATGGATTTGGAGACACCTCTAAATTTTCAAATAATACTATCTATGTAGGAAAAAAAACTTTAGAGATTAATGAAAAAAAGGTTTTTGACAGGGGCCACGGTTTATTTAAAAAGACACATGATGATTTGATTCTGACCGAAGCAAACAAAACACGATCTAGATGGAAACTGCCCTCAGAATATTTTTCAAATACAGAAGGATTATTTTTAAACAGAATGCAGTGGGAGAATAAGAAGGAATCTAGAATCTTCTATAAAGGGTTTGGGCAAGAATTCATTTTTAATACTGAGAAAAATCCAAACGTAATAAAATGGGCGATAAACTTAGTAAAAAAACATGGATAACTTTTAAAATAAAATTAAATCACCATATAAACTCTATAGTTGCAAATTTGTTTCGTTTGCAGAATAAATTTTAGGAGTATCAAACATGGTTTTAGCAGCCGGCGCGCTCATAGTTCTAGCACTAATATTTGGGCCATCTTTATGGGTAAAGTTGGTTATGAGGAGGTATTCAACTGTAAAGTCTGAAATGCCAGGCACTGGGGGAGAACTTGCAAAGCATTTGATTGAGCGATTTTCTTTAAAAGATGTGACGGTCGAAGTAACTGAGCTGGGAGATCACTATGATCCAATTGAAAAAAAAGTTAGGCTTTTGCGAGAGCACTATGAATCCAAATCGTTAACAGCAATCGCAATTGCCGCGCATGAGGTTGGACATGCCATTCAGGATCAGCAAGGTGATAAACGTTTGGCTACTAGAACAAAGATGGTTCCAGTTATTGATAAGGTGGCCCGTTGGAGTGCTTTAATAATCTCTTTATCTCCAGTGATCGGTATTATTACGCGGCATCCAATGCCATTTTCTTTATTGCTTTTCGTTGGGCTATCCGGATTTATCGCTCGCATGATGGTTCATGCAGTGACTCTGCCGATTGAATTTGATGCAAGTTTTTCGAAAGCACTTCCTATATTAAGGGAGGGGAATTATGTATCGCAGTCAAATGAAAGAGCCGTTAGCAGCATTCTAAGGGCTGCAGCTCTTACGTATGTCTCGGCTGCGCTAGCCGACATTTTAAACCTTGGTCGTTGGATCGTTATTTTATCAAGGCGATGAAACAAGGTAGATACTAAAGTATAGTATTGATTATGCTCAAGTTTCTTCATATTACCGCAGTTATTGGACTCGCATTATCCATTCTACTAATGTACTTAGATAATTATTTCTCTTCATTAACTTTATACATTTTGGGCCTTGTGTATTTGTTAATTGGATGGAATGAGCATAAAGCACAATCCAAATCATATAAATTCTATTTAATTGTTGGTCTGCTAATAACAGCAATTACTTTCTTAGGCGAGTTCATTTCAGGATATATATTGTTTAAAGCAAATAACCTTTAATAATGGAAATTATAAAAAATAAGAAGTTTTATTCTGGATACTCCTTTATCTGAGAGTAGATTTAAAAAAATGAATTTTATCAGCAAAAAAATCAACATTTTAGCTTTGTTTTTCTTGTCTTTATCGGTGCTATCAGAGTCAATGACAGAACATGCGATAGATCATGAATCAATTAATAGAACTTACATAAAATATATTCCGGTAGACCTAGATCTTAAAAATGAAGTTGATTTATTTATTGGTATCCATGGCTATACAGGAACAGCTACCGGATTTGAAAAGCAAACTACTGGCGGATTTAATGATGCAGCAGACAAATATAAATTTTTAGCAATTTACCCACAAGGACTTTACTTTAATAGCGTTAAGGATGATCCTAGCTCATTTGTTTCCTCCTGGAATGATCTGGCAGGCTCAAAGACTAAAACACCAAATGGTGAAATATGTGCTGTAGATGCAGATATTTATCCCCAGTATCCTAATTGTAGTGAAGGAGGGCGTTGTGCTTGGGCAAGCTGTAGCGATGATCTTGGCTTTATAAAAAAAATAATTGATCGCGCAAAGGAAGACCATAAAATTAGAGATATATATTTATTAGGTATGAGTAATGGTGGCATGATGGCTCAAGCACTGGCCTGTAAATATCCTAGTATTTTTAAAGGAGTTGTAAATGTTGTAGGCATGCAACAAAAAGACCTTAGCTGCATTCCGAAAGAGCCAGTGAATTTTATTATCTATGGAAGCGTTAAAGACACGATCGTTCCCCCAATTAATATCAGAGCGTCAGACGGCTATTTTTATGAGCCAATGGAAGATACATTTAATGCCTGGTCAAAACAATTTGAATGTAAGAACTTCAAACAATCAGATTTTAATTTATATGATGATTTTGAAAAAAATACAGCCTCAGGTTGCAAGAATAATGTTCAAGTTATCAGCCTTTTAAATAAAGATGCAGGTCATTTTTGGCCTGGCATTGATAGAAATGTTGGGTTTTGTTTCTCACCACCTCAATCAAACCTTGATTATTCAGAGTGCAATTTTTCAATTGCTAATGAATGGGGTAACGATTTTTTAATAAATCTGTTATTTGACCTTAAAAATTAAGCTAGCAGTTTTAATGTGCCAACAAACTTGTGTTTAAGGCCTAATTACATTATAAAATAAGAAGTTAAATGTATTCTTTCGGGGGGAAGACATGTCATCTATTTATTTAAAACCGCTTTTTGAAAAAAAAGCAGATCCAGTAACTCATATATTAAGGGATATATTTAAAGACAATAATTTTGCTCTGCCGTATCTTGGTGCCTTAACACTTGGACTGGGCGTAGCTCAATCATCTAATGTTTCTGCTCAGGAGAACTTAGAGGAGGTTGTTGTAACAGCGAGCAAAAGGTCAGAAAATCTGCAAGACGTTCCGATGAGCGTTCAAGCAATAGGTGCAGCTGAATTAGACCTCAAAAATGTCAAAGGTCTTGATGATATTGCAAATCTATCTCCAGCCGTTACATTGGATGCCGGCGGGCCAGGTAATTCTACTTTTTATATCAGAGGTGTCTCAGATGGTGGATTTGGAAATCCTTCAGGAGCGGCCTCAACAACAGCCTTATATTTAGATGAGCAGCCTTTGACCACAATTGGCCAAACACCTGATTTGCATGTTTTTGACGTTGAGCGAGTGGAAATTCTTAGTGGGCCACAGGGAACTTTATATGGCTCAAGTTCAACTTCTGGAAACATAAAAATTATTACAAAAAAACCCGATGTTACCTCTGTAGATTACGGCTTTGACCTTGAGTATGGGTCCATTGAAGATGGATCAAATGATCAATCGTTAGAAGCATACATAAATATGCCTCTTGGTGCTAATACTGCTGTAAGAGTCAGTGCATATGATCTTCAAGATGGAGGTTGGATTGATAACGAACTGTCAACTAAAACTTTTACAAGTAGCGGCTATACAATTGATAACAGCGCATTTGCAGAAGATGATTACAATGAACTTAATAAAAGTGGATATCGAATTAGATTAGCTTCAGAAATCATGGGGCAAAACCTTGATCTTTCTATGCTTGATCAAACTTCTGAATTTGGTGGATCTTGGGAGACTGATGAAGCTGTCGGCCCGAGATCAAATTCTCGATTTAATGAAGAGTATTTTGATGATGACTTTAGTCAAATTTCATTATCATTGAGCGGCGATCTAAATGATAACGTTGAATATACTTTTACAGCCTCATCTTTTGAAAGAGATGTTGAATACACTTATGACTATTCAGAATATGTAGAATATTATAATTATGATGGTCCCACCTATACCTGTGACTATTATGATTACTATTATTATTATAATATCTCAGGTTGTCAGGATCCAAGAATGTCATACACGCAAATCGACAATCATGAAAGAGATTCATACGAAATAAGAATTCAATCAAAAGGCGACTCAGGTTTTCAGTGGATACTTGGCGCCTTTAGTGAATCCTCTAAAAGAGACTATGAAATTGCTTACCTATGGCCTGGATCAAATCCAGGTAATTTGTCATGGAATGTTCCTAATGGCCAGTGGTGGAATCTTGATAATACAAGAGAAGAGGATACAGAGGCCTTTTTTGGAGAAGGTCGCTTCAACCTTAATGATAAAACTAAGTTAACCTTAGGCTTTAGATCATATGATCAGGACACTATGGTAAACGCAAAAGATGGTTATTTTGGTGTATTTGACGGTGTAGATAAGGTATTTAATTCTAGTGATTCAGGAGTTGTACCAAAAGTTAATATAGCTCACAACTTAAATGAAGACGTAATGTTGTATGGAACCTATTCAGAGGGCTTTAGGGCCAGCGGCATTAATAGGGTTAGGCCTGCTCAAACTGCTTTTATTCCTGAAACATATGACTCTGACTATTTAGAAAGTCTTGAGCTTGGATTCAAGTCAACCCTAGCAGACGGAAAACTTATTCTCAATGGGGCATACTTCATGATGGATTGGAGTGATTTTCAATCTACCACATACAATTTGGCTTATTCAACAGTTGCCTTTGTTGATAATGTGGGTAATGCAGAAATTAATGGTCTTGAACTTGATGCGACCTACAAACCTAATGACTCATTAACTTTGTCAGGCTATGTTGTTTCTAACGATCCTACTTTGTCAGAGGATTACTATGATGTGTCTGGAGTTCTTCAGGCTAATTCAGGAAATAGACTTGCATACGTTCCCGAGCTATCTTATGTTTTAGGATTAGATAAGGTGTTAAGTATTTTTGGTATGCCTGGATATGTCTCCGTTGATTACTCATATACAGGCGATAGATACACCAGTCAGGCCAATGAGCTTAAGTTGCCATCATATGCTATAGCTAACATGAGAGTTGGTGTTGAGTCAAATAATAGGTCTATGGAAGTATTTATTAGCAATCTTACTGATGAAAATGGATATCTATCAAGGTATGATGATTTTGGAGATATTAGAAGGACTCAAAATAGACCAAGAGTTATTGGTTTAAGATTCAAGTATAGATACTAGATATAATTCGTTAAATCATAAGCCTTTATTGAAAGATGAAGGCTCTATGCTTTTTTAATCGCAATAATATTTTTAACTATAGAAATCATCAGCAATAGATATACAAACAATAACGGAACTGAAAATATAACCATTATCCACTTAAATGAATCAACTCCTCCAAGAAACATCAAGAGGGTGGGTTGAATAACAAGTAAAATCGCAAATATCAACCTTAAATTACCTGAGCTCTCAATATTTGAACTTTTCATAGATGCTGAAGCTAGAATGTATGAGGTAGAGTCATAGGTTGTGCATAAAAAGATAATACAAATTATTCCAAAGCCAATTAAAAGATAATTACTAAAACTCAAAGTCGATAAAGTTTTAATTATTATTTGCTCTCTATTTAGCAACCCGTCTTCTAAAAGCATGGGCGAATTCAAAAGCCCTGATTCAAATAGATAGATTGATAAATTTGATAATACAGACATGCTTATCATACAACCAACGCTGCCAATAAATATTACTCCTAGAATAATAGATCTCAATGATTTCCCATTAGATATATTAACAATGAAGGCGCCGACCATGGGGGCTAATGCCATCCACCAAGCCCAATAAAAAACCGACCAATCCTTACTGATTGCTGTTCCAGTTGCGAAACTGAATTCAGGATATTGCTTAAATAAGAACAAGTAACTCCCAATTGATTTAGTAAAAATATACTGTGTTGGCCCCAAAATAAAAATTAAGACTAAAAATAATAAAACTAAAATAATATTAAAATTACTTAGCCTCTTTATTCCTTTTTGAATTCCAAGATATGCACTGGTTGCAAATATTGACAGACAAACAGCTATTGTAAAAATATCTAGATTAAAAGTTTTTTCAATATTGAAGACATTTGATAAAATTGAAGAAATTAATGGGAAGGATAAGCCAAGTCCAACTCCTGCTCCACAAAGTATTGCTCCAATGAATAATGAATCAAATAAAACCTCCAAGAACTTATTTTTGATATTAAATATTCCAGAGAATGTTAATTTGGATTTTTGATTTTTTGTGATTGCTAACCCAAACGCAATTGCAGGCAAGCAATATATGGCCCAAGCAGTAAATGACCAATGGAAAATAGGATATGTTCTTGAATACAACAACGCGGTATCAATATCTAAACTCTGGGATCTTAATATATTAAAATAATCTATCCATTCAATTGTTGCCCAGTACAAAAGAGCTGCGCCAATCCCTGCAGCAAAGAGCATTGAGCCCCATGAAAAAAATGAATGTGTTTCCTTATTCTGCAAAGAAATTTTTACATCACCATATTTTGATATTGCAATAAACATTAGAAAAATTAATACCGAAAAACTTCCATACATATAGGTCGGTTCAAAAAAGATTGTCAAAGAGTCATATAGTTCGAAAAGTAGCTTTGAACTTCCAACAGGATCAGACAATACATATATTGATAAGAGCACAGATAGTATAATCGCAAGTGAGATAATAGTTTTATTCCATTCTGTACTTATTTTAATAAACATATGTCAGAGAATACCAACCTTAAGATTGCATTAGATAACGCCAGTGATTTACTTAACAATAATAATTTAAATGAATGTATAGAACAACTTGAAGAAATTTTAAATATCTATCCTTCTAACCTTAAAGCCTTGTCTTTACTTTTAGATATCAATATAAAATTAAATAGGGCTGAGAAAGCCTTAAAGTTTATTAAAAAACTTATTCAACTTGAACCTGATAATAAGGAGCATCATGAAAAATTGGTAAAAGTTTATCAATTCTTAAATGACAATAGCGCATATGAGTCTGCTTTAATTGAGTTTCATAAAAAATTTCCATCCATTACTACCGCTCGTTTAATTTCAAATATACATATTGAAAATGATAGGGAAGAGGAATCTGATCAAGTTATTCAGAGCTTCTTTGAGTCAGATAAAAAATACAGCGATTTATATAAGGGAATTAGACACGTCAAAGCAGGAAGATTAAAGCTTGCTGAAGATGCATATAAACGAGTTCTTAAAAAAGATAAGAATAATGTCGATGCTTTAAGGTTATTAGGACTGCTTGCATTTAAAACAAAAGACTATGAGGTATCTGAGAGACTTTTTTTAAGAGTCCTTGAATTAGACCCAACTTTTTCATTAGCTTGGGACAATCTAGCAAAACTTTATAGGATTCAAAATAAACTTTCAAAGTCTGTCCCAGCATTTATGAATCTCATTAAGTTGGATCCAAATAATTTTGAAGCGTTGGTATCTTTAGGAACTGTTTATATTAAGTTATCTAAATATCACGAAGGTATTAAATTATATGATAAGTCATTAAAAATTAATCCTGAAAATCCTCGAGTCTTTCTCAGTCTTGGCCACGCTTTGAAAACAGTTGGAGAAAGAAAAAGATGTGAGGATGCATATCAAAATGCAATAAAGCATTTTCCATTATCTGGTGAAGCATATTGGAGCTTAGCAAATCTAAAGACTTATGAATTCTCAGATAAAGAAATTATTAACATGGAGTCATCTCTTAACAAAAACATACATCCAAAAGAGCTAATTCAGATGCACTTTGCACTTGGAAAAGCCTATGAGTCAAAAAAACATTTCGATAAATCGTTTAAACATTATGCTCAAGGGAATTGGTTGCAGAGAAAGCAGATAAGTTATAACGCTGAAGACTATAAAATCTCCATCGATGAGTTAATAGATTTTTTTGAAAAAAATCATGATCTATACAAATTAAAAGCCGAATCAAGCTATGAAGATCCAATCTTTATTTTGGGTTTACCCAGATCAGGATCAACATTGATTGAACAAATCCTCGCATCTCATTCTTTAATAGAAGGCACACAAGAATTGCCAAATATTTTGGCAATTTCTAGAGATATAAAGTTAATTGATCAAGAAAATGGCTATCCAAATAATTTATTGAAACTTGATCAGTCATCATTTGAGGACTTAGGAAAAAAATATATTAATGAAACAAAATGGGCTAGATCTTTTAAACCATTTTTTATTGACAAAATGCCAAATAATTTTGTACACATTGGCCTTATAAAATTAATTTTGCCTAAAGCTAAAATCATAGATGCAAGAAGGAATCCAATGGATGCATGTTTTAGCTGCTTTAAACAGTATTTTGCTAAAGGCCAACACTTTACTTATGACCTTGATGATATTGCAAGATATTACAAAGACTATATTAGACTAATGGATTATTGGAATAAGTTATTCCCAGGTGAAATCTTCACTGTTAGCTACGAGGACATTATCAAAAATCCTAATCAAAGAATTTCAGATCTCTTAGAATTTTGTAATGTAAAGTTTGAAGACAATTGTTTAAACTTTCATCAATCAAAACGCCCAGTAAAAACAGCTAGCTCTGAACAGGTTAGACAGCCCATGTATAAAACTGGCCTAGATTATTGGAAAAATTATAGTAATAACCTTGATACATTAATTAAGCATTTTCCGGGACATTTTTAAAATTTAGTTATCTCGAGTCCTAATTTCAGCGCACCTCACAACATCGCAATATGTTCTCTCCCATCTTTCAAAAGTTTGATTATCTTCAAAATCAATATTTATATTAAATGAGTTCTTATCACCCATAAAGT
>CACBPT010000004.1 GCA_902541245.1 uncultured SAR86 cluster bacterium | reverse complement strand
TGCCATTAAAGAAATTACTGATGAGGTATTAGAAGTTTCTGAATTTACCGGCTTTGATGAAATGATGGATGGTCGAGTGAAAACCTTGCATCCAAAAATTCATGCTGGGATTCTAGCAAGAAGAGAGATCGATATAGAGGTTTTAGCCGATAGAGGCTTTGAGGTCATTGATATAGTTATTGTTAACCTATACCCATTTCAAGAATCAATTGCTTCGGATTGCTCATTCGAAGAAGCCATTGAAAAAATTGATATCGGTGGGCCAACCATGATTAGAGCTGCAGCAAAAAACTTTAAGGATGTTGCAGTAGTATCTGATCCAAATGATTACAGTCGATTAATACAAGACTGGGAAACTCAAGGTGGCATTTCATATGCATTTAGAAAAGAGCTTTCACAAAAAGTATTTCAGCTTATGACTGAATATAATGCTTCTATTACAAATTATCTAAAAAATATTTCTTCAAATGCTCATCAATACGACTTTGAAAAAAGTGAATCATTGAGATATGGAGAAAATCCTCATCAAACTGCTGATTTATTAACATTCTCTAATTTAAAGCATAAAAATATTGCCAATGCAGATGTGCTTCAGGGCAAAGAGCTTTCCTATAATAATATAGTTGATGCTGACGCTGCATGGGAGTGTGTTAGGGCATTTGATGAACCAGCATGTGTAATTGTTAAACATGCTAATCCCTGTGGAGTTGCTGAAGCTAATAGTATTTATGATGCTTATGACTTAGCCTTTAAAACTGATCCAACTTCAGCATTTGGTGGAATCATTGCCTTTAATAGAAAGCTAGATAAAGCAACTGCTGAAGAAATTAATACCCGTCAATTTGTTGAGGTTGTCTTGGCAACTGGGTTTGAGAATGCTGCTTTAAAGGAGCTTGCTAAAAAAAAGAACATCAGGGTGCTATGTTTAGACCTTGAGCAAGATAATCCATACCCAGGAGTCATTAAAAAAGTCTCTGGCGGAATATTAATACAAAGCGATGATACTTTAATTGTTCCCGAAGCAAACCTTAAATGCGTAACAAAAAGACAACCTTCAAAAGATGAAATCAATGATCTTATGTTTGCGTGGAGGGTTGCAAAATTTGTTAAATCTAATGCAATTATTTATGCAAAAAACAAACAAACCATTGGAATTGGTGCTGGGCAAATGAGTAGAGTAATTAGCGCTGAGATTGCAAATCTTAAGGCAAAAGAGGAAGGTTTAGAGGTCCAAGGAGCCGTAATGGCATCAGACGCTTTTTTTCCATTTAGAGATGGGATTGATAAAGCGGCCTCAAGCGGAATCGCAGCTATCATTCAGCCAGGTGGTTCAATCAGAGATGAAGAGGTCATATCGGCTGCTGATGAAAATAATATAGCTATGATGTTTACTTCAAATCGCCACTTCAGACACTAAGATGAATATTCTAGTTATTGGATCCGGCGGAAGAGAACATGCTTTGGCATGGAAGGCGGCGCAAGATCAATCTGTTTCAGAGGTATTTGTTTGCCCAGGAAATGCAGGGACATCATTAGAAAATAAACTGTCTAATATTTCTATCAATATAAGTGAATTTGAGGCTGTAAAAAATTTTTGTATTGAAAAAGATATTGCCTTAGTCATTGTTGGTCCCGAGCAACCCCTTGTAGACGGACTGGTAGATTATTTACAAAAAAGAAATATTAAAACCTTTGGGCCTTCAAGTGCTGCAGCTCAATTAGAGGGATCTAAAATATTTTCAAAAGATTTTTTTGTAAAATATGGGATTCCTACCGCCAATTATGCTGCATTTAGCAGTTTTGAAAGTGCAAAAAATCACTTAGATAAAATTCCCTATCCAACTGTAGTAAAAGCCGACGGCTTAGCTGCTGGGAAAGGTGTAATTATTTGCCAAACTAAAGATGAAGCTTTGGAAACTTTGGTAAGTATTTTTAAAGATAATACGTTTGGTATTGCTGGATCAAGTGTTGTCATTGAAGAATTTCTTAGTGGTGAAGAGGCGAGTTTTATTGCTGTCGTAAGCAAAGATAAAATTATTCCATTGGCAACAAGTCAAGATCATAAAGCTGTAGGTGATGGCGATGTTGGGCTTAATACTGGTGGAATGGGCGCATATTCACCGGCGCCAATAGTCGATGAAAGAATGCACAAAAAAATTCTTAATGAGGTAATGCAGCCTACTATGCATGGCTTAATTAATGAAGGTTCGCCATATCTAGGATTTCTATATGCTGGACTAATGATCAAAGATGGAGAGTTAAAGGTTCTTGAATTCAATTGCAGATTTGGCGATCCTGAAACTCAACCTATATTGTTGAGATTAAAATCAAGTCTGGTTGAATTATGCATTGCTGCAATTGATGATAATCTAGACAATCATAAGATTGAATGGACTAAACAACATGCCTGTGGTGTGGTAATTGCTAGCGAGGGTTATCCTGAAAAATATAAAAAAAATATTGAGGTCACAATTAAAGCCATAGATTTAGATGGAGTAAAACTTTTTCATGCCGGCACAAAGCTAGATCAAAATAAAATTTTTACATCAGGTGGCAGAGTGTTTTGTGCCACTGCCCTAGGTAAAAATCTTAGAGAGGCTCAACATAAAGCATATAGTTTGGTAAAATCCGTCGCATTTAATGGTGCTTTCTGTAGAAAAGATATTGGAGATAAAGGAATAAGATGAATCTGATAGATAACTTTATAAATGAGTGTGATATTGCATTAAAAACGCTTTCAAATAAAAAATCTGGAACAGGTAGAACATATCCTCCAGAACCTGGTGAAAAAAATACTGAAGAAATGACGGCTGAAGAAAAAAAAATTTCTATCCAAATGATGCGGGTAAATCTTGCTGGCGAAGTAGCAGCTCAAGCCCTTTATCGTGGGCAGTCGCTAGTATGTAAAGATGTGGATATTAAAAAACACCTTATTGAGGCTGGGGACGAAGAAACTGACCATTTAGTATGGTGTAAAAAACGCTTAGATGAGTTGGAGGGAAAGGGCTCCATTCTTAATCCAATTTGGTATGCCGGTTCCTTTGCTATTGGAGCAATCTTTGGAAGGTTTGGAGAAAAAGTTAGCTTAGGCTTTGTTGAAGAAACTGAGAAACAAGTTGTTGCTCATCTCGATCGTCACCTTGATAAAATATCACCTAAAGACAAAGAAACGATAGAAATATTGAAGACGATGAAAGAGGATGAAGATCTTCATGCTCGTCAGGCAGTAGACAAGGGGAGCGAAGAACTAAAAATTCCAGTAAAAAAAATCATGCAATTTACCGCAAAAATGATGACATCTACAAGTAAATATATATGATGAAATCATTTTTTTTGATTTGTTTTCTTAGTATTAATTTATTTGCAGAAAATAACGAAAAAGCGCTTAAAGATAGCCTATTAAAATTTTGGGAGGCAAGGAATACCCGAGACTTTGAAACTATTTATTTTTATGAAAGTAAAATAGGAGCAATTACTGGCTCATCATCTGAAAATCATTTTTATGAAGATCCTCCCCCTGACTTGAAATCCGTCATAAATTACTACTCAAGAGTTAAATCAGATGTTATTCCATCTAACATCAGAATAATCCAACTTGCTGAAAAGGTATATTTAACTTTGTATTACCTTTCAGGGAGCTATACATATTCTAATGGAAAAATTAATAATGATTATCAAGCAAGAGTGTCAAATATTTGGCTGTATGAAAATGGAGGGTTTAAGCTTTACTATAAAAACTTTAATAAGCTCAAGAAAGAGCTAAAACCTATGGATATTATTGCCTATCCAATGGATTAAACATTTTTTTAATACAAAAGATAATTGTCTATTATTTAAAAAAGTCTCCTCTGATAAGACCCTCACCAATTAAGAAAACGTTAATATTATGGAGTTTTAAATAATTAATATCATCCATAGATTTGATTCCTGACTCAGCAATAAATATATTTTTTTTAAAAAATAAGTTTCTTAAACGAACTGAATTATCTAAATCAACTTCAAAGGTTTTTAAATTTCTGTTGTTTACACCAATTAAAGCATCTTCATATAGCTCTACCCTCTTGAGTTCATTTTCATCATGAACCTCGATTAGATAATCAAGTTCTAATTTTTTTGCAATTGCTACAAATTCTTCTATTTGCTGATCAGAAAGGATTGATGCAATTAATAGAATACAATCCGCTCCAATTAGCTTTGATTCATATATTTGATATTCATCAATAATGAAATCTTTTCTTAATATAGGTAGAGAAGTTGTCTTCTTTACCGCTTTTAAATATTCATCATTACCTAGGAAAAAATCTTCTTCAGTTAAAATTGAAAGAGCTGCAGCTCCAACAGATTCGTATTCTTTTGCTTTTTCAACTGGGTTAAAATCTTTTGAAATAACTCCAGCGCTTGGTGAAGCTTTTTTTATTTCTGCAATGATTGCCTCATTTTTATTAGAGATATTGCTTTTAAAATTACTTTTAGGAAGGCTGAGCTCTCTCAGAGAAGACTTTATTTCTTCTAGAGTTAATTTTTTTTTCTTAACCTTTAGGTTATCTCTTGTATTCTCGACTATTTTTTGAAGAATGCTCATCAGCTATTCGATACTCTTACATATGAGGCTAACTTATCAGCGGCCATGCCATTATTCATTAGCTCGAAGGAGAGCTCGACACCATCAATAATAGAATTTACTACCTTTGCTAGATATAAAGCAGCGCCAGCATTAAGGGCAATCATATCTTGAACAGCCGATTTATCTCCTGAGAATGCTTCTCTAATTAACTGCAAACTGTCTTCAGGCGATTGGGCTGATATTTCAGAAAGCTTCCCCACATTTAAACCAAAGTCCTTTGGTGAAATTTGATACTCAGAGATTGAATTATCTTTTAATTCTGCAACATAAGTTGAATCAGTAATTGTTATTTCATCCAATCCATCGAAACCGTGAACAATTAGGACGTGGTCCATGGATAAATTTTTAGCAACTGAAGCAAAAGATTTAACTAAATTTTTTTCATAGACACCTAAAATTTGTCTTTTTGCTCCACAGGGATTAGTGTGAGGTCCAAGTAAATTGAATAAAGTTTTTTTGCCTATCTTCTGTCTTGTAGGCATTACATATTTCATAGACTGATGATGCAAGGGAGCAAATAAAAAAATAAATCCAACTTGATTAAATATAGTTTTGAGTTTTTCTCTTTCATGTGCAATGTCAGCTCCAGCGGCTATCAACAAATCTGCGCTACCAGATTTGCTAGAAACAGCTTTATTACCATGTTTTGTAACTGATGCACCGCCTGCAGCAGCTACAAATGCAGATGCGGTAGAGCAATTGAAAGTATGCAGTCCAGAGCCGCCAGTGCCACAAGTGTCTATATGATCTCCATTGCCAATGTCAAAAGTTAAAGATTTATCTTTCATAACATTTGCAGCTGCAGTTATCTCCTTTTCACTGATACCTTTTTCGTTTAACGCTAATAAAAATCTTTCAATAAATGAATCATCAATTTCACCTGTCATAATCAATTCAATTGCAGACTGCATTGAATGAAAATCAAGATCTTCTTTTTTTTCCAATTGTTCGATAAATTCTTGGATCATAAATTTAAAAAGTTTGATATTAATTTCAAGCCATATTGAGTATCAATGGATTCTGGGTGAAATTGAACGCCATAAATTGGTCTTGAGATATGTTCTACTCCCATAATGATATTAGGATCATCAATCAGCGAACTGGTGACTCTTAAATCCTCTGGCAGAGTTGCATTATCTATTATTAGACTATGATATCTAACAACGGAATATGGATCTGGAATACCTTTGTATAACAAGCTTGAATTAGAATGCCGAATTTCTGATTTTTTTCCATGAAAAACTTGTGGAGCTTTAATAATCTTTGCTCCAAAGGCCGCACCAATCGACTGATGACCCAAACATACTCCCAATAATGGTACTTGAGAATCTTGAACAAGCTCTACTGAAATTCCAGCTTCTTTTGGAGTACATGGACCTGGAGAAATCACGATTTTTGCTGGATTCATGTTCCTTATTTCTGAGATTGTAACTTCATCATTTCTTTTTACTAAAACTTCGTAATTAAATTCTCCAATATAATGGACCAAGTTATAGGTAAACGAATCATAGTTATCAATAACCAAGATCATGAAATCATGTCCATAGCGTCAATAAATACCTGAGATTTTTGTTTGCACTCTTCCCACTCATTCTCTGGAATTGAATCCGCTACAATTCCGGCCCCAGCTCCAACATGTATTTTATTATCTTTAATAACAGCAGTTCTTATGGCAATTGCTGTGTCCATGTTGCCATTCCAACCTACATACCCTATTGCGCCACCATATATTCCTCTTGAACTAGGTTCTAATTCATTAATCACTTCCATGGCTCTTATCTTAGGAGCGCCAGATAATGTACCTGCAGGCAATGCTGCCTTGAGAACATCAAAAGAAGTAAGTCCTGCATGCAGTCTTCCGACCACGTTAGAAACTATATGCATTACATGTGAGTATTTTTCAATAATCATTTTTTCAGTTACATTTACTGTTCCAATCTCTGAAACCCTTCCAACATCATTTCTGCCAAGATCGATTAACATTAAGTGTTCAGCTATTTCTTTAGGGTCATTTAGAAGATCATCTTCATTTGCTTTATCCTCTTCAATATTGTTTCCACGTTTTCTTGTGCCCGCTATAGGTCTTAAGGTTACTTCCCCATTTTCTAATCTCACTAAGATTTCAGGTGAAGCACCAACTATTTGATACTCTCCAAGATTTAAAAAATACATGTATGGAGAGGGATTTAGTTTTCTAATTGCTTTATATAATTTAAATGGATCTTTATCAAAAATTGCTGAAAAATCCTGTGCTAAAACAACCTGCATTACGTCGCCCTCTTCAATATAACACTTAACCTTTTTAACAGCCTGAAGATATTCTTCCTTTGAAAAATTTGAATCAAATTCGGATGTGTTTGTTGTCTCATTAAATTTTTCAATCTGATCAACAGATGAATTTAAAATGATGTTTTCAATTTCATCTAATCTAGATTGTGCAAATGAATATGACATGTGCTTCAAATTTGCATTAAAAATTATTCTTATTGAATTTTTTAAGTTATCAAAAATAATTAATTGCTCTGCTTTGACTAAAAGTATATCTGGCATATGATCTGAGAATTTTGATTCTTTATCAGGCAAGCTAGATATTTTTTTTTCAGCATATTGGGCACTTTCATATGCAAAAAAACCTACATATCCTCCATAAAAACGTGGCAAGTTGGCTATACTTGGCGATTGATCTTTAGAAGTTATTTTTTCAATATCTTTAAGGGGATGATCAGAAACAAATCTTTTATTCATCCCATCGATTGATGTCTCTATTACATTTCCATACGCCTTTATAGTGTCCATGCAACCAAAACCAATAATTGAGTATTGAGCCCACTTATCTCCACCTTCAACAGATTCAAACAAGAAATTATTTTTTTTATCAGCAATCTTTGTGAACAGAGATAAAGGATTGTCTCCGGGTGAGGTAATTTCTCTAGCCATGGGGAGGATAGAAAAATTATTATTTTTATAATCTTTAAATTCTTCTTTTGTAATCATTTTGTTTTTTGCTAGAAATTTATTCTATCTCCAACAATAATATTATTCTTTGCAAACCATCCCTGATTAACCTCAACTGCCATTCGGGCTCTTTGATTAGAGCATATAGATTCTTCAGAAAAGGGGACCATATCATAAATTTCTAAAATTCTCCCATTGCTAGAAATGAAGGCAACACTAAGAGGAAGCGAAGTATTTTTCATCCACATGCATTGTATTTTGCTTGATGGCCAAATAAAGATCATCCCGCTATTTTTTTCTAATACTTTTTGATGCATCAAGCCTTTTCGCCTTGTTTCATCTGTATTGGATATTGTTAAGGTTAAAGAAACATTCTTATTCGCAAAAGTTGCATCAATTTGAGCAAAAGATGAAATTGAAAATACTACTAAAAAAAGGCTAAGAAATTTTTTGACGAAAACTTTCAATAGTTTGCTCATAATTTGATGATCCAAAAATAGCAGACCCCGCAACAAAAACATCTGCTCCTGCCTTAGAAACTCTCGAAATAGTTTCATTGTTAATGCCGCCATCAACTTCTAAGTAAATTTTATGGTCTTGTTTATCGATTAGATTTCTTGCAGCCTGAATTTTTTCAATTGTGTCTTCAATAAACTCTTGTCCGCCAAATCCCGGATAAACACTCATCAATAAAATTAAATCGATCTCATGAACAATATCATCCAAAACTGACAATGATGTGTCAGGATTTATTGCAATACCAACCTTGCATGAACATGCTTTAATTATATCTATTGTTTCCTTCGTGCTTTCTACCGCTTCGGGATGAAAGCTGATCAAATCTGCTCCTGCGCTTGCAAAACTTTTTGCTAAGTCGTTAACGGGCTCAATCATTAAATGCACATCAATAAAATCCTTAATTCCATCTTCTCTTAATGACTTGCAGACCATAGGGCCAACTGTAAGGTTTGGTACATAGTGATTATCCATAACATCAAAATGTATCCAATCTGCGCCAGCAGAGATTACTGAATTAATCTCTTCACCTAACCTAGAAAAATTTGCAGATAAAATTGACGGAGCAATTAAAGATTTAGAGTGCATGATTATTAATTTTGATCTTTTAGAACTGTCCTTGCAAGTTTTAATCTGTCAGGTGTGCCAACATCTATCCAAAATGAATCATCGAAATGACCGGTAACTTTTGAACTTTTAATTAATGGTGTCAATATAGTTCCCCAAAGATCAAATGGATAATCTCTAGAAACATACTTTTCTAAAACTTTAGGATTAATAACTGATACTCCTGAATAAGTGAAATCATTAGATCCTTCGTTTATAAAAACTAATTCCTCATTCAGTGAAAAATCTCCTCTGTTGTTATGATCAGGATTTTTAGTAGCTATTAAATGAGCGGTATCTACCGTATCAGGAATTTTTGTTAGATCTGGTCTAAACAAGATATCTGAAGTGCTTAAAATAAATGGGGCAGATCCAAGATAATCCTTAGCATTCAATAAAGCGCCCCCAGTTCCATAAGGAAATGATTCATCTAAAAAAATTATATTGGATACATCCTCGATAGATTTTAGAGCAAGTTTAATTTTTTCTCCAAGATATGAAACATTAATGATGAATTCATTGACGCCGTAATTTGTTAAATTATTTATTGTGTATTCAATTAAGGATAATCCATTTACATCAAGCAAAGGCTTAGGAATCTCCCTTGTTAGGGATTTCATTCTTGAGCCAAGGCCTGCAGCTAAAATCATTGCTTTCATATTTTTAATAATTCCTTCTCTAAAGTTTGTGACACATCTTCAAGAAGGAAATTCGCAAGCTTCACTTGATTTAATTCTTTGGATATTAAAGCAGTATTAGAAACAATTTGAGGTAAATCATTCATCCTAAATGCGCGTTGAGAAAAAATATAAAGTTCTGTAAGGGTGCCCATGATCCTAAGATTTCTCTGGAGACCACCCCATAAAGTAGCTTTAAAAATGTCCTCTGCAGAAATGTCATAAATGGAAATTTCTGCAAAGCTTTTGCAATATTTTTTTAATGTGTCTAGGTTTAAAGGAATGTAATGATCAATAAGAATCCCAGCCAAATCAATTCCAATTGGGCCATGACACAAATCTTGAAAATCCAAGAGTGCTAGCTGGGAGTTATTTATCACTTGTATATTTCTTCTTTCAAAATCAAAGTGGCAATTTGTCCATTGCTGATCCATAATTTCAGCTCGAAGATCAGGAAAAATATGTTCGTATTCATCAAACATCTTAATTTTTAAAAATTCTTGGCAAAAAATTTTAGAAAATTTCTTTGTATGAGATTCTAAACCCATCCAAAATGTTGAATGCAGATCAACATGAGTCGATTGATGCATTTTGTTAAGCAATTCTAAAGCGGAAATAACAAGTTCTTCATTTTGATAAAAATCCTTTTCATTAATTAATGAGTGGTCTCCTAAATCTTCCAATATAGTTAAGAAGTTTGCTGTATCGTATTTAAAAATCTTTGGAACTCTTACGTTTGAAGCAGCAAGTTCATTTGCCCTGCTAATAAAGACATTCTGACCATTAATCGGTCTGTCATCAAAGGAAATGACGTAGGAAAGATTTTTAGAAGTTACTCTAAAGTATTTCCTTCCGCTTGCCTCAATTTTCAAAGGCTCTAAATACGCTAATTCTTGATTGAATTCTTGGGCATATTCAAGAATCTTATTTTCTAATGCTTCAGCTATTTTCAATCTCCGATGGCAAAGGAGTTTCTTCAGGTAAAAAGAAATCAAGAGCTAATTGAGAAAATGGTAAATCAGCATATTTTTTAAAATCTCTTACGCCTGCTTCATACAATACTAAATCGTCAATACAAAAATTACCCGTAAAACTTGCTGGGTCTTTAATAAAAATTTCATATGCTGCATCAGCCATAATCTCAGGAGTTCTGGAGATATTCATTAGTTCCTCTCCACCTAACACATTTTTAACCGCAGCTGTTGCAATAGCCGTTCTCGGCCATAATCCATTTACAGCTATGCCATCAGACTTAAGTTCTTCGGCCATTCCTAATACACACATACTCATGGTGTATTTTGCCATGGTATAAGCAAGATGAGGGCCAAACCACTTAGGCTTCATATCCAAAGGAGGAGCCAAGTTTAATATATGAGCACCATTAGATTGCTTAAGGTGAGGAATGCAATATTTACTGACCAAATATGTACCCCTTCCATTAATTTGATGCATCAAATCGTATCTTTTCATATCCGTATCAGGCGTAGTTGTCAAAGAAATAGCTGAAGCATTGTTTACACAAATATCAATACCGCCGAAATTACTGATTGTTTGTTCCACAGCATCAATAACATTCTTTTCATCTCGAACATCTAAAACTATGGGTAACGCTTCACCACCAGCCTCAACAATTTCATCTGCAGCAGTAAAAATAGTTCCTGGAAGTTTTGGATGTGGTTCAGCAGTTTTTGCGGCTAAAACTACTTTAGCTCCATCTTTTGCAGCTCTCTTCCCTATTGCGAGACCAATTCCCCTGCTGCCTCCAGTAATAAATAATACTCTTCCTTTTAAACTCATTTCGTATCTCCTGTGTTAACAATAATTGTTGCTTGATGTTGCATTTTTAAACTGGTTGATGCAAGTTAAAGGGTTATTATAAGCTTTAGAAGTGAGGACGACTATGAATGTAGATTTTATTTTTGACTTTGCCAGTCCAAATGCATATCTGTGTCATAAGGCAATTCAGAATATTGAACAAACCCATGACATAAAATTTAATTATGTACCGTGCCTACTTGGCGGTATCATGAAGTTGACTAATAACCAACCTCCAATGGTTTCCTTGGCTGAAATTCCCAATAAGATGAAATATGAATTTGAAACCGCTTTTAATAGGTTCATGAAAGAACATAACATTACAAAATTTAAAATGAATGAGCACTTTCCTGTTAATACTATTTCTCTTATAAGAGGAGCAATAGTGGCTCAAAAGCATGGATTTTTTGAAACTTACCTTGAAATAGTCTTAAGTGGGCTATGGGAACAATCACTGAAATTAGATACTCCAGAAGCCCTGCATGAGCTTTTAACAAAGCACAACTGTAATGCTGATCTTGTCATAGAAGAAATTGCTAAAGATGAAACTAAACAAGAATTAATCAAAAATACCAGTGAAGCTGCTGAAAAAGGCGCTTTTGGAATTCCTACATTTTTTGTTGAAGAAGAAATGTTTTACGGCAAGGATACTTTAAGAGAACTCAAAGAAATGGCATCTTCAGCCTAAAATTTTTGAAATTCTGTAAAAGACAATTTAGCTTTATAAAGCATATATATAAACATCTTTTAATACTTCTTTGTACTACATCCGGAAATATGTTTGCTATTGATGATAGCAACTTTTTAAATTTTCAAGATCGTGTTCAGAATTGTAGTTATCCTAAATATCCATTATTAATTAACGAAAATAAATCTGATGTATTAAATGCTAGTTCGATGGATATTAAATCAAATGGAGAAATGTATCTAAATGGAAATGTTTTCATTGGACTAAATGAAGGCAAAATAATTGCAGATAGTGCAACTTTTATACAAAAACAAAATTCTGTTAAAGATATAAAAAATGGGAGCATCTATCACTCAAATAATTATTTTAATTTTTTGACTGGTTCTTTAGAAAAAAAATCCGGACAACTTAAGCTTGATAATGGGAAAACTTTCCTGAGTGAAAGAAACCTATTAATTAGTTACGAGTCATTAGATGGGAGCTTAGGAGAATTTTTAAAATTTAAGAATGCTACTCTGACCACTTGCAGTAATAATAACCAGGGCTGGGAAATTGAAGCTGCAAATATAAATATTGATGAGGATACTAGTCGAGGATCCATTAAAGATATGAAGCTTAAAATTTTTAACAAAAAAGTTCTTATGCTTCCGTACCTACCCTTCCCTGCAACAACTAAAAGATTAAGCGGTTTTTTAGAGCCGGAATTGAACCTCACATCAGATGGCTTAGACATATTCTTGCCTTACTTTTGGGTATTATCTAATCAATCTGACGTAACCATTGCACCAAGAATACTAAATGATAGAGGTGCTGGCATTGAAGGAAATTTTCGCTATCTTACAAACGCTGAGTCTGAGAATTATTTAGATCTGATATTTTTTCCTGAAGATAAAGAATTTAAAAAAGACTTTGGAAATAACAAAGATCAAAGATGGGCATTCCGATTCAAAGATAATAGGCAATTATCAAAATTTTCAACATACATTGACTGGTCTAAATCATCAGACTCTATGGTATTGCTTGATTTACCATCAAGCATTACAAATATTGCTAATCAAAGAGATCATTATCTAAATCAAACCTTTTCAATGAATTTCATATCAAAGAATTTTTACGTAAGCTTAAGTCGAGAGGGATATCAAAGCTTAAATCCATTTATAAATAATGGATACATTAAAAATCCCGGCATTCATATTGAATATTTTAACAACACCTCAAAAGTTTCTTATTTTACTAAGATTGATTATGCAAGTTTTGATACTGATAAAAGTACAAATCAATTTTTTAGCAATAATTCTATTTCCGAAACTGGAAAAAGATCGATTGCTGAAATTGGAGCCGAAATTCTCTATGATTTTAAATATTTAAATATCGCAATCAGCGGCTCATCATTACATAAAAAATATAATCTGGATAAAAAAAACTCACAGTCTATTTCATCCTCAATACCCTCTTTTAAAATAAATTTTTCATCATTGTTAAAAAAATCAACGACCTCGGGGATCTCGCTAATAATGCCTGAATTTGTTTATCAGAAAACTAATTACAAAGATCAAAGCTTAAGTCCTATCTTTGATCTTCATCAGCGTAACTCGGGTAATCTAAATGCACTCAGAAATGAATACTTCTTTGGAAAAGATAGGGTTCCGGATACAGAATTTCTAGCTGCAAAATTGAGCTGGCAAAAAAAGATACATAAAAACCAAAAATTTGCTTTTCAATTAATAAAAAAGAATGAGCTGGAAATAAGCAGAGTAATAAATGCTATGTTGAGAAGTCCATTAGGAAAAGATAGTCAAATTGGTTCAAAGCTATCTTTTGAAAACAATGATCTAAAAACATACGTTGCTGCGAATTATTCTCAAAAAAGAAATTTACTTAATTATGGAGAAACCGGAATAGAAATTAAGTACTCAAATATGAACATGAGGATATCAAGAAATTTCCAGAGAAATATTCCTCTATTAGACATAGAAAATGAATTAGATTATGCCGAGTTTTCCCTGGAGCGGCTTATGCCAAAGGGTTACAAAATTATTGGGGGAATAAGTAAAGACTTAGTATCGAAGAAAAATTTAGAAACTTATTTTGGCTTTGGTTTTGAAAACTGTTGTCTTGCTTTTAAAATATACGCATCTGATAAAAGACTTTCCAAATATAATTTTATGAATATTCAGTCTCAAGAATTTAATCAAATTTATTGGGAAAAAATGATTTCAATTGAAAACAAAAGTAGAATTAACTTTGAATTTGAACTTAAAGGTCTGACTGGGGCAAACAAAAGAATAAATAGGTTTTTTTCTAATGCTTTTTTAGATCTTTAGTGAATTAACTCGAATAAAATAAAAATAATGAAATTAAAAATATTTATCTTGCTACCATTTTTTATAATGCCGCTTTTAACAACAGCAAAAATTGAAATCCTTGATAGAGTGGCAATTATTGTTGGAGAAGGAGTTGTTCTTGAATCTCAAGTTGATGACATGATGCAAAATATTAAAAAAAGGTATTCAGAACAAGGAGCTGCTTTACCACCTGATGAAATGCTCTTGGAGCAAGTCCATGAACGCTTAATTATTCAAGAGTTACAACTCCAAATGGCTGATAGGGCTGGCATCAGAGTTAGTGATACTGAACTCAATGCATCATTTCAAAATATTGCACAGAATAATCAATTAAGCTTGGAAGAGTTCATTGAGACTATAGAGTCTGAAGGCGAGTCTTATCAAGATTTAAGAGAACAAGTAAGAGAGGAAATGATCATTCAAAGAGTGCAAAGAGGAAGGGTCGGAAGAGAGGTTGATATCACTGAACAAGAGCTTAATGGCTTTCTGGCAACTGAAGGAGTTATTAATCAATTGTCACCCGAATTATTTGTAAGGCAGATACTTGTGTCGAGTGAAAATCAAGCTTTAGAATTAATTCAAAAAATCAATAATGGTTCTGATTTTGTTGAACTAGCAAAGTCAAAATCTAAGAGCAATAACGCCTCTCAAGGAGGAGCAATGGGTTGGAGAAATTTAGGTGATATGCCTTCATTATTTGCTAGTGCACTCAAAAATAAAAAGAAAGGTTTTGTTTCCGAGCCTTTGAAAGCTGGTTCTGGTTTTTATATTTTAAAGTTAGAGGACAAAAGAGGTGATTTGGTTAAGTTTGAAGAGCAATGGAATGTGAGACATATTTTAATGATGGAAACTAAGCTTAGAGATAAAATGTTTACTAGAAAAGAATTGGAAGATGTTAGAAATAGAGTTCTGGCAGGTGAAGATTTTAGTTTGCTTGCTAAAGAGTTCTCAGAGGATCCTGGCTCAGCATCACGAGGGGGTGATCTTGATTGGTTAAGTCTTGGAACAACAGCTCCCGCATTTGAAAAAATGATGCTAGCATCCCCTATTGATGAAATTTCTCCTATTTTCGAATCAGAATTCGGTTTTCATTTTCTGCAAGTTCTCGATAAACGGACAGAGGATCTAACTGAGGAAGTCATAAAAGACAGAGCCTATGGAATTTTATTTTCAAGAAAGTTTGATGAAGAACTTGAGAATACTCTCAGAACCATTCGCTCTGAAGCATTCGTAGAATTCAAAGAATTAGATTGAAACAATTACTTTACTCTCCCGGTGAACCTGCAGGTATTGGTGTGGACTCATTACTGCACATATCGAAACTTAAATTCTGGGAGGAAATGAATGCAAATTTGATATGTATTGCAGATTTGGACTTGCTTAGATCAAGAGCAAAGGTACTAAGTTTAAACCTTAAATTTGAAGAACTTAAATCATTGAACAAGGCTGAGCAGAATAAAAAAGGCATTATTCAATTTTTTCAGGTGGCAAAATGCAAAGATTTTACTCCTGGCAAATTAAATCATGAAAATGCGCAATATGTTATAAAAAATCTTAACTTTGGAATTAATCAAGCCTTAAAAAATAAAAAAATAGGCCTGGTTACTGGTCCTATACAAAAAAGCAATATCATTGAAGGTGGATTTGAATCTTTTCAAGGTCATACTGAATGGATTAAAAAACATACCAAATCAAAAGAAGTAGTGATGCTGCTTGCAGCAAAAAATATAAAGGTAGCCCTTGCAACAACTCATATTCCTCTTGCAGAAGTATCAAAAAATATTCAAAAGTTAAAACTTGTGGAAATAATTAAAATATTAAATTCTGGCCTTAAAAGTAATTTTAAAATCAAAAATCCTTCTATAAAAGTTCTTGGTTTAAATCCTCATGCTGGAGAAAATGGCAAAATTGGTAAAGAAGAATTATTAAAAATTAATCCCGCAGTAAAAATATGCAGGAAAATAGGGATCAATGTCTCGTATGCTAGGTCTGCAGATACAGCCTTCAATAATGATCAATTAAGAGAAACTGATGCGTATCTTGCTATGTATCATGATCAAGCGTTGCCAGTGTTAAAAGCTTTAAGCTTTGGAAAAGCTGTCAATATTACACTTGGCACGCCTATAGTAAGAACTTCTGTTGATCATGGAACAGCGTTAGAAATTGCTGGCAAAATTAAACCAAACCTAGGATCAATTAAAGAAGCTTTAAAGCTTGCTGAGATGCAGCTTCAATGAGTGATAGATCTCATAGACGAAAATTAGGTCAAAACTACTTGATCGATCCTGTAATTTTGTTTGAGATTGAGCAAGCCATAAATCCTCAAAAAAATAATTTATTTTTTGAAATTGGTCCAGGTAAAGGCGCCCTCACTGAGAAATTAATGAGTCAAAATATAAAGATTATTGCAATGGATATTGATCAAAAAAATATAGATATGCTTGAGCAGAAATATAATACTTCTAAATATCAATTTATACATGGTGATGTATTAAAAGAATCTTTAAATTTTTTAAGTACAAAAAAGCATAGGATCGTGGGGAATCTTCCATACAATATTTCTACTCAGATAATTTTGAAGTTATTACAATATTTTAATGCGATAGAAGATATGCATTTTTTGGTACAAAAAGAAGTTGCTAATAGGATTTGCGCCTCACACCTTTCAGGCGATTGGGGCAGGTTAGGAGTAAAAATTTCTGCTTTTTTCCAAACCTTTGTACTTTTTGATGTTCCGCCAGAATCCTTTGATATAAAACCTAAAGTTCAGTCTTCTTTTATTAGATTAATACCTCGATCAGCGCCACACATTTCAATAAACGAATATATAAAATTTTCTACTTTAATAGATCAATCTTTTGCAAATAAAAGAAAAGGCATTAAGAATAACCTAAAGAAATTTGATATTGATTTTCGGCAGCTTGCTATCAACCCACTTTCAAGAGCAGAAGAACTATCAATTGAGGAATTCATTTCCATTTTTAGAGTTATTGAAATTTAAATGAGTACATACGTTATTGGTGATATACATGGTTGTTTTGATCAGTTTACAGAGTTACTGAAAAAGATTAATTATAAAAAAGATGAGGATAAAGTAATTTTATTAGGTGACTTGGTAAACAGAGGGCCAGACTCTCTGTCAGTCATTAACTATTGTATGGCTGATTCAAGCATTGTAACGGTTTTGGGCAATCATGATCTATATTTGCTCTATCTATTGAGCATAGACAAGGCTAAAGGAAGCCTTAAAGAAATTGTTGAGGCTGACAACAATAAACAAATTTTTAAATGGCTACTAAAAATGCCCCTAATGCTAGAGCTTATTGATGAATTAACTGGAAATACCTTTCTTATTTCACATGCTGGCATCCCTGAAATATGGTCACCTGAAAAAACTAAGGAACTTGCTTATGAAGTGACTTCATTGCTTCAAAAAAATCCTTTGAAAGTTCTGCAGTCAATGTGGGGAGATAATCCCAATCAATGGAATGATAAATTGGTTGATGATGAAAGATGCAGAATTATTATTAATTATCTAACAAGAATGAGATTTGTAGATAAAAATTGCAAATTAGATCTAAAAAATAATACTGTTAAAGCTGCTGCCGGCTTCAAACCATGGTTCAAATATTGCTCTAAAGTTCATGAAGAGAAGAAACAATATTATGTATTTGGCCACTGGGCAGCATTAAATGGCCAAACAGATGATCCACATTTCATTGGACTTGATACTGGTTGTGTATGGAGAGGCAAACTTACCGCTCTAAGGTTAAACGACTTAGAAAGAATATCGGTGGACTTCTAACATGGAAATATTTCAAGTAGGTGGATCAGTTAGAGACGAATTAATGGGTGTTCAGCCAAAGGATCGTGATTGGGTTGTTATTAACTCTAGTCCAGAAGAAATGGAAAAAAATGGATTTAAAGCTATTGGAAAAGATTTTCCAGTATTTTTGCATCCTGATACAAATGAAGAGTATGCTCTTGCAAGAACTGAAAAAAAATCTGGTGTTGGGTACAAGGGCTTTGAATTTTATTTTGATTCAAATGTGACTCTTAAGGAGGATCTCAAGCGAAGAGACTTTACAATTAACTCAATTGCAAAAGATAAGAATGGAAATATTATTGATCCATTCTGTGGGCAATTAGATATAGAAAAAAAGATTTTTCGACATACTTCCTCAGCTTTTATTGAAGATCCACTCAGAGTAATTAGATTTGCTAGGTTTAAATCATACGATCAGCTTTGCGATTTTGAGCTGTGCAGCGAAACTATTGATTGTTTTAAAAAAGTTGTAAATGCTAGAGAACTAAAGGAACTCTCGCCTGAAAGGATTTGGATAGAAACAAAAAAAGCACTTGAAAACAAACATTCAGATAAGTTCTTTGATGCAATAATTAAATATCGATTAACTGATCCATGGTTTAAAAAATTAAATCAGGTTTCATGTGATGGTAGCTCACCGGAACTAAAATGGGCAGATATTCAAAGAATTAATAATTTTCAACTATCTGATTTACTTCCCATCCCAAATTCATTCCAGAAAACTCAAGACCTTTTAAGACAGGTATTAGATATTTTTCAATGTAAGAATATACGTGAGAGACTCGAGCTTATTGAAAAAATTAATATTCACAGAAATTTTGAAATCTTAGAGGAAATTAAAAATTATAAGTGTTTGCAAGATAACAAAAGTTATTTAGAAAAAATATTTAAGTCTGTATTGGAAATTGATTTTTCTTGTATTGCTAATATTCCCACTTCAGAAGTTTCCGAAAAAAAACAATTCCTTTATCATGAAACTTTGAAGGGAATCTTATGAATAAAACTATTCTAATTACTGGTGCTGCAAAGCGAGTTGGGAAAGAAATGGCTCTATCATTTTTTAAAAAAGGTTGGAATATTATTATTCATTACAATAGCTCAATCAAAGATGCTCAATCTTTAGCTGATGAGATGAATGCGATAAGAAAGAATAGCGCTTTTTTAATTCAAGGAAATCTTGATAATGTAGATGATGTTTTAAGACTCGCAGAAACATCACTTTCACAGGGTGGGAGTATTGATGGATTAATAAATAATGCATCGACATTTTATCCAACCCCAATGGGATCTTTATCTCAAGAAAACTGGGACGCTTTAATGGGAAGCAATTTGAAGGCTCCTCTTTTCTTAATCCAGTCCTTGTGTGACTCACTTAGAAAGAATAAGGGTTTTATTATTAATATTACTGATATTAATGTTAACAGACCATTAATAAACCATTCGATTTACCTTGCAGCAAAATCAGGGCTTCAAACAATCACACAATCATTAGCCAAAGAGTTAGCTCCAGATATTAGAGTCAATGCAATTGCTCCAGGAGCTATTCTTGAGCCACCAGATGTTTCTTGGACAAAAGAACAAAAAGATAACATTATTAAATTAATACCAATGTCTAAGATGGGGAACGAAAAAGATATTGCAGATGCTGCAATATATTTATCTGAAGCTGAGTACGTAACTGGTCAAATATTAAATGTAGATGGAGGTAAATCTCTTTAATGAGTGATATTAATTTAGAGAATGCTGACAATACTTTAATTTTTTCGGGCACTAAGGAAGTTGCTGAAAATCTAAAGTTTGATGAATTAAAGCTTCAAGAATGGTTTGAAGATAATGTTCCATCTGCAGGCAAGATAGATAAAGTGGTTCAGTTTAAAGGTGGACAATCAAATCCAACCTATAAGATCTCCTCAACAAATCAGGAGTTTGTTCTGCGCAGGAAACCTCCAGGAATTTTGCTTCCATCTGCTCACGCTGTTGATAGAGAATATAAAGTTATAACAGCTCTTCAAAATACTGAGGTGCCTGTTCCTAAAACTTATGGTTTATGTGAAGACGCTGATATTATTGGAACTCCTTTTTTTGTCATGGATTTCCTAGATGGCACTGTTTATTGGGATCTATTATTATCAAAAAAATCTCCACAAGAAAGAATGGAGATTTATGCAA
Organism: uncultured SAR86 cluster bacterium; assembly: GCA_902541245.1. Classification (GTDB taxonomy): domain Bacteria; phylum Pseudomonadota; class Gammaproteobacteria; order Magnimaribacterales; family D2472; genus D2472. Next base: position 28,119 of record CACBPT010000004.1, on the reverse strand, counting down.
GCAAAAACAAGGTTATTGCTGAATTGCATAATGTTGATTATGAGAGTGTTGGGCTATCTAATTATGGAAAACCTGGAAATTACATCGCTAGACAGGTTTCAAGATGGACAAAGCAATATTTAGCATCTGAAACTGAGAACATTCCGGCTATGAATAATCTTATCGATTGGTTGCCAACAAATATTCCTGATGAAGATGAAACATCAATCGTTCATGGAGACTATAGGCTTGATAACATGGTTTTTTGTTCAAACAATAATGTTATGGGCGTGCTTGATTGGGAGCTTTCAACACTTGGACATCCTATTGCTGATTTTAATTATCATTGTATTAGTTGGAGAAACATACCCCAATTAGCTGATCAAAAGTTTTGTAATGAAAATGGTATACCCACTGAAGAGGAATATAGAAACATGTACTCAAGACATACCGGTAAAAAGCTAGATGAGAACTGGGAGTTCTATACTATATTTAATATTTTTAAGCTTGCAGGAATTCTTCAAGGCATTATGGGCAGGGTGAGAGATGGAACTGCAGCAAGCAAACATGCAGAGGAACGGGGTAATCAAGTTGCTCCATTAGCAGAAGCTGCATGGGATTTAGTTGAAAAGTACTACAAATAAATCTAAAGCAGCTCCTTTAAAGGCTCAGAAACAAAACTATATTTAGCTATTTCATCGCTCTCAAAGAGTATCTCCTCTTCATCATTTATTTGTAAAACTATATCTATATCAAGAGTTCTGGCAGAAAATTTGGGAGCCTCTCTATCACGGCCGGCTTTATCCTCAATAGACTTAAGCTCTTTATTAAGAGATTCAAAAGTTAACGGAGAATTTCCGGAAATAACGAGATTTAAGAAGTCTTCACCCTCAAAGCCCTCTGCTATTGTCTGATGTGTTGAAGAGCAATTCATTTCATTGAGTAGCGTACCAAGAGCGCTTATAGCTAAATCTAAATTTTTTCTTGGCTCAATATTGCTTCCAAGGGAAAGAAAGTACTTCATTATCTAGAAATTATGACTCCAACGTCTTCTGCATATCGTAACGCGCCCGGTTTTGAGACCCTCAGCTTGATAGATGAGCTTTTGTATTCATTCTTCACTAGTTTAGCAATTCCCTCTGCTAGAGATTCTTGGAGCTGAAATGAAGATCCCTCAACAAACTTGATAATATTTTTTGTTATCTTTTTATAATCAATGGTATCTTTTATAGAGTCAGTTTTTGCAGCTTTTTTGCAATCAAAAGAAATTTCTAAATCAATACTTACTTCTTGTCTTACCTCCCTCTCCCATCCAAAGATTCCAATAATCGTTTGAACTCTTAAATCTTTTATATAGATAATGTCTTTCATTTTATTTTGTTTCTAATGGCCAACGCGGTCTAGCATGAGAGTTTAGTTTATAAGTTGCTTCCTTGGCTTTGAGACTGCCTAAGTATGCAATCATTGCGGCATTATCAGTGCAATGTGCTATTGGTGGATATAAAACCTTAATTTTTAATGATTCTTGCATGTTGGACATCTTTTCTCTAAGAAGTTTATTTGCTGCAACACCTCCTGCTAAGATGATTCCCTCTCTTCCAGTGTCCTCAAGCGCTTTAGATATCTTTTTTGTTAATACTTCAGTAGCTGCATGCTGAAATGATGCACATATATCTGCTTTTATTTGATCAGTCATTTTATCTAAATCTTGTACAGCATATAGCACTGCGGTTTTCAAACCACTAAAACTAAAATCATAATCATTACTATTTAACATTGGCTGGGGAAAAGTAAATTTCTTTGGATCTCCTTTATATGACATCTTCTCTATTTCTGGTCCACCTGGATAACCTAAACCAAGAAGCTTAGCAACTTTATCAAATGCCTCACCAACTGCATCATCTCTGGATTGACCAAGGATTTTGTAATCATCTAGATTTCGTACATCAACAATTAATGAATGCCCTCCAGAAACTAGAAGTGTTAAAAAAGGAAAATCTAATTTATCGCCGCCTAAAAATGGTGCAACTAAATGGCCTTCTAGATGGTTAACAGGTATTAATGGTTTTTTTAAAGAAAGAGAAAGGCCCTGAGCAAAATTTTCTCCAATAAGTAAGGTGCCTAGTAAACCTGGTCCTGCTGTGTAAGCAATTTGATCAATTGAGCTTAGAGAAATATCTCCTAATGCTTGTCTGAAAATATAAATTATTTTTTGACAATGATCTCGGGAAGCTAGCTCAGGAATAACTCCGCCATACTCAGCATGAATATCTGTTTGAGAAAAAACTGCTTCTCCAATTAAGCCTTTGTCGGAATCAAACAAAGCAATTGCAGTCTCATCACATGACGTTTCAATACCTAATGTAATCATAAAAAGTTTTTTGCATTCCCTCAATAAAAAGAATAAACTACAACGCAATTATGCCTTCTATAATAATAAAAGATACAGAATACTTCGACGTTGGTCTAAGAAAATTTAAGCGTGCTTGTGAAAAAGCTGCAATTGTTCCTGAAATTCGTGCCAGAGAATTTTATGAAAAGCCTACAGCTGTAAGAAAGAGAAAAATGGCTGCTGCAATTAAGCGTGCTCATAAGACTAATAGAAAATTTAGTTTCTCTAGGCAAAGATCATATCGCTGATTTGTCCCTTCTAGATACAATTAATCAAGATTTAAAAGCTGCAATGCTTAGCAAAGACGTAATAGTGCGTGATACCTTGCGAATGTTGATTGCAGATATTAAAAGATTTGAGATCGATGAGAGAGTTGAGGCTGATGATAAAAAAGTATCTGATTTGATTAATAAAAATGTTAAGCAACGAAGGGATTCTATAGCTCAATTTAAGAGTGGTGGAAGAGAAGATTTAGTTGCCACTGAAGAAGAGCAGCTCAACGTGATTTTAAAATATTTACCAGAGCAGTTATCAGAAGAAGAAATACAAAAACTAGTTCAAGAAGGAATAATTGCTGTTTCAGCTGAAAGCATAAAGGATATGGGCAAGCTTATGGGTCACCTAAAACCAATTTTTGAAGGAAAAGCTGACATGTCAACTGTAAGCAAGCTTGTAAAAAAACTTTTGAGTTAAACGCCAACTAATGCTTGTAGGAAGAAGGCTTGTCCTCAGTGTTGGTATACCTTTCAGTTAATTTGGATGATCGTGAGGCCAGATCATGCAATTTTCCCTCAATCATTACAATTTTAGGAAATGATGATGGCTCTAATGGGTCTCCGTCCCAGACAATAATGTCTGCAAATTTACCAGATTCGATTGATCCTCTATCAATGAGTTGGAAGGTTCTTGCTACTGTATTTGTCATGCCTTTAATTGCAGTTTCATAAGACATTCCATAAGCAACAGCATTTCCTGATCCCTGTCTCATAAGGTGATAGTTATGACTTCTTTGAGTGCTGAACATAATTGGAATGCCGGCCTCGTCTAGAATCTTGCCAAGATTTAAGTTTGAACCCAGCTCATCAAATGAGTTGGGTATGTTATCCATTGGATCTATTATCACAGGAGTATTACTATTTTTGAGTTGATCTAAAACCATCGGAGCTTCCTCAACACTTACTAGAACTAGATTCAAGGAATACTTATCTTTCATGGATATTGCTTGCAAGATATCTACTGCTCTATTTGTCTCCAAAACAAATGGCATGTAATCATTCACAACTTTTCCTAAGGCAATAATGTCTTCAGGCTGAAGTTCAAGTATATCAGCTACAGTCATTTCCAATATTTCATCAACTGTTGAATTTTTTAACATGCTTCCTGCCTCTAGCAATGATTCAAGAATTGCAAGAGTTTCTGCTCGTGATCCATCGGAGGGCCCTAATCTTCCATACATGGCAATATCTTTTGAACCTTTTACCTGAAGACTGCCATCAAGAACAAAATAAGAGCCTAAACCAAAAATTGGAAAAGACGATGAACTTGGAGTGCTAATCGCACTAGTTACTCCATTGCTTCTATTCCAGGGTATGCCAGTAGAATTTGGATTGAACGCATTAAAAATACTAAATCCTGCATTTAAAATATTTGACTCATCATCACGAGTTACATCGAGGGAGTTAATTTCAACTATCCCTAAATTACTCATCGGTGAAATCAATCCAGGAGTTACATTAAGCCCATTAACTTCAATAACCCTTGTATTGCCATCAATAATTAAGTTTTTACCGACACCAACAATTCTTTTATCAGCTATTAAGATATCTGAAGTTGTTGCAACCTCTCCGTTACCTTGATGAACCAAACCACCTTTGAGAAGAATTGTTTCTGAAAAGACATTTGCTGTAAGCAGAATTAACAATGTATTAATTGTGAATCTTTTCATGTTATTGGACCCTGTTTTCCTCAGGCTGGATTATTCCTAAATCAAAGTCAGTAATTGGTTGAATTTTGGGATCATTGATATCAAATGCCAAAGCACCATCTATCAAAACTTTTTCTGCTCTTGAGTAAACGCTAAAAGGGTTACCTGACCAAAGAACTATGTCAGCATCTTTGCCAACCTCTATACTTCCGGTTTGGTCAAGTATCCCAGCAGCTTTTGCAGGATTGCTAGTAATCCAACGCATAGCATGAGCTTTGGATATATTGAAGCCCGCCCTGTTGCCTGCAGCCATAGCCTTGGCCGCTTCTTCATTGAGGTGCTGAATTCCAACCGGATCATCAGAGTGCACAATGGCGCATCCCGTTCCATTACGAGCTTGATCAACAATTGCAACGTTCGCTTGGACCATATCATATGCCTCATGCTTGAAGCCCCACCAATCTGCCCACAATGCTGCACAAATTCCCTCATCAGCTAATAAATCTGCAATTTTATAAGCTTCAACTGCATGATGAAAAGCAGTAATTTTATAATCAAATTCTTTTGAGAGCTCAATCATCATTGCCATTTCATCAGCACGATAACAATGATTTTGTACTAGAATTTCGCCATTTAAGACACCCATCAAAGTATCTAAAGCAAGGTCTCTTTTTGGACGCCGATCTATATTAATTTCACTCATGCCGTCAGTGTATTCAACTGCATCTATCCACGCGCTTCTATAACCTGCCATATTACCCATTCTTGTTGCAGGAGATTGACTTCGGCTACCATAAACTCTTTTTGGATTTTCGCCACAAGCCATCTTTAAAGAATGCGGAGCTCCAGGAAATTTCATCGCCTGAATGGTATTTTGAGAAATATTTTTAAAAGTTGCACCTCTGCCTCCGAATAAATTTGCAGATCCAGGCAAAACATGAAAAGTAGTAACTCCTCCCTTAAGAGCTAAAGCAAATTGAGGATCCTGAGTCCATAATGAATGCTCAGCCCAAACCTCAGCGGTCACTGGAGAAGTTGCTTCATTTCCATCAGAACTAGTAGATACTCCTGGTGCAGAATAAACTCCCATATGCGAATGAATGTCAATAATTCCTGGAGTAATCCACTTGTCGATTGCATCCACAACCATGACTCCAGGAGCAGAGATAGATTTACCAATCTCCTTAATAGATCCATCTGAAAGTAGTAAATCATAATTTAAGAATTCACCACCAAGACCATCATATATATTAGCTGACCTAAAAAGAATTGGTTGTGAGTACATTGGCACATATGTTGACTTGAATGCGTTATCAATTCCTTGATGTGCAGAGTCTGATGATCCAAATGAAACATCGATATCAAGACTTTCAGAGCAACCGACTAAGATAATAAGTAATAAAGATAAAAATAATTTATATGTCATCGTAGATTTTCCTCTTCATAAAAAGATTATAGGACCATTTATAGAGATATAATATTTAAATGACAAGAAAAAATAATAGGTCAAACGTTGAAATGAGGCCTCTAGAAATTCAGGTCGGAGTGAATAGACATGCTGAGGGATCTGCCCTGATAAAATTTGGAGATACACATGTTATCTGTACCGCAAGTATTGAGAATCATGTTCCTAGATGGATGCGAGGATCAAATGAGGGCTGGATCACTGCAGAGTATGGCATGCTGCCGCGCTCAACTCATGAGCGAATGAATCGAGAGGCTGCTAGAGGAAAACAAAGTGGCAGAACAATGGAAATTCAAAGACTGATAGGCAGATCATTAAGGCAGGCTGTTGATTTAAAATATTTAAAAGAAAAAACAATTAATATAGATTGCGATGTAATACAGGCAGACGGTGGAACAAGAACTGCATCTATATCTGGTGCTTGCGTTGCATTATTTGCTGCCATCAAAAACTCACATGATGATCAAAGGGCAATCAAAGAGCATATAGCGGCAGTTTCAATTGGATTAAAAGATGGCTCTCCTCTTTTGGATTTAGATTATGATGAGGATAGCTCTGCAGAGACAGATTTAAATGTGGTTATGACGGAAAGTGGTGGCATTATAGAAATCCAAGGCACTGCCGAAAAATATCCTTTTACCAAGGAACAACTTGACAAAATGATTGAATCCGCCTCAAAAGGCATTTCAGATATAATAGCTCTCCAAAAATCATGCCTGGCTTAAAAGAGTATCAGAAAATATTTATTGAATTAGCTCTTAAATCAAATGCATTAGAGTTTGGAAAATTTAAACTTAAATCTGGAAGAGTCAGTCCGTATTTTTTCAATGCTGCAAAAATGCTTAATGGCTGTAATCTTTATGAACTTGCTAAATGTTATATAGAGGCAATAAAAGATATTAATCTTGAATTTGACTGCCTTTATGGCCCTGCGTATAAGGGAATCTTTTTGGGGTCAATTGTTGCAACAGTTTTGAGCCAGGGGGGGACCCCATGCTCCCTTTCCTTCAATAGAAAAGAAATCAAAGATCATGGGGAGGGAGGTAATATTATTGGGCCTGATCCAACTGGAAATGTATTGATTATTGATGATGTATTATCTGCTGGAACTGCTGCAAGAGAGTCTATAAAAATTTTAGACGACTTTAACGCAACACCTTTGATTTTTCTTGTTGGTCTAGATAGACAAGAAAAAGGAGAAAGTGATATATCTGCAAAATCAGAGCTTGAGAAAGATTTTGGTATTCAGGTCTCATCCATAATAAATTTAGATGCACTAATAGAATACTCTCAAAATAATCAAAACTTTAATACTTACATATTAGAGCTTGAAGAATATAGAAAGAGCTGGGGTGCATAATGTTTACTGGAATTGTTAGCGGTAAGGGTAATCTTAAAAAAATAATCAAATGTGAAGATTATATCTCTTTGATTATTCAGGCACCAAAAGGCTTTGCTAAAAATTTATCTAGAGGAGCAAGCGTATCTGTTAATGGAGTCTGTCTAACAGTAAAAAAAGGTGCAACAGATCTTTTAGAATTTGACGTAATTGAAGAGACTCTCAAGAAAACAAATTTAAAGAATATTAGCAGATCATCTAAACTTAATTTGGAGCGCTCTATGACTGCTAATACTGAAATAGGTGGGCATCTTGTCTCTGGTCACATCCATGGAACAGGAGAAGTCTTAAAAGTAATTAACAGAAAAGAAACAAAAGACTTGCTGATAAAAATCCCTTCACAATTAAGGGAATATTTTTTTTACAAGGGTTACGTAGCCTTAAATGGATGCAGTCTGACCATAGGAAAAGTGCTTAAGTCTTCATTTTATATACATCTCATCCCTGAAACTGTCTCAATAACTAATTTTAAAGAGATCAAAAAAGGAGACCTTATCAATATTGAAGTTGAACAAACAACAATAAATACTGTTGAGACTGTAAAAAGAGTTATGCTTGAGAAAAAAGCCTAGTTAAAACTGCCATTCTCATCCCTACACCATTAAAAATTTGATCCCGAATTTTACAGTTTCCTAACTCACTTGCTTCTTTACTCAATTCAATACCGAAGTTTACAGGTCCTGGGTGTAATAAAATCATTTCTGGATCTGCTACTTGAAGTGAATCAACATTAATTTGATACCTCTCAATATAATCTTTTGCTCCGATAGTTAGTTTTTCAGACAGTCTCTCATTTTGAATCCTTAGTCCCATCACAACGTCCGCATTTTGTAATGCAGTTTCTAATTCAGGCTCAAAATTACCAATTGAGGTATCTGTAAAATTTTTACAAAGATCAGGGTGGCCACAAAAAGTTAAACCTTTATATCCCACAATTTTAATCGCCTCGATAAAAGAATTCACAACTCTAGAGTGGTCAAGATCGCCAACAATCGTAATATTGAGATCCTGAAATTTTGCTTTTGATTCATTTATAGTCATAAGATCAATTAATGTTTGTGTAGGATGAGAAATGGAGCCTTCTCCGGCGTTAATAAATTGCATGTTAGAAAAATCTTTCACAAAATCATGGATGACTGACTCAGTGTGACGCAGAATACATAAATCTACTCCCATCATCTCTACAGCATTCATGGTATCTTCAAGGGTCTCTCCTTTATTCATTGAGGAATTAGATAGATCAAAATCAATAAATTTTGCTCCCAAATTGTGAGCTGCTATTTCAAAAGATAACTTTGTTCTGGTGCTTGGTTCGCAGAAAATCGAAACAATCTTTTTATCAGGAAACAGATTTTCACTCCGATAATCTAATGAATCCTCAGACTTAAAATTGTTTGCTAGTTCAATCAAATCAAAAATATCTTTCTTGGTTAGATCAGAAAAGTTAATTAAGTTTTTAGACATTACACTTCAATAGATAAAATAGCATCAATTTCAATATCAACTCCTTTCGGAAGTTTAGAGATTTCTATGGTTGCTCTTGCAGGGAAAGGCTCAGAGAACCTTTTACTCATGATCTCATTAACTTCATCAAATTTTTTAAGGTCAGTTAGGAAAATTGTTAGCTTAAGAATATTATCAAGTCCGCCGCCAGCCTCTATGCAAATTGCCTCAAGATTATCTATTACCTGTGAGGCTTGATTATGAAAAGTTTCGTTATTAAGCTCTCCAGAGCTGGCTATAAGTGGTATTTGTCCGGAGATAAAAACTACATCTCCCCATTGAATTGCCTGTGAATATGGGCCAATAGCCGCAGGTGCTTTATTTGTAAAAATTTGTTTTTTCATTTTTTGATCTTTTATCGTTAACTATTCTTGAGCAACTTGTTACGTATCTTAAAGAGCGTAATTTTATCATCAGTCGATTAATCGAATCGGTATTCAGAACTTCAACCTCCATGACAAATTCAATAATCATAGAATCAATGTCTCTGCTGTGGATGTTAACTATATTAAGATTAGATTTTGTAACAACAGATGCAATGTCTGCCAATATTCCCGGCCTGTCTTCTGCATGAATTTTCACATGGCCTTTGTAATGAAGTTCTTTACTATTGCTCCCCCACATTGCTGGAAAGTATCTAGCAGATAATTGATCGCTTCTAGATATACTAACTTGTCTACATCTTGAATGATGAATCACAATCCCCCTATCAGTATCTGAGTGGGCTGTGATTGGATCTCCATAGACCGGCATACAACACTTTGCATATGTAACTGACACGCCTTCAATTTGATGATCAGATAAAATCATTGATTTGAATTTAGGTTTTTTATTTTTTTTAATTCTTAACCCTGAAAAAAATCTCTCTGCAATTAATGCTCCTGTCTTTTTTCCAGAGCCTAAGTCAATTAGTAGTTCATTTAAGGATTTAACTCCTATCATTTCTAAGATACTAGACATTTTACTTCCGCGATATTGATCTAAAGTCACTCCGCCTCTTCTCAATTCATTCTCTAACATTAATTTGCCCGCTTTTCTTGATTTCGAAATCTTTTGGTTTCTTAATGCAAGCCTAATGGAGGACCTGGCCTTGCTTGTTACTACAAAGTTTAACCAGTCTGGACTAACCTCTTGGCTATCCGAAGTAATAATTTCAATTGATTGACCATTCTCTAGGCTTATATTAAGTGGTGCAAACTTTCTATTAACTCGACATGCAATTGCTTTATTGCCAAGCTCTGTGTGCAGCTCATATGCAAAATCAATTGGAGTCGAGCCAGATTTTAGATTCACAATCTTTCCCTTAGGAGTAAAAACATATACTTCGTCATAGATTAAATCCGTTTTAATTGCTTCAACAAATTCATGAGAATTAATAGTTGCTTCATCTAGGTCACTAAAGCTTTCAATCCATTTTCTTGCCCCAATTGCATCAGACTTAACATTGTCTTTTGTCTTATATGACCAATGAGCAGAAATTCCATTTTCAGCAATTATTTCCATGCTCTTTGTTTGTATTTGAACCTCAATTGGCACTCCATCTAAAGCAATAAGTGAAGTATGAATAGCTTGATAGCCATTTGACTTAGGAATAGCAATGTAATCTTTAAACTTTTTGCCAATTGGCTTATGCAAATTATGAATGACTCCTAGTGCCCTGTAGGCATCGTCAACTGAATCAACGATGACCCTAAATGCATAGACATCTAATATTTGAGAAAATGGCTTTTTCCTAATTTTTATCTTCCTATAGATACTATAAAGAGATTTTTGCCTGCCCTGAACGATTGCTGCAATCTCACTATTTTTCAAGTAATACTTAAACTGTTTTCTGAGCTTAGAGATAATTTTCTGCCTGCCTCCCACTGCTTGTTTAATTGCAGAGTTGAGCATTCTGGCTCGCATAGGATACATGCATTGAAAAGCTAAATCTTCTAGTTCCACGCGAATATTTTGCATGCCAATTCTAATTGCAATCGGTCCATATAAGTCTAGAGTTTCTCTTGATTTAGTAATTTGCTTTTCCCTTGGCAAAAACTCGATGGTACGCATGTTATGCAGCCGATCACATAACTTTACAATAATCACTCTTATATCTTTTGACATTGCTAAAGCCATTTTTTGCAAATTATTCGCATTACGATCTTCTATACTTTCAAAATCAAGTTTATTTAAGTTACTTACTCCATCAACAATTGCAACAATGTCTTTACCAAAAAGTTTTTCTAGATAAGGTTTTTGAATAAAGCTATCCTCAAGGACGTCATGCATAAGCCCTGCGCAAACTGTTTCAATATCTAGATTAAGTTCTATTAAAATTGATGCTACTGCAACAGGATGAGTTATGTATGCTGAGCCATCTTTTCTTGTTTGTTCTTTGTGAGCCTGAAAGGCAACATTGTATGCAGTTTTTAGAAGTTCTAATTCCCTGTTAGTAAAATATAATTTTGCTGATTTAAATAGCTTTCTTGGAACCGGTGAAAGAAGTTTTCTGTTCGAGAAGTCTAAGAGTACTTGACTGGGAAGGGCCCGTTCACTCAATTAGCAACTCCAGGATTTTCATTAGGCTATAACATCGTCTTTTGGCTTATTTCTTTCAATAGAGAATTCATCTAATAAAAGGTCTTCTTCGAGGGTCTTGTCAAGAATTTCTCTTGTTATTAAGCCCTCCTCTATCTCCCTCAAAGCAACAATAGTTGGTTTGTCGTCCTCCCACTCAACCATGGGCTCTCTGCTTGTTGTTGAAAGTTGTCTAGCTCTTCCAGAGGCCAGCAAGATTAATTCAAATCTACTATGAACCTTATCTAAGCAACCTTCTACTGTAATTCTTGCCATAATTTTTCCTCGAGCGCGTATATTTTAGTGTTTATTTGCCTAATAAGACAATAGCTGAGCTAAAAACTGTTGTACTTCTTCTTCATTTGACTGATTTAGGGACTCGTTTTGAGCAATAATATTAAATAATGCATCAGCCGCCTTATCAAAAGAATCATTCACAATAATATGTTTATATTCACTAGCATGCATCAATTCATCTTTTGCATTTTTTAATCTAAGATCAATTACCTTGCGATCTTCATCTCCCCTATTTCTTATTCGTTCTTCTAAGGATTGCATCGAGGGAGGGAGGATAAAAATAGACTCATAATTTATTGACAAATCATCAATTTGTCGAAATCCCTGCACATCAATTTCAAGTATTAAATTTACTCCCAAAGACAGTTTTGATTCTACAAAATCAACAGAGGTACCATACAAATTGCCATGGACTTCGGCAAACTCTAGAAAAAAATTCGAATTTTTTTTATCTAGAAAGTCTTTTTTAGAAACAAAAAAATACTCATTGGCATTAGACTCTCCTTTTCTAGGTAATCTTGTCGTATAAGATACAGATAGTTCTAAGGGTAAATCATACTTATTTGCTCTGGCTAGAACAGCATCTATCAATGATGACTTGCCAGCACCAGATGGAGCAGAAACTAAAAAAAGCTTAGCATCTTTCATTATTCTAAATTTAAGGCTTGTTCACGCAATTCTTCTACTTTCAATTTCATAGTAAGGGCTAAGTCCTTTAAATCTGATTTTTCAATCTTTACAGAAAGTGTATTCACTTCTCTGAACAGCTCCTGAAGGATGAAGTCCATTTTTTTTCCATGAGCATTTTTAAGCTTAAATAATTTGTTTAAAGATTCAATATGAAAGCTTATTCTTTCAAGTTCTTCAGCTATATCATGCTTAATAGCTAAATTTGAAACTTCATTAGCTATTTCATCCCTATTAATATCAATCTTTTTTTGAATAAACTTATTCTTGATAGCTTTTTCTCTATGTCTTAACAATGAAGGCGCTGATTTAAATAATTTGTGATATGCATTTTTTAAGAAAAGTGTCTTTGCTAATATGATTTTTTCTATCTTTTTACCCTCCTTTGCCCTAGATTCAACCAAATTCTTTATTGCAATGTTTAATGCCTTCTTTCCCAACATAGCAATATCTTTTTTTGAAGTCTTCACCGTTAATAAGCCAGGTATATCCTTTAAATCACTTAATTTGAGATTTAAATGTTTAAAATCCTTACTGGATTTCAAAGTTTTCTTTAGATTTCTAATGCCCTCTTCATTGAGCTCATAGGAATGATCTGATTGAAAATTATCAAAAATTTTGACCTCAAAAGAACCTCTTAAGAATTTTTTCTTTATTTGATTTTTAATATACTCCTCTAAATCATTAGGCAGACTGTAACCTTTAAATGAAATATCTATAAATCTATTATTAACAGACTTAATTTCACACAAAACCTCCATCTTTTTTGATGTGGCTTGTCCGGAGCCGTAACCTGTCATGCTGTAAAACATATATTTTCTAAATAGTTACAATTATTATCTCATTAAACCACTGTCAGATAACTTTTGTGGATCGAATGACTTACCAATAATATCTGAAGCAATAAAAAAATCCTTAAAAGAACATTGGGGACATATACGAGAGAAAATTTCACTATAACTTTGGGCTTTCTCACTGCAAATTAATGCTCCAGATATTTGAGTTGATTCTTGATTACAGAGATAGTTTTTCATAACTAATGCAAGATCATCTCTGCTGAAAAAATTTGCTTCACTAAAACGTAGAGGATATTTATTTCCATCAAAAGACTCTACATGACTTTTCATCCAATGTTTGCGTTTATCATATAATCCTGAAGGTCTGAGTATCAAAGGCTCAACTTTGGATTCACTTAATACAAAATTTTCAAAATCTAAGATTGTTCTTCCTTGGTCGTCATCAGGTATAGGAATAACTGATTCAGTAATATTTCTTCCATTCTGCAAACCATAAACCCTAGTTGAGCTCACAATAATTAATTTTTTAAAATTAATGTTTTGGTTTAAGAAATCAATGATTTTGCGTGATGCCTCAAGAAAACCTCTTTGATAACCCGCCACATCTGAGGACGTTGGTTTTAATATTAAAACCACCGATGAAATATTCTCTTTAGGGAGATTAAGTATTGAGTCCTTTATCCAGTCTAGCTCAATAAATTCAACATTATTAAGATGTCTAGGCCTTCTTCTAGAAACTCCTATAAATTGATACTTTGGACACATCATAGCTAAGCGCATTCCAATATCTCCATAACCTATAATTAAAATTTTTTTCATATATTTGTTTCTAATGTTCATATATTAAAAGTATTATCGGTAAGTGGCTAATATTGAACTAACACAATTAAAAGGTATCGGGCCTTCTATAGTTAACAAATTGAACCTTATTGGAATTTTTAACTTAAGAGATTTGTGCTTTCATCTTCCTTTTGGATATCAAGATAGAACAAAGATTTCAAACATAAGTGACCTTCAACCAGGAGATGAAAAATTAATTAAGGTGCAGATTTTATCTGCTCAAACCATCTATAGACCTAGAAAAATGATGGTGCTTAAATCTGCTGATTTGTATTCAAATATTAATATTCGTTTTTTTTATTTCCATCCCGCTCAAACGAAACAGTTGAAGGCTGGAACAGATCTCTTATGCTACGGAAAAGTGAGCTTGAGTAGATATGGATTAGAAATGATTCATCCAGAGTACGAAGTAATATCAAATGATCATGAATTAAAAGAAAAAAAATTAACGCCTATATATAGAGTTCCCAAGGGCATAGGACAAAAAAAAATTAGGGGATTTATTCAAGCTGCGATTTCAAAATTAGATTTTGAAGAAGACTTTCTTGATGTTGAAAAATATGACGCATCTTTAAACATGAAAATTATTGATGCCCTACAAATAATCCACAATCCTGAAGCAGATATTGATATTAATGAAATGCTACCTGGTGGCTCCCATCCAGCAAGAGTAAGACTTTTGAAAGAAGAGATGATTGCTTTTCAAGCTGGTATGGCTTTTTTAAAACGCAAACAAAAACGGCACCATGCCTATTCATTGTCTAAAGAAAGTGAATGGACAGCAGAAGTTAAATCAAATTTTCCTTTTAAATTAACTGGGGCCCAAGCTAGGGTTGTAATTGAAATTAAAGAGGATCTAGCACAAGAAGTTCCTATGATGCGATTGGTCCAGGGAGATGTAGGGTCAGGAAAAACAGTGGTGGGCGCATTAGCTGCAGCGTTGGCTCTTGATTCATCCTTTCAGGTTGCTTTTATGGCTCCAACTACACTCCTAGCAGAGCAACATTTTATTAGTTTTAAATCTTTTTTTAAAAAACAAAAAGAAAAGATATCTCTTCTTACTGGTAGTACCTCTTCAAGCCAAAGAAAAAAAGTCTTAGAGGGTCTTAAGGATAGTAAGATTAAATTATTAGTTGGAACTCATGCTTTGTTCCAAAAGAGTGTCGAGTTTTCTAATCTTGCTCTCATTATCATCGATGAGCAGCATAGGTTTGGTGTAAATCAAAGACTGGCTCTAAGGAAGAAAAATGATTCTGAAAAATCTGCACCTCATCAGCTTACATTAACTGCCACCCCAATCCCAAGAACACTTTCGATGAGCGTATATGCAAACATGGATGTTTCAGTTATAGATGAATTGCCGCCTGACAGAAAACCAATTCAAACATCATGCTTGCCCCTAAGTGGAAAAGAAAAACTCATTGAAAGAATCGCAGCTACTATAAAAAAAGGTAGCAAAGCATATTGGATATGTCCCTTAATTGAAGAATCTGAGAACTTGGATTTAAATGCTGTCATGGAAACCCACGAAGATTTATCTGAGCACTTTGGTCAAGATAAAGTTGGTTGCCTGCATGGCAAGTTATCAGCAATTAAAAAACAAGAGCAAGTTCAAGCTTTCAAAGATTCTAAAACTTCAATCTTAGTATCAACGACTGTTGTTGAGGTTGGAGTTGATATTCCTGATGCAGATATCATGGTAATTGAAAATGCTGAAAGGTTTGGTTTAGCACAATTGCATCAATTAAGAGGAAGAATAGGCAGAGGTACTAAGGAAAGCTTTTGTATTCTTCTTCATAAAGATAAGATTCAAGATGTTTCCTCCCAAAGACTACAGGTATTAGTAGATTCTCAAGATGGCTTTAAAATCGCAGAAGAAGACCTAGTCATAAGAGGTCCTGGAGAAATCATGGGTGCACAACAAACAGGAATTGTACCGATGAAATACACCAATTTGGTTAGAGACAGTCAATATCTCATGGAAACCAAAAGAGTTGCTGAATCAATATGTAATAAGGAGCCAGAGCTTGCTAATCAGTTGATAGAAAGATGGATCTCAGGCTCTATAGCTTTTGCTGATGCTTAGTTATCTGGTCAAAATTTCCATTGCTATCTTGTCGTCCACTACAGGAACTATCTTAGATTCGCAAACTTCACTCCATCCATTAGCAAATTCAATTACAAGAGTAGGATCATCAGCCTCTACGATAACTATACCGCTTCCAGTTGTAAGATCATGATACCGTGCAAGCTTTGACGAACCTTCAAGAAATTGACTATCAAGCTCCTCTAAGGTCATGGTAGCAAAAATTCTATACGCCTCTTGATCGCATTTGAAATCAATCATGTATACAGCTGCTTGTGAGAAATTACAAAATAGTAATGCGGCTCCTAGAACAAAATATTTTTTCATTTTAAGTCTCCAATGTATTTGATAATAATATACTAAATAATCCTAACCAAAGAGCTGAGAATATGCCATATAAGCAATAATCAGCCATCCAGAAGCAAATAATAAGAATCTTACTAGGACTATATTGATTGTTAACTGAACTAGTGAATGAATAATTCTTAATATTACAAATGCCCATGCCAGTTGTACCATAAAGGAGTCAAAATTATTAATTAAGGCAATTGATAAGGTAACAGCATAAAATGCAACGGGTTGTTCAAAAAGGTGATTATAATTATCCGAAGTCCTTTCAACCCATGCTGGCATGGTGCCTTGAATGTCTTTTGTATGTGCTGCATCCTGAGGATTTTTCATGGATGTAACTCTTCCGAAGGCCATTATTAAAAAAATTATAAAAGTCCAAAGCGTTAAAACTAGAATTGGTGTTAAAAGTGCTACTTGATTCATATTATTTATCTCTCTTATTTAAAATTTCATTATTAGAATTTATATTAAATGAGAAATAAAAAACCCGCTATTGCGGGTTTTTTATTTTTTAAGTTTTATGCTTTTTATAACATGCCATTCAATGTTAATAATGGAGCTATAACTAGACTCACGATTGCCATCACATTAATTAAAATATTCATTGAAGGCCCAGATGTGTCTTTAAATGGATCCCCAACAGTATCTCCAACAACAACTGCTGCATGAGTGTCTGAACCCTTGCCACCAAAGTGGCCCTTCTCAACATATTTCTTAGCATTATCCCAAGCACCACCAGCATTTGCCATAAATAAGGCAAGCGCAACGCAGCCTAAAAGGCCACCTGCAAGCATTCCACCTAAAGCCATAGCACCAAGACCAAATCCAACTACTGCTGGCATTGCAACAGCAATCACTCCGGGTAACATCATTTTCTTTAAAGCAGCTTTAGTTGCTATTTCAACACATTTTTCTGAGTCAGGATCAGCATTACCTTCCATCAAACCAGTAATTTCTCTGAATTGTCTTCTTATCTCATTAATCATTTCAAAAGCAGCATCACCAACAGCTGTCATAGTGATTGAAGAAATTAAAAATGGAATGCATATTCCAATAAACATACCAACCAATACAATTGGTTGACCAAGAGACAAAGTAAATGCTTCGCCAAAGTTTAGACTTACAACAGCTGAAAATGCAGAAATAATTGCTAGTGCTGCAAGAGCAGCAGCACCAATAGCAAACCCTTTTCCAATAGCTGCTGTTGTGTTACCGAGTTCATCTAATGAATCAGTAATCTCTCTGACATCCTCGCCCATTCCTGCCATCTCTGCAATTCCACCAGCATTGTCTGCTACAGGACCATATGCATCGATAGCCATAGTAATTCCAACGGTTGAAAGCATGCCTACCGCTGCAACACCAACACCATAAACACCAGATAAAGTGGTTGAAATAAGAATAATTGTTGCTAAAACTGAAATTGGGATTACAACGGATTGCATTCCAACAGAAAGACCTGAAATCATAACAGTTGCTGACCCGGTTTCTCCAGACTCAGCAATTTTTTGAACTGGCGCTCCGCCAGTATAGTATTCAGTAATCAATCCAATTAGGACTCCTCCAACAGCTCCACATACTACAGCCCACCAGACATTCATTGATACTCCAGCCATACTGTTTGTTAAGAAATATGCCATGGCTATAAAGATTACTGGAGCTAAAAGTGTTCCAGATCGCAAAGCGCTTGCTGGAGCTTTTGCTGATTGTAATTTAACGATTACTATTCCAATGATAGAAGCAATTAGTCCAATGGATGTTAAGGCTAAAGGGAACATCATCATTTCTTTGGAGCCTAAAGTATATGCTATAGCAATAGAGGCAATCATTGATCCGCAATAGGACTCAAATATATCTGATCCCATTCCAGCAACATCTCCCACATTATCACCAACATTGTCAGCAATTACTCCTGGGTTCCTTGGATCATCCTCGGGAATTCCTGCTTCAATCTTTCCAACTAAGTCAGCTCCGACATCAGCACTTTTAGTAAAAATTCCGCCTCCTACTCGAGAGAATAGAGCAACAACTGAAGCGCCCATTCCAAATCCTTCAAGTGCATGAACATGAGATTCACTAAAGAAATAGAATAAGCCGCCCAAACCAATTAAACCTAGCGACGCAACACATAAACCCATTACAGAACCACCATAAAATGAAACGCTCAATGCTGCTGCAGCTCCATCTTGCTGAGCTGCTGTTGCAGTTCTTACATTTGCTTTTGTTGCTGCATACATTCCAATAAATCCTGCTAATGATGAACATGCTGCACCAACAATAACTGCAATAGCTGATTGAATTGTTAGAAAAGTTGCAACCAGAATAACCAATACAGCAACAAAAATTAATAGATAGGTATATTCAGTTTTCATGAATTTCATTGCCCCCTTATGAATTTCGTCACCAATCTTTTTAACTTGATCTGTTCCATCTGAATAACGCATGACCAAACTGAATACCACAAAAGCAGCAACTAAACCAAAAAAACCTAATGCAGGTGCAATTAATACATTCATTATTTCTCTCCTTTTAACAAGCGTTAGATTTTATCAAATAAAATTAGGTTTAATTAGTAATTAAGCCTTTGAATTAAAAATATTTTCATCCAATTGATTCTCTGTTTTCGCAACTATACATGCAATTGCGGCATCACCGGTAACATTTACCGATGTTCTAATCATATCTAGAACTCTATCAACTGCCAAAATTATCCCTATTGCCTCAAGTGGTAAGTTAAATTGCTGCAAAATTATTATTAAAGTAATCGTTCCCGCTGATGGAACAGCAGCTGTTCCAATTGAGGTTGCAACAGCTAGCAATACAACTTGCATATACTGAAATAGTGTTAGATCAATGCCAGACATTTGAGCAATAAATACTGTTGCTAAGCCTTGCATAATTGCTGTTCCATCCATATTGATAGTAGCCCCAACAGGGACCACAAAAGAAGCTACATTCTGATTAACACCTAAATCTTGATTAGCTGTTTTAAGAGTTACTGGAATTGTCGCCGCGCTTGATGAAGTAGAAAATGCAAATAAAGCAACATCTTTCATCTTTTTGAAAAAAGTTATTGGATTTAAGCCAGCTATAGCCTTTAGAAAAAAAGAGTAGGTAAAAGCTGCATGAAATAAAAGCAAGGTAATTAATAAAGCAACATATGCAACAACGTCTTGGAATATATCAAGCCCATCAGCGACAACAAATTTTCCAATTAAACAAAAAACACCCAAGGGTGCAAAACTCATTATCATTACAATCAATTGTAAAAATACAGTATTTAACTTAGAAAACGAATCACTTAAATTACCTGTTAAATGATTGGTCTTGTTCAATGCTAAGCCAAATATAATGCTAAAGAAAACTATTGCTAGCATTTGGTTTTCTGCCATGGCTTGAATAATGTTTGATGGAAAAATTCCTACAATAGTAGAATAAATTCCTTGGCCCTCAGGCAAGGAGCTTGGTGCAACCATTGGTAATTCAGATGAGTAATTAGAGCCTGGTTTAAAGAGCGAACCTACAACTAGTGCTAAAGATACTGCTATGGCAGTTGTTAGCAAATAGAATCCAACAGTCTTAAATGTTAACTTTCCTAAAGACTGTTCCCTTCCCAAAGAGGAAATGCCCGATACCAAAGAAAAGAAAACTAAAGGCACAACTAACAACTTCAGGAGATTCATGAAGATATCTCCCCCAAGCTTAAAAATATATTTTTCTATAAAGTCATCTATCTGGCTTGGTAAAAAATCAGTGTAAAAAAGTAAAGAACCGACAACAAAACCGAGAATCAAACCAATAAGTATGTTTCTGGTAAGGTTTTTTGGGGTATCAATCATTCAATTTCTATCATTTCAAAATCTTCTTTGCCGACTCCACAGTCTGGGCATAACCAATCATCAGGAACATCATCCCATGCAGTACCAGGCTCAATACCGTCATCAGGCCAGCCTAGCTCTTCATCATATATCAGTCCGCAAACAATGCATTCCCATTTTTTATATTGCATTTTTTCTCTCTTAGTTAATCAGTGTTAAAAGTCTCATTTAATGAAAATTAAGCAGGCTATAATATCAGATTTTAAAGATCTAATTTTAATGCAACTTACAAGAAAAAATAAATGGCTAAATTCTTCGGAATTAAAACATCACTTGAAAGAAAAAAGAATTCTAAATTGGCTGAATGAGGAGTATTCAATTACAAAAAAAATTTCATCTAAAGCCGAATTCAAACTAGAAATTTTGCGAGATGATATTGGAATAGCAGAAGAGGATGAATATGCGGCTCTTAAAATGTCTCCTGAAGAGGTTCGGATTAGAGAAGTATTGCTTTATGGAAATTTATTACCCTTGGTTTATGCAAGAAGCATCATCCCAAATCTTACATCATCTAAAGGATATCCAGGATTGGGATCAATAGGGTCTAAGCCACTGGGTGATCTGATTTTTCAAAGTAAATTATTTGTTAAAACTAATCGTGAATTTGCAGAATTTATTATGGCTGATAATAGTACTGTTTGGGGAAGAAGAACACATTACCTCGTTCGTGATTGCCCATTAAGTGTTATGGAGGTTTTCTTATCTCCATGAATAAAGCACATGCATTCTTTGAACTTATGAGGCTTGATAAGCCTATTGGGATATATCTTTTACTTTGGCCAGCATTATTAGCATTAATTATAAGTACTGGTGGTAATTTTATATATTCTGATTTTTTAATAGTTGTTATAGGAAGCATCTTGGTTAGATCTGCGGGTTGCGTTATTAACGATATATGGGATAAAGAGCTTGATGGCGGTGTTGAAAGAACAAAATTAAGGCCGATTCCGAGCAAAAGAGTATCAATATACGAAAGCTGGGCTCTATTTTTAATTCTTGGATTTTTAAGTTTGATTTTACTCAGCCTAACTAATGTAAATACCATTTTAATAAGTTTTTGCTTTAGCCTATTGATAATTTTATACCCCCTCACAAAAAGATTTTTAATGGGGCCACAAATATTTCTTGGTCTCACTTTTAATCCAACGATTATTGTTTATGCCATGACAGATGAATTAAATAATCCAACAATGATATTTCTTTACTTTGCAATTGCTGCGATGACTATTGCCTTTGATACGCTTTATGGATTATGTGATATAGATGATGACAAAAAGCTAGGTATTAACTCGACACCAATATGGTGGGGATCAAATACTTTAAAAATTGTTGCTTGCTTTCAATCTATGGCAATTTTCCTTTTGCTAATTGTGGGATGGCAAGCTGGACTAAAATTTATTTGGTTCTTAGGAGTAATTTTTTTAATTGGATTTTATTTACATCAACATCACCTTGCTAATCAAAAAAAATATTTCCTAGCATTTGAAAATAATCATTGGGCATCTTTTTATTTACTAATGCTCTCAGTATTATGTTTTCTTATTATCTAATCTCATGAAATCTGAAATCAAAAAAATTAATTTAAAAGAAAAATCTTATTCATTTAAAGCAAATAATCCTTTTGAAGATTTTGCTTACCTTAGAGCGATGGAGCAAAGTGAATCTGCTTCAGAAATCTCTGGATGGATTCCAAATCATCTAGGAGAAATTGAAGGTGAAAAATTGATAAGTTTTATGCCGTTATATAAAAAATTTAACAGTTATGGTGAATTCATTTTCGATCAGCAATGGGCAAATGCCCTACAAAGGACGGGTAGAAGTTATTACCCTAAATTACTAACAGCAATTCCTTTTACTCCTTGTGAAGGAGATAGAATTCTAGCTAAAAATAAAAAAAATAAAATTGGTCTAATTGATGCGGGTATAAAAAAAATGGAGGCAGAGCAAATAGAGTCTTGGCATATTCTTTTTCCAAATGAAGAGTGTAAGGCCACTTTACGTGATAGAAACTTTATTGAAAGATTTAATTACAGATTTACATGGATCAATGATAATTTTTCTGACTTTGATCATTTCTTGTCAATTTTTACATCTCGTCAAAGATCTACTATCCGAAAAGAGAGAAATAGTATTAAGAAATTAGACATTAAAATTAATTGCAAAAAATGTGACGAAATTACCATTGAAGATTGGGATTTATTTTATATATTTTATCAAAGAACTTACTATGAGAGAGCCCAAAATCCATATCTAAATAAGGAATTTTTTTATTTAATAAATACCGGAAATCAATATGTTAAACCAGTTATTTTTTTTGCAGAGCTTGCAGGAGAAACAATTGGTGCCTCACTTTGTTTTGAAGGTGAAAATACCTTGTATGGAAGACATTGGGGAGCAACAAAGAAAATAAAGAACCTGCACTTTGAATGTTGTTATTATCAAGGAATAGAATACTGTATAAAGAACAATCTCAAATACTTTGATCCAGGAGTTCAAGGTGAACATAAAATAAGAAGAGGATTTCAACCACATTCAAGCTCATCATTTCATTATTTTTTAAAAAAAGATTTTGGCGAAGCTGTAATTCATTTTTGCTCATCTGAAAAAATACAAATAGAAAATTATATTGAAGCCTGCAAATCCTATACTCCTTTCAACAAAGATTATAAAATTTATTAAATGTATAAAATTTTAAAAACAAGAGATCACCTTACAACATGCAGTGCAAATTATTCTAGACTTAGAAAAATTCTTTGCAGCTTTAAACATGATATTTATGTTTTTGAAATTCTTAATCATACCCAAAAAAGTAAAGCTGAATTTATTGTAATTTCAAGAACACAACACACTATATCTATTGAGGCCAAATTTAAGAACAATGATCTGGCTTTAGTGAACTTTTTATTGAGAATAAATATTTATATCGACGCAAAATTAGCTGAAGTAGTTTCTTATCAGCAGGAAAAGCCAGTTCCATTTTTTTCCCCTCCTCAATTCAGTCACTCGCGGGACGAAAAATATCAACAAAATAGAATTCTAACTGAATGGTTGGAAAACATTTTTACAAATGGAGGAGTTGAACTAAAGAAAATAAACTTTTTGAATGGCTAAAATTTTACACCTGCATGGATTTGCCTCTTCTGCTAATTCGACAAAAGTAAGCATAAAAAGTAAATTTGGACTAAAGAAAATAAATTTTTTAAATGGCTAAAATTTTATACCTGCATGGATTTGCCTCTTCTGCTAATTCAACAAAAGCTAACTTAATAAATGCATTTATTAAAAAGAATGCTAAATCAACTCAGATATTGATTCCAGATTTAGACAACGATATAGAAAGTGCATATCATCAAATTGATTTAATAATAAAAAAAGAGTCTCCCTCGTCTATCATTGGAAGCTCTTTAGGTGGGTTTTATGCCACATATTTTTCAGATAAATATGATCTCCAATGTGTAAATATAAATCCAGCTGTCCCGCCAATAGATATGTCAGAGTATCTAGGAGAGAATCAAAATTATTCCACAGGTGAAAAATTTATTATCAATGATCATCATTTAGACTTGCTGGAAACAATGAATCAAAAAATTAAATCTTTGAAAAGGCCAAAAAATTTTTTGACCCTAATTCAATCTGGTGACGAAGTACTGGATTATAAATATGCAATAAAGTATTTTGCTGCCAGCCAGGTTGAGATTAAATTTGGTGGAAATCATTCATTTGAAGCCCTTGAAAAATACTTTTCAAAAATTAAAATATTCTTAAATATGCACTAAATAAATGCATATTGAAGCATATTGCTCTATAATTTATCATTAATTGCACAATTAAAGTGCATATGTATTGGCACTAATATTGCATCTATATAAAGGCAATAAAATTTTATAACTTTTTAGGAGAAAGATAATGTCAAAATATAAAACATACGAATACATTTGGCTTGATGGTTATGAACCAGAACCATTTATGAGGAGCAAAGTTAAAGCAACAGATGCAGATACTCCTCCTGACTGGTCCTTTGATGGTTCATCTACACAACAAGCTGAAGGTGGAAGTTCAGACTGCCTACTTCTTCCAGTTGAAACTTACGAAAATCCAAATGGTCATGATTTAGTAATGACTCAAGTTCAATCAGCCGATCATACAACTCATCCATCTAATTTTAGAGCTGCTGCTGCTGAAGTCGTCACAGATGAATGGTGGTTTGGATTTGAGCAAGAATTTTTCTTTACTGATCCTGAAACAGGCGAGCCTCTTGGATGGGAAAATGGAGAGCCAAGAGCACAAGGAGAATTCTATTGTGGTGTAGGAGCTGGAAATGTTGTTGGCAGAGAAATTTCTGACCATCATCTTCAGGCTTGTCTTGACTTAGGAATAACACTAACGGGTACAAATGCAGAAGTTGCCCTTGGTCAATGGGAATATCAATGTTTTGGTACTGGAATTAAAGCAGCTGATGATCTTTGGATTAGCAGATATCTTCTATATAAAATCGCGGAAGAATACGGAGTAGGTGTAAACATTCATCCTAAACCAAAAACTGGTGATTGGAATGGTTCTGGAATGCATACTAACTTTTCTAATGAAGAAATGAGATCTAAAGGCTCAGAAGAATTATTTTCTTCATTGTGTGACAAGCTTGGCGAAGTTCATGAGGAAGGAATTGCTGCCTATGGTTCAGACAATGACATGAGATTAACTGGTCTCCATGAGACACAAAGCATTGATCAGTTCTCATATGGAGTAAGCGATCGAGGAGCTAGCATAAGAATCCCAGTATATACAGTAGAGCATAATTGGAACGGTTATTTAGAGGATAGAAGACCTGCTTCGAATGCAGATCCATACAAAATTTTAGCTCATATTGTTGGAACTCTTACAAAATAGATCATAGATTGGGTAGGTCTTATAGGGAGAGCAACTATAAGCCCTCTACTTTGAGAGGGCTTAATTTCTTTTCTAAAAAGCATGAATTCTTCTAACTTTCAAGCATTTGATAATTTAAACACTGAAGTTATTATTTTAGATGGAAATAATTTCAGCTTATTATGGATGAACGAAGCTGCAAAGGCTGCACTTTGGACCCATGATTCATCAAAACTTAGTGGTAAAAAAATTTCATCATTGCTGGACAAGAAAACTAGGGATCAAATTGATCAAATTCTTCTAAAATCAAAAAAGAAGTCTGGATCAGTCACAAGAAGAGATTTTGTGGTTGTTTATCAGTCTGGCAACTCAAGGACAATTGACCTTACAATAACTTTCTCAGAAAAGAAAAATCTTGTATTTATTGAAGCAGTTAATATTGATAACCTCAATAAGATTATTGATTCCACAAGAAATTTTTCAACTCAAAAAATAGCTGCTGGTTTAGCAAGAACTCTAGCACATGAGGTAAAAAATCCTTTATCGGGAATTAAAGGAAGTGCTCAAATTTTAAAGTCTAAATATGAAGATGATTTTTCAAAAAAATTCTTAAAAATTATTGAGGAAGAGACTGATAGACTTAATGAGATTGTTACCAAAATATTAACCCCAGCAAAAAAACCAACTTTTGAATATTTTAATCTTCATGAATCTTTGCAGCGAGTACTAGCCTTAAGCAGTGCTGAATCTCAAGAAAATATAATGATTGAAAGAGACTATGATCCAAGTATCCCTGAAATTTATGGAGACAAAAATTTGTTTATTCAAGCGCTAATTAACATAACTCAAAATGCTAT
Source organism: uncultured SAR86 cluster bacterium (assembly GCA_902541245.1). GTDB lineage: Bacteria > Pseudomonadota > Gammaproteobacteria > Magnimaribacterales > D2472 > D2472. Next base: position 2,239 of record CACBPT010000004.1, on the reverse strand, counting down.
TCACGCTTGCACAAACTTTGCTAAGGAGCCTTGTCTTCAAATTCAAACTAAAATTTCATACCGACAACCAATCAATGGAACTGTTCATAAAACACTAGCTGAAATTATTGTCAGAGATAACGGGCCTGGAGTAAGCTCAGAAATTAAGGATCAAATTTTCTTTCCAATGATATCAAGTAAAGAAAATGGATCAGGAATTGGACTTTCAATCTCTCAAGACATTATAAGAATTCATGGAGGTGCAATATCCTTTGATCGTAAAGATAATCAAACGATATTTTCAATTTTGATACCTATTTCTCGTAAGAATATTGATGGAGTTCAAAGTGCCTAAGATATGGGTAGCAGATGATGATGAAGCTATTCGAATTGTGCTCGAGGAAGGTCTGAAGGGTGATGGTCTTGAAATAAAGACATTTTCTGATGGTCAATCATTAATAGATGCTTTAAACATAGATAAACCAGATCTCATTATTTCAGATATAAAAATGCCTGGCATGCATGGTTATGATCTTTTGAAACATATAAAAAATAATTATGAGAAATTACCAGTAATAATTATGACAGCTTTTACTGACATGCAAGCTGCAATTGATTCATATGGAGGAGGTGCTTTCGAATATATCCCAAAGCCCTTTGATCTTGAAGAAGCTATAATTACTGTGCAAAAAGCTCTTGAGGAGCATGAAGAAACTAAGCCAAAAAAAGTTTCTAAATCAGAAATCATTGGTTCGGCTCCCTCTATGCAACTTGTTTTTAGATCAATTGGTAAACTTGCTAACACAAATGCTACTGTCCTAATTCAAGGCGAATCTGGAACAGGGAAAGAATTAGTTTCAAAATCATTGCACAAAAATAGCCCTAGATATGACATGCCATTCATAGCATTAAACATGGCAGATATTCCGAAGGAGCTAATTGAATCAGAGCTATTTGGGCACGAAAAAGGTGCTTTTACTGGTGCTGTAGAACAAAGAATAGGTAGATTTGAACAAGCAAATGGCGGAACCCTTTTTCTTGATGAAATTGGAGACATGCCTCTTGAGACTCAAACACGTTTACTAAGAGTCTTATCTAATAAGGAGTTTTTTAGAGTTGGTGGAGACAAGCCTATCAAAGTAGATGTTCGAATCTTGGCGGCCACACATCAAAGCCTAGAATCACTAGTTGCTTCTGGAACATTCAGAGAAGACCTATACTATAGATTAAATGTTATCAAAATTGATGTGCCGCCTCTAAGACAACGAAAAGAAGATATTGGAGAACTATCTTCTGCTTTTTTAAAAAGACACGCAGATTCATTAATGGATGATGAAAAGTTTCTGTCTCCAGAAGCTCTACTTGCTTTCACACAATACGATTGGCCAGGGAATGTTAGACAGTTAGAAAATACCTGTTATTGGATTGCCCTTATGGCTCCTACTCAAAATGTAAATTTAGAAGATCTGCCTGCTGAAATTAAAAATAATGATCTGCCTGCTGAAGTTGAAAATGGAACTTGGCAATCAGGATTATCTAATTGGCTTGGTGAGATTTATCAAAGGAATTCAGAGAATATGCTCGAAATCATTGAACCAGAGTTAGATAAAGTAATCATTGATTTTGCTTTAGAAAAAACAGGTGGAAAAAAGCAAGATGCAGCTAAAGTATTGGGTATGGGAAGAAATACTCTCTCAAAAAAAATAAAAGCTCAAAAAGCTTAACGCAAAGCCTCTAATAAATTTGTAGCTTCATGTAGATCATGCAAATCGTCACATCCTCCAATATGATTGTCATCAAACCAAATTTGAGGAACAGATGTTTTTCCTGCTCTTGCAGCCATTTCCGCCCTAAGCTTAGGATTAAAATCAACAGAAATTTCCTTATAAGCTATATTTAATTTTTTTAATAATCTTTTGGCTTTGTAGCAGTATGGGCAAGTTTTTGTTGTGAAAATAGTTACTTCTTTCATTATTTTAATTTTATATTCTGTGTAGCATTTCCTTTAACCTGAAACTTAGCTTGCTCAAAAGATGGGCCAGATAGCGTTCCCATAGCATTATTAGAAAAACCATATTGTTCTTTTGGAATGCCAAGAAAATTTTTATCAATTTTCATATTTTTATTTGCATCAATGAAAAGCGCAATAGCATAGATCCCTTCGGGAACATTAATAACAAACTTGTGACTCTCTTTAAGCTCAATAAAAGAATCTATTCCTGAAAAAAAACCACCCTCTGATCTCCCCTCTCCTTTTACA
>CACBPT010000003.1 GCA_902541245.1 uncultured SAR86 cluster bacterium | reverse complement strand
TTTGCTCGGTGGTAAGGAAGAAATTGAAACGGATGTTAATGCTGCTAAGAAGTCATTTGGGGGAGCAATGCAAACCTTTGATAATACAAGGCCAATGGTTGCTGGTATGGCGATCGGTTTAGGCCAAGCTGCATTAGATATGACAAGAGCACTCCTTGCTGAAGAAGGTTATGAAGATAATTTTGGAGCATCCATTCATCAACAAACAGCTGTCCAAAGAGAACTTGAAATGCTTGAGGCAGAATTAGAGGCTGCTAGATTACTAGTCTATAAATCGGCATGGATGATGGATAATAAAATGCCAAACTCTAAAGAAGCTTCCATGGGAAAAGCTAAAGCAGGAAGAATAGGTAATAAAATCTCATTAAAATGTGTTGAGATATGCTCCATGCAAGGCTTTTCAGAAGATCATTTGCTTGAAAAATTTTCTAGGGACTCAAAAATTCTTGATATTTTTGAAGGTACGCAACAAATTCAACAATTGATAGTTGCAAGACAAGTTTTAGGAAAAAGTTCAAGAGATCTAAAGTAGATATTTTTGAAGTTTTTTTTGCACATAATCTTCATATAAATATAGCTTATATATTCTTATTACTAACACTTAAAAAAATTGCCATATGCTTATCTTTGGGTATATCATTAAGTTTGTTCTTTATTAATCAACTTAAAGGGGGAAGATTATGAACAAATATTTGCTATCCATCGGGATAATTTTTAGTTTATCTATCATGCCAGCTTTTGGGCAAGACGGCACCGAAAGAGTGGTAGAAGAAATCGTGGTTACAGGTTTGAGAAAGGAATCAAATCTGCAAGATACAGCTATTACCATTACGGCGATTACTGCAGCTGATCTTGAAACAAAACAGCTTGAAAATTTTGAAGATCTCCAGTTTGCTGTACCAACTCTTACTTTTGGTAAAGGAGCTTATTCAGGCTCTGGTATTTCTTTAAGGGGTATTGGTAACTTTGCAGTTGGGAACTCTTCGAGTAATGCTATTGGTTATTTTTGGAATGGCCAAACAGCATCACAATCTGGGTTATATGAGGCTGAATTTTTTGATGTTGAGAGGATTGAGGTACTCAGAGGGCCTCAAGGAACATTGTTTGGTTCTGGAACCACAGGTGGCGCTGTTCAACTTCTTACAAAGAGACCTGATGCAGTATTTGGCGGAAATGTAAAAGTTGATATGGCTGATTATGATTCAAGAAGACTTTCTGGTGCCATAAACGTCCCTTTATCAGATAATCTTAGGTCTAGATTTGCCTTTGCAAGCCTAAAAAGAGATGGCTTTGTAACTAATAACTATAACGGAGAGACGCTTGATGACAGAAACACCATGGCAGGAAGAGCCTCCTTTGAGTGGGATTATTCAGACGATACCACTGTCTCTCTTATCTATGAAAATACTACAGCTGATGATAACAGGCTAAGAGCTGCTAGACAGTTTTGTAAGAAAGATTCATTTTTTGGTTGTAGTCCCTTGGAAACAGGAATGGATTCAGTGCATTCTGTAGGTGGTTATTTTCATTGGATCAATTACTTTATGTTCACTTATGCTGACCTAGAAAATTCATACAGCAGAGACAATCCGTCAAGTGATGTAAGAACAGTTGACTTAGATTTCACACCCAAGCATGACACCATGCTTGAAAGTACCTTGCTTGAAATTGATCATCAGCTTACTGACGATATAAATATGGTCCTTTCTTACTCTTACCACACTAGAGACTACGAAGATTGGGCTGACTATGATCATTCAGTTTCAGTACTTCCATATGCTCTAGGCCCTATAGTAACCAACGTTGGAGTTGATCCAACGACTGGCAATCCAGGTGTTGGAATGAGAAGTTATGATAGTGAGCAAAATATAGATTATTCTGCTAACGAATCGGAGTGGTCACAGACAGAGGTTAGATTCTCATCAGATTTTGACGGTAAATTTAACTTTACTGCTGGCTATTACTATAACGAAGTAAGTTCAGAAACTGATTATCACATTAAATCACCTAGTTTAATGTATTACGGAAACACTAATAATGGACCTCATTGTGTTGTTTTTCCTGCTACATGTAATGTTGGAGGAATAGCTTATTGGGGTACATTCTTTGCTGGATTGCCTGGTGGGATAGCAGCCGCTACAGGTCTTGCACAAGTTGGCGCCATTCCTCCTAGTTCTGTTCTCGCAACTGGATTAGGATTGGCTTCTGGTGGAATCGTTATGCCTGGTGTTCCAGGAGCAAATGCTGCAGCGGTTGCAGCAATGGCAGGTCGAACTGGCGGTTTACCTCTTTGGCAACAAACTTATAGAAATGACAGTAATCTTAATAGAGATGAGAATGCTGCATACGGTGAAATCTACTACGATATTTCTGATGATACTCGTCTAACATTGGGGGGAAGATTCAGTGAATATAGAATCATTGATAACGCATACACAGCGCTTGCAGATTTAACTGGACAAGGTGCAGGTGTTAATAGTGCCGTTCAACCTGCTCCCGATACTAGAAGTTTTGAAGGTGAAGAATTTACCTACAAGCTTGGAATCGATCATAACTTGAATGATAACCAACTTTTTTATGCTACATACTCAACCGGTTTTAAACCAGGAGGTTCAAATCCAACAAGTGGAGACGCCGGTGTAAATACTTATGACCCTGAAGAGGTAGAAGTGTTTGAGGTGGGAATGAAAAACACATTGATGGATGGCAGATTGCAACTTAATCTCTCAGCATATCAAAATGAAATTACTGGATTGCAGCTCTCTAAGATTGTTAGAAGGTCTTCTATTAACGAGAATGCAGATGCAACTATCAAAGGGGTTGAAGCAGAATTTACTTTCTTCGTCACTAATACACTTCTATTAGATGGTTTCTATGCATGGACAGATGCCACCATTGATGAATTTATGTCAGTTGATCCATTGAATGTAGTAGGAGCTACTCAAATTTTACCTTATGCTCCAGGTCAAACAGGATTCTTGAGTGATTTTGCTCCTTTGGCCGCGACTTGTAACCCACTTGTATTATTAGGTCAAGCGGCTCCTTCCGCGCAATGTAGTTTAGGATTGGCTGCTTCAAATGCTCAGTTAGGTGCGTTGGTTAAATATGCTAACACAGATGCTGGCATGATTTTCTCATCTTTTGGAAGTCTTTGTACCGTACCCTACTATGGTTTAGATAGTACAACTTTGCCATGTCCGACGGATGACGGGGTTGTGCAGGATCTTTCTGGTAACCGTCTTCCAGGGTCAGCTGAGGATAATTATAGACTTGGTTTGACAAAATTCTTTGATACGACTCAAGGATCATATGCATTTAGAGTAGATTACTCTTTCAGAGGCGATAATTATTCAGATACTTTCAATCGTACGAGAGATTATATTGAAGAATATGATGTAGTAGATTTATCACTAACATACACTCCGAACGATGGAGATTGGTATGTTGGGGCTTATGTTAGAAATCTAAGTGATAGTGATCATATCTATGCTAAATACAATACAGATAATACCATTGGTGGATTTGCAAATGGTGTAGCATTAGATCCTAAAATTATGGGTATTAACTTTGGAATGAATTTCTAAACTGATAACATAAAAAACTTAAGCCCGATTTTTTCGGGCTTTTTTTATTTACATGAGAATTTTTACTAAAAGCTTTTCGAGAACATTAAAGAAACTGCAGCAGAGTTTTTTGACAGAGAATGCTCAAAATAAAAAAATGTTAGATATTTATATTAAGTACGCCGAAGGAAGAGCTAGTGAAGAGGAATTAGATAATGCAAACGAACAACTTAAAGAAATTTTAAAAAGTTTAGGTCTGGGAATCTTGATCATTCTTCCATTTAGTCCCATCACGCTACCTTATATATTTTCAAAAGCAAAAGAATTGAATATTGATTTAATACCCAAATGGTATAAGTCTTTAAGTAATGATAATGATCGTTTAGAATAACTCACTACTTACTTTGGAGTTAAAAATATGAAAACAGCAGTTATTGTAGACAGTGTAAGAACCGGTCTAGCTAAGTCACATCGCGGAGGTTTTAACATAACGCGTCCCGATGATATGTTGGCACACATTATAAATAATATGTTGGATAGAAATCCAAATCTTCCGCCCGATATGGTTGAGGACGTTATCATGGGATGTGGCAATCCAGAAGGAGCCATGGGGCACAACATTGGTAGGAATGCGGCTGTCCTTTCAAACCTTCCTCTTTCAGTTGGAGGCACAACAGTTAATAGATATTGTTCATCAGGATTACAAACAATATCCATGGCCGCAAGTCAGATAATGGCTGGTTGTTACGATACTGTAATTGCAGGGGGTGTTGAGCAAATTACCATGCTTTCCGGTAAGCAAAATATGGACGGATTTGTTAATGAAAAATTAGCTGAAAGCCATCCTGGTATTTATCATCCAATGGGCATTACAGCTGAGTGTGTTGCCAATAGATATAATGTTTCAAGAGAAGTTCAAGACGAAATTGCTTTCGAAAGCCAAAAAAGAACAGCGGCTGCCCAAGAAGCAGGAAAATTTGTTGATGAGATTGTTCCAATGGATACAAAAATGATGCTAATGAATAAAGAGACTGGCGAATCAAAGGAAGTTGATTACACAGTGGATAAAGATGAGTGCAATAGACCTACTACGACTTTGGAGGGATTAGCAGCGCTTAAACCAGTTTTTGATCCAGAGAATGGATCTGTGACTGCAGGCAATTCATCGCAACTTTCGGATGGCGCTTCTGTAACTCTTGTTATGAGCGAGGAAAAGGCTCTAGAGCTAGGTTTAAAACCATTGGCTTATTTTAGAGGATTTACAACCATGGGTTGTGAGCCCGATGAAATGGGAATTGGGCCAGTTTATTCGGTTCCCAAGCTTCTAAAATCACATAATATGAGTGTTGAAGACATCGATCTTTGGGAGCTAAATGAGGCTTTTGCAGTTCAGGTAGCTTATTGTCGAGATAAGTTAGGCATTCCAATGGACAAGTTAAATGTAAATGGCGGCTCAATTTCAATTGGACACCCATTTGGCATGACTGGTTCTAGACAAGTCGGCCACATTGTTCGTGAACTCAACAATCAAGATAAACAGTTTGGCATTGTCACAATGTGTGTTGGTGGCGGCATGGGCGCAACTGGTTTATTTGAAAGATATCCAAGTTAAGATAAGTTCAGAATTTTCAATCATTAAGAAGTATCTATCAGGCATAGGTACTTCTTACTTAAAATCCAACGGAGTAGATCTATCTGTCGGTGATGACTGTGCAATACTAGCAGCTAATTCAAAATTATTAATTAGCACTGATACTTCAGTAGTTGATGTTCATTTCTTAAAATCTATGCCCTCTAATGCAATTGCCTATCGATCGGTTGCTGTTGCCCTTAGTGATATAGCAGCAATGGGTGGGCAGCCTATTGCATTTAATCTCTCCCTAGTGATGCCAAATTTTAATCTTGACTGGATGAAAGGTTTCAGAAAAGGTCTTCAAAAAATTTCAAGAGAGTATAAGTGTCCTTTAATCGGCGGTGATCTTGTAAAAGGACCCTTACAAATAAGTGTTACAGTCATCGGTAAACCGCAAAAAAAAACTCTTCTTAGATCATCCGCTAAAGCTGGAGATATTTTGTGTTTATCTGATAAGTTAGGAAGTGGCTACATTGCATTTAAAGAATTTAAAAAAAGAGGTACATTAAATAAAATAACTAAACCATATCTATATCCCGTTCCCCAAATAAATTATGGCTTGGCGATTTCAAATATTGCATCGTCTGCAATAGATATTTCTGATGGTATCCTCCAAGATCTTTCTCACATAATTTCTAGCTCGGGAGTTGGCTGCAATATTAATTTAGATAAAGTGCCGGTTGTAGACAGAAAATTTAAAAAAAAATGCTTAGAGTTTGGCGATGACTATCAGATACTTTATACGGTTGCACCCAAGAAATTAAAAGCTCTTAGGGCTAGCCTGAAATCTATTGGAAAAGAATGTCATACTATTGGAGTAATGGAAGGTAAAAAATTAAAGATAACTAACAAGATAGATTCCATAAAAAATTGGGATCATTTTAAGTAATATGAGCTTTCCCGAACTAAACAAACCTTCTCATCTCCTAGCCACATTTTTTGGTATAGGTTTGTTAAAGCCCGCCCCAGGGACTTGGGGTAGCCTGGCGGCAGTCATATTGTGGTATTTTTCTGACTTTTTACATCCCTTTGCTTATATAATTGTGCCAGCTTTTATTTTATGTTCATGGTTAGTGTGCATCAAGGCTGATCAAGACAGCGAATCTAAAGATAATTCTTTTATAGTAATTGATGAAGTTGCTGGAATGCTTGTTGCTTTAACTTTTATAGCTCAAGAAGCAATTTTGTATTTTTTTGCTTTTTTGTTGTTTAGATTATTTGATATCTTAAAGCCCTGGCCTATTTCTTGGGTAGATAAAAATGTAAAAGGTGGTTTTGGAATTCTTCTTGATGATTTAATAGCTGGATTGCTTGCTGGTGGTATAATCTATTTAGTTTTAATCAACATATAAGAAAAATTGAGTAGTTGTAAGTTTGCATCTGAATCAAAACTGCCAACAAAGTTTGGTGAGTTTACTATCTCCACTTTTGAAGAACCTTGTGGCAAGGATCATATTGCCTTAACTATTGGAGATATTAAAAACGAGAATACTGTTATGTGCAGAGTTCATTCTGAGTGTCTTACTGGAGATGCGTTACATAGTCTTAGATGTGATTGCGGACCCCAGTTACAAGCAGCCATGAAGAAGTTAGCAAAAAATAAATCTGGCATTCTTTTATATTTGCGCCAAGAGGGCAGAGGCATTGGTTTAGTAAATAAAATTAGGGCATATGCGCTTCAAGATCAAGGCCATGATACAGTTGAGGCAAATGAAATGCTGGGTTTTGCAGCTGACTTAAGAGAATATAATATATGCTTAGATATTCTCAAGCATTTTAAAATCACCTCAGTCAATTTATTAACAAATAATCCAAAAAAAGTAAGTGCATTAGAGGAAGTTGGAATAAGGGTTACGCAAAGAACATCCTTGCATGAAGGAGAAAACGAAGAAAATCAAGAATATCTCAATACTAAAAGAGATAAGTTGGGTCATCTAAGATAAATACTCCTTTACTCTTGCAAGAATACCTTTCTTATCAAGTCGAACAGCCTCAATCATTTCTTCTCTGCTTGAGTGATCTACAAATTCATCTGGTATGCCACATATAATAATTTGTACATTTATTTTATTTTCTTGAGCCCATTCACTTACTGCCGAACCTGCGCCTCCAGTAATGGCACCATCCTCAATTGTAATAATGGTCTTTTTATTTGTTGAGTATTCATTTATCAATTCTTTATCTAATGGTTTGACAAACCTCATATCTAATAGAGTTGCATTTAACTCTTTTGCTACTTCCTTTGATGTTGCAATCAACGTTCCAAAATTTAGCACAAGAAAATCTGAATCATTAGTATCAATTACTCTTCCTTTGCCTATATCTACAGTATTAAGTTTGGGATCAATTTTTGAATTAATTCCGCCACCTCTGGGATAACGAACAGCAGCAGGGCCACAGTAATGAAAAGCAGTAGTTAGCAACTTTCTTGTTTCATCTTCATCTGCTGGAACTGCAATCAACATGTTTGGGATACATCGTAGATAAACAAGATCGAAGTTTCCAGAGTGCGTAGGGCCATCTTCACCGACCAAACCAGCTCTATCAATTGCAAATAGAACATTTAAATTTTGTAATGCTACATCGTGAATAAGCTGATCATAAGCACGCTGCAAAAAAGTTGAATATATTGCGACAACAGGTTTTTTTTCTTCACATGCCATTCCAGCGGCAAGGGTAACTGAATGTTGTTCGGCAATCGCAACGTCATAAAATCTTTCTGGAAATTCTTTGCTAAATTTCACTAAACCAGAGCCTTCTCTCATAGCTGGTGTGATAGCTATTAAATTTTCATCTTGCTTAGCCATGTCAACAATCCATTGACCAAAAACATCTTGAAATTTTGGCCCATTATTTTGATCAATTAGATCTAATGGTTTAATTTTCCCAATAGCATGAAAGCCAATTCGATCAGCCTCAGCGGGATCTAAGCCAGCTCCTTTTTTTGTAATTACATGTAAAAATTGCGGGCCCTCAAAATCCTTTAAATTGCCAATAACTTTAGTTAATTCGTTAATATCATGGCCATCTATGGGACCTATATAATTTAAACCCAATTCTTCAAAAATACTTCCAGGTGCAACCATAGCTTTCATTTGAGTTTCAACCTTTCGTGCAATATGGTGAGCCTGCGGTAGATTTTCTAAAAAGCTTTTTCCACTTTTTCTAATCCCTTTGTAAACTTTTGATGCCCAAATGCGTGAAAAATAATTATTTAATCCACCAACATTTTCTGAGATGGACATATCATTATCATTAAGAATGATTAACATATTTGGTTTTATATGACCTGCATGAGATAAAGCTTCAAATGCCATACCCGCTGTCATTGCTCCGTCGCCAATAACCGCAACAACTTTTTTATCTGAATCCTTACTCGCAATTGCCATTCCAAGTGCAGCACTTATGGATGTGCTTGAATGACCAACTCCAAAAGCATCGTATGGACTTTCTTCTCTACTTGGAAATGGAGCCAGTCCATCCTTTTGTCTAATTGAGGCTAAAATGTCTTTTCTTCCGGTTAATATTTTATGAGGATAAGCTTGATGGCCAACATCCCATATTATCTTGTCATCGGGAGTATTGTATAGGTAATGTAAAACGACTGTTAGTTCCACCACTCCCAATCCGCCGCCAAGATGGCCTCCGCTTTGACCGACACTAAAAAGCATATGTGCTCTGACATCATCTGCCAACGTTTTGAGCTCAATAGTTGTTAAACTTTTAATATCTGTGGGAACATTTACCTTATCTAAAACCGGAGTTTTAGGTTTCTTTATTGGTATTTCGGAAAATATTTTCATTTTAGTTTTTTCTTTCAACCATAAATTTTGCCAAAGATAATAAGTCTTCTATTTCTTCTGCCATAAACGAAGCATTTAATTTTGAGATGCAGTTTTCCGATAGGGCATTGGCCTGTTCAATTGCCGCGTCTCTTCCAAAGACACTAACATAGGTTAGCTTTTGATTTGCTATGTCTGATTTATTACTTTTTCCTAAAATTGTTGAATCCGAAGAAGCCTCTAAAACATCATCCATAATTTGAAAAGCTAGGCCAAGGCTCTTTCCAATATCATTTAAAATCATTCGTTCATTATCTTGTTTCTCATTACCTAGATGGGGCAAAGTGATTGCAACTTGGATGAGTTTTCCAGTTTTAAGTTCATGGATTTTTTTTATATCATCATATTCATTGTTTTCAGCATCCAAATCATATTGTTGACCTAAAATCATCCCTTTAAACCCACATGCATTCGACAAAGCTCTTATGGATTCAATCTTTTGTTTATGAGTCAAATCTGGCGAAGAAGCAATTGTCTCATATGCTAAAGCTTGCAATGCATCGCCAGTTAAAATTGCTGTAGCTTCATTAAATTTTATATGATTAGAAGCCTGACCTCTCCTGATGTCATCATTATCCATTGATGGCAGGTCATCATGAATTAATGAGTAAGTGTGCATCAGCTCAATGCTTGTAGCCATATCAATTAATGCACAATTTGAGATTTGTTTATTCAAATTACCTGAAGCAAAAATTAAACCAGCGCGAATGCATTTACTATCAGCCATAGCTGAATATCTCATGGACGCAGCAATCTTATTTTTGTCTGGAATCAGGGCATTAATTCGATTTAACACCTTCTCTTTGCATTCTGATAGAAAGCTTACAGACATATATTCAACTCTAGCTATCCAGATCTACTGTATCGCCATTATCCAAGAGTTTCTTTACTTTAAGCTCAGCTTGAGAAAGCTGTTTTTGACATTCTTTTACAAGTCCTATGCCTTTCTCAAATGACTTGACGCTTTCTTCTAAGCTAATATCACCATCTTCGAGTTTCTCAATAATTTTCTCAAGCTTTTGAAGGGATTCTTCAAAATTTGCTGTATCTTTTTTTGTCATAGCTTATTGTAACTTATGATTTTTTATTCATCACTTCACTTGAAGGTTCTAAGAAATCAAATCGATTTTTTAACCATAATTTTATTCTTGAGGGCAGCGTTAATGCTGCTGGAGTAAAAATAAGAGTTAGAATTGTGCTGAAAGCTAGACCGAAAACAATTGATGAAGCTAAATTTTGCCACCATCCAACTACTCGACTACCTACTACTATCTCTCTTCCAAGAACATCAATGCTAATTCCAAGGGCCAAGGGAAGAAGCCCAAAAATAGTTGTAGCAGTAGTTAATAAAATAGGACGTAACCTTTGTTTACAAGTTCTTATAATTACATCCTCCCTTGAAAGATTTGGAAATTCTCCAGTTAATCTGTTGAAAGTATCAATGAGGACAATATTATTGTTAACAACAATGCCCGACAATGCCACAATTGAAATCCCAGTCATTGTTGTGCTAAATGGTTTTCCAGTAATTAATAATCCTGCCAATACTCCAACAATTGACATAAATACAGCGCTAAGAACGAGGATCGATTGATAGAAACTATTAAATTGAGTTACAAGCAATATCATCATCAAAGCTAATGCAGTAATAGCTGCGATTGAAAGGAACTCTGTTACTTCTTCAGTCTCCTCCTGCATGCCTCTGAATTTAGTGGTAATTCCGCTGTCAAATGATTGTTTAGATAACCAATCACCCATTTCTTTTACTTTATCTGATACAAGATATACTTGACCTGAGCTATCAAGCTGAGTTTTGTCAATTGCAACGCCTATTTCATGAAAAAATTTCCCATCTCTTCTTACAACTGATTGCCTATTTTCTACTGGCACTAATTCAACAAAAGTGCTAATTGGTATTAAGCCATTTAGAGAATTAACTTTTAAATTCTCAATGCCACTCAAAGATCGATTTTTAGTATCAAATCTTGCTCTTATCTCTATTTCATCTTTAGAATCATCTGGCCTATATTCTCCAACCTTAAAACCATTCGTAAGCATTTGCACTAAGGCTCCGATGTCACGAATGCTTACACCCAGCTGCGCCGCTTTTTGTTTATTAACCTTTACTTTCCATTCAATTAGGGAATAAGGTAATGTTGATCTAATATTGGTTAAACCGACAACTTCATTGATCATGTATTCTTCAATAATTTCTGTTGTTTTTGCTACAGACTCTTCGTTATCGCCAAAAATACCTAATTCAATTGGAGATCCAAAAGATGGTCCTCCCTCTTCAGCAGTAAGCTCTACTATTACCCCTGGGATATCTGCAGTAGCTTCTTGAGCTTTTATGAACACTTCATTTCCGGAAATGTCTCTAAACTCTGTATCCACGACCTCCATGTAACCTCTTGCCATGGTATCTCCACCAGAATTAAACCATTGAGATCCAGTTGTCATATAAAGGTTTTCTACATGCTTAACTTTAAGGAGTCTCTCTTCAACTATCTCCATAATATCTTTGGCTTCTTGTGATGAAAAGTTACCTCTAGCTCTGATATTGATCTCAGCTGCAACTGGATCAACATCAGCAAAATAAAGTGTTCCTTTATTAAAATTTCCATACATGGCATAGCCCACAAACCACAAAAGCATAAGAACAGCAATCATTGTTTCGCCAGGATTTTTAACAAACTTATTTAGTGCTTTAGAGTAAAATGAAGATAATTTATCAAAAAAAATCTCTCCAGTTTGCTCGCTTTCTCCAGAGACCAGCGTAGATCTTCTTTGCCCAAATAGGGATCCTACGACGGGGGTTACGATCATGGCATATACTAATGAGGAACTAAGGACTATAAAAACTGTAATCGGAAGAAACCTCATAAACTGACCCGTAAAACCTGGCCAAAATATTAAAGGGGTAAATGCAGCAATCGTCGTAGCGGTAGAGGATATAATTGGATAAAACATCCTTTTTGAGGCCAATCTATAAGCTTCTTTACGATTCAAGCCCTCAGATATTTTTCTGTCTGCATATTCAGTAACCACTATTGAGCCATCAATCAGCATTCCAAGTCCAAGCAAGAGACCCATCATTACAAGAAAATTAAATTCTATTGATAGAGCTTTGAGGATAATAAATGTTAAAAGAAAGCAAAAAGGTATAGAAAGACCCACAAGCATGCCAACTCTGACTCCCATGCTAGCTATAACTAAAATCATTACCAGAAATATTGCAGTGATGATATTGCCTTCAAGCTCAGAAATCATCACTTCTGCCCAGACAGTATCATCATTTGTTCTAATTATTGAAAGGTTCTTAGGAAGATCTTGCTCAAAATCTTCTTTTAATTTAATAATTTTCTTTTTAGCTTCTATTGCGTTTGCACCAACTCTCATTCTTATCTCGAGAGTTACTGCATCCTCTCCGTTTACCTTTGCATATGAAGAAAAGTCTTTGAAGGTTCTTTTAATTTGACCAATATCACTGAGTGTTACCACTGCATCAGGAGTAACTTTAATTGGAATATTGTATACATCCTCGGCAGTCTCAAAAATACTAGGTACTTCAATATTAAACTTTCCAGAACCAGTATCTTGCGCACCGCCTGGAATTATTAAATTATTGTTTGCAATTGCGCTGTATAATTGACTTAAGGTTATCCCGTAAGTTTCCATTTTTGATTTATCAATAACTCCCTCAAGTACTTCCTCAGGAGCTCCCTCTAAATCAGCTGCGAGCACCTCACTTATTGACTCTAATTTGTCTTGTAATTCTCTCGCATAAAATACTTTTGTTCTCATTGAAGCAGCTCCAACAAGACTGAGATTCATGACAGGGAACATTGCAAATGAGTACTCCCTAATCTGAGGATCCTCAGCCTCTATGGGAAGTTCAAACTTTACTTCTTCAACAGCTTGCTTGATATCTCTTAATGCAGTATCGATGTCATAGCCAACTTCAAACTCGCCCACTATCCTGGCATAGCTTAATCTTGAAGATGATGAAAGCTCTTTTATGCCTGGAACACTTCTTAATCTTGTCTCTAGAGGTCTTGCAATTAATCTTGACGCGTCCTCAGGAGAGGCGCCGTCTAGAAAAACGGAAACACTAACAAGGGGGAGTGAAATATTAGGTTCAGAGGCAACTGTTAAAGTTGTCCTAGCATATGCGCCTGCAATAATGACAACCAATGCCAAGGCAAGAGTAGTTCTTGCTTTAGACAAGGCAAAATCTACTATTTTGATCATGATTCAGTTATTGGAATTGCAATCACTTTTTGGCCATTCTCTACAAAACCTTGCCCACGAACTATCAGGTTGGAATCATTGGGAATTCCTTCAACCCAAAGGCCATCTTGGGTATCTTCTAATATTTTTACTGGAAAGAATTCAACTATCCCATCATTATTTACAATTCTAATGCCTAGAGTTCCAGAGTCGGATAGAAGAAGTATTGAAGGAGAAATTTTATTAGCAAGTATCTTATTTGTACTAATTTCAAGAGTTCCAGTTATTCCATCCCTAATTAATCCTTTTGGATTTCTAACCTCTGCTTCTACTCTAAAACTCCTAGTTGAAGTAGTAGCACTTTTTGAAACAAAACTTAATTTACTAGAAATCACTTCACCAGTCACAAGCATTATGGACACATTCTGACCCTTTACGATATTTTTGATTTCTGCTTCTGGTACTTCAGCAACGAAAGTAACAGGGTCTAATTCAATAATTACAGCGCAAACTTCACCCCTATTGACGAAGTTTCCTGGCTTAATTATTTTTTCTACGTATCCTCTAAAAGGAGCTTTTACTTCTGTTCTATTTAATTCAACCACACCTAACCTGCATAAAACCTGATCTTTATTAACCCATTGACCTTGTTTCACACTATTGGGCATTACTTCACCTGAGGTTTTAGCAATAACTCTGACTCTTTTTTCAGATGTTGCTGCGGCATTTAGGGTTACCTTGGGAGAAAAGAATTGCGCATCACTTTTTTCTATTATTACTGAAGTTAATTCTTGAGAAGATTTTTTTTCAATCACTTCCTCATCAATGAATTGACCAGAAATTACCCACCCAATTATAGGGATAAGAATGTAGAGTGATATTCTTACATTTTTAGACATTTCTTATTTAGAATAATATTTTTTAATGTTTTTCACTGTTTATCATTAGATAGGGGAAAATGATTATAGTTCAAGCCTTTTGTAAAGTACACTTTACATAATTATAGACCATGTTTTTTTCGTAAACTCTCAAAAAGCTCAATATCTAAGGGCTCAATAATTTCGTTGTTACTCTTTGAGACTATCTCAAAGTTTTTTCCTGCTTTTATTTCCTTTGCAAGGCGCATATATGTTTTAGTAAATGCTTGAAAAGCATTTGTATCTTTTGAAGAGTTTATAAACTCCCAGCCAGTTTCCTTGCCTGCCCAGTAAATTATTGGATGCGTCCAAGGATAGCTATCTCTGGGAGAAGAGGATTTTTGAGCTTCAACAAAAGCTTCTTGAGGGGTTGGAATATTAATTGAACCCATTGATTCCGAACACGCTTTGAGGAATTCTGTAAGTGTTGGAAGGTAATCATTAGATTGAATAACCATTTCAACTGCAGAGCCTATACAATCTGAGGGATATTTTTTTAAACTTTCCGCCCACAGTTTTTTTGCTTCAGTAAGCTTATCATCTGTTCCAAATACCTTGTAAAATTGGTAATGGTAGGATAGCTCAAGCTTTAAAAAAAGATTATCTATAGCAGCAATAAAGCTTTTTCGATCAAAGTTCGAGATTTTCTGCCCATGAGTCATCTTTTGTTCGTTCTTTGAACTTTTGAGAAAACTCTCCTGGTTCATTATGTCTGTAATTTTTTTTACCATCTCTATCTTCGTAGGAACCAATAAATTCTTTTCTTTTAACAAAATCTACAAATTTTGAGTTCCATGATTTTAAAGCAGTTCCATTTTCTTTCCAGTAAAGTATAAACTCCTTCAAGTGTTTTAATGCATCATTTCTTGAAACATTTGCTAATCCTAGAATATCAAATGCATCAGAAGAGGGCGACCAGCTCTCATCAATGCAAATGGGCAAGCCTTTATTTTCAGAGTTTTCTTTAACCCACTCTCTTCTAATAAACTCAACAAATAAAACATTCCAGTTATCTCTCATCTGATTTTTTTCTAGCCAATATAATTTAAATTCACTGATCTTACTTTCTATGAATTCTTTATTTATGCCGCCCATTCCAAGTACCTCAAAAGCTTGTATTGATGGGACCCATTTGACATTAAGCTTTGTTTTACCAGCATTCTGATTGTCACTCGGAAGCTTTAATTTATATAAATTTCTTTTACTTGATGGCTTAGCTTTATTGGATTTAATTTCTGTAGATATTAATTTCAAATTAATCAATCTTTCAAGATGATCAAGTATTTCTTGCTTCTGTAGAAATGGAATTTTTTCTTTTAGCAAGACTAGTATTTCATCGTTTGTAGATGAGGCGATTTTTAGATCTTTTGTGGCAGCAAGAACGATGGCACATTCTATTCCCAATGTTTCTGCTTCTTGAATTGAGAAAGTGAATAAGTCTTTATCCAATTATCCTCGCCTCTTTTGAACAGCTTCGCTGATAAGTTGAAGGCAGTTTAGTGTATCATCCCAATTCATGCATGCATCGGTAATACTTTGGCCATATACAAGGTTATCTGTAATGTTTTGATTACCTTCAACAAGATGACTTTCTAGCATTAAACCCCTAAGACTATTATTACCACCAGAAATTTGTTCAGCTAAGTTTTCAACTACATCAATTTGTTTTTTAAATTGTTTTTGACTATTTCCATGGCTGGCATCAACCATTATAGATTCATTTACATCTGCTTCAGTCAATGCTGTTAATGTTTGTTGAATTGCTTCTGGATTAAAATTTGGTTCTTTTCCACCACGCAATATAATGTGTGCGTCTGAATTTCCAGATGTTTTATAAATTGATACGCGACCATCTTTTGTATTTGAAAAAAATACATGAGGATGATTCGCTGCTTGGATTCCATCAATTGCAGGTTTTAAGGCTCCAGTTGTGCCATTTTTAATCCCAATTGGACATGAAAGTCCAGAAGCTAATTCCCTATGAGATTGACTTTCAGCTGTCCTAGCACCTATGGCACCCCAAGACACAAGATCTGCTACATATTGAGGAGAAATAGGATCTAAGAATTCTGTTCCGATTGGAAGACCCATTTCTGTGATATCTCTTAGAATTTTTCTTGCAAGCATTAAGCCTTTATTTGCATCATAACTCTCATTAATATCTGGATCATTTATTAAACCTTTCCATCCCACTGTTGTTCTAGGTTTCTCGAAATATACTCTCATTATTATTAGCAAATCAGAGCTTAAGGAATCTCTAGCTTCTTTCAGAAGCTGCGCATATTCCATTGCGGATACTGGATCATGTATCGAGCATGGTCCACAAACAACTAGCACTCTATCATCTTTACCATGAAGAATTTGACTAGCTTCATTTCGAGTTCCATAGACTAATTTTGAAATTTCATCAGTTAGAGGATACTCTGAAATTACATTATTGGGCGTAATAAGATCGAACTTTTCAACAATTCTAGTGTTGTCTGTGTGATAAATAGATTCCATGCATCAAATATTAATGCAATTAAATTAAAAAAATAGGCTTTAACCAATCTTATTAATTCTTTTTAATCTCTAGTTAAAACCTAGTAAATCAACATTTTTATGCAAAATCACAAGATGTTGTGTTAAAAAAGGCTTATAATTACATATGTTGTATAAATTGAACTTATGAAGTCTCAAGCCCAGTTAGCATTTCCCCAATTTAAAGGTGAGGCTTTAAAGCAACTTCCTGACGATTTATTTATTCCGCCTGAAGCTTTAGAAATCTACCTAGAAGATTTTTCTGGCCCAATGGATGTGTTGCTTTATCTCATCCAAAAGAAAGATATTGATATATTAGATTTAGATGTATCAGAAATTACCGATCAATATGTCCAATATATAGAGTTAATGGATGCCTTAAAGATAGAGCTTGCAGCTGATTATTTGGTAATGGCTGCCACCCTTGCTCATATTAAATCTAGAATGTTAATTCCTCAGTCTGAGGAAGAAGAGGAAGAGCATGATCCTCGCTCAGAGCTTATTAAGAGGCTTCAGGAATATCAAAGGTATAAAAGTGCATCAGAATCCATCTCAAATTTGCCGAGATTAGACAGGGATTTTTTTCTTGCATCAACTTCTTTGCCAAAGTTTAAAGATCGTGTTGTGCCCATCGATGTATCCTCTAATGAGATTGCATCGATTTTTCATGAAGTTTCAACACGGCCTAAATTCTCTGCTCATCATGAAATTCACTTTGAAGAACTATCTACACAGGAAAGGATCACATTAATCCTTTCGATTCTCAACAAAAGAAATGTAATTCAGTTTTTTCAAACTTATCAAAAAAATGAGGGTAAACAAGGCGTTGTTGTTGCACTATTGGCTTCATTGGATTTAGCTAAAGATGGATATGTTGAACTCATTCAGAATAAAGATTCAAATCAACTATATCTTAAATTAACAAATCGCGGAGTTCATTAGATGAATAATTTTGAGAATCTTCCTAACCTCGTTGAATCTATTCTCTTTGGTGCTGGCAGGCCAGTGCGTTTATCTGAGATTAAATCTCTAATGGGATCTCAAAATATAGATGTAGATTTGCCAAGTATTAAGATCGCTTTAAATTCTCTAGAGGAAAGATATGCTGACAGTTCCATTGAAATTAAAGAGGTAGCATCAGGCTTTAGAATGCAGATAAAAGAAAGCTATGGAGACTGCTTGTATCCTTTGTGGAACGATACTTCGAGCCGACTTTCTAAAGCTTTAATGGAAACCATCTCAATCATTGCTTATAAACAACCTGTTACTAGGGGTGATATTGAAGATATAAGAGGCGTTACTGTTAGTACTCAAATTATCAGATCTTTGCTTGATAGAGAATGGATAAAAGTTAATGGCTATCGTGATGTTCCTGGAAGGCCAGCTTTATATGAAACCACCAAAACTTTTTTAAATGACTTAAATCTCAAATCAATAAATAATTTGCCTCAATTACCCGAGGCTATACCTGCAGAAGATAGCCTGGATAAATTAGAAGCTGGTTAGCATTATGCTGCGATTGCAGAAATTCTTAGCTCAAGCTGGTTTGGGTTCACGGCGCTCATGTGAAAAGTTTATAAAAGACAAAAGAGTTTCCGTGAATGGAAAAGTTGCAGCCTTAGGAACAAAAGTATCTGAAAATGACGAAGTTATTTTTGATGGCAACAGAGTGCTTCCAAAAGCTGCAGATTTAAAAGTTATAATGCTCAATAAACCGAGAGGTGTTCTCTCATCAACAAAAGATGATAAGAAGATTAAGCTCGTATTTGATTTTCTACCAAAGGTCTTCAATGAACCCGATTGGATAGCAGTTGGAAGGCTGGATATAAATACTTCTGGACTAATGTTATTTACCAATGATGGGACATTGGCTCATCAGTTGATGCATCCTTCATTTGAAATTGACCGAGAGTATCTTGTTAGAGCGAGAGGCAATTTTAATGAGCAAAAGAAAAAAAATATGTTGTCAGGTGTAGAAATAGAAGATGAAATTTATCAGTTTTCAGATATTGTGCCCAGTGAAAAACAAAGCTCTAATCAATGGTTTTCAGTATGTATGCTCACAGGTAAAAATCGTGAAGTCAGAAAACTTTTTGAATCTCAAGATTTAGAAGTTAGCAGACTAAAAAGGGTAAGGATTGGTCCAATTTTTTTGCCCTCAACATTAAAAGAAGGTTCTTGCATCAATTTAACTGAAGCTCAAATAAAAGAACTCCAAAATTATGGAAAGTGAAAAAGCTTATAGATCACTAATTAAAGTTTCAAAAGAAAAAAAATTTAACAAGCTTGAGAAATATCTTCAAGAATCAAAGTTAATTGAGATTAAATTATCATCACTGCCTTTAGTGGAATACCTTGCCTCAGTAGTTGTTAGTCAACAACTTTCAACAAAGGCAGCCAAGACTATTTGGTCAAGAGTGCACCCAATTGTCAAGAATCATAATGATTACGAAAATTTAGAAATCAAACTGCGTGAGGTAGGTCTATCAAAATCAAAAGCAAATTATGTAATTGGTTTGATCGGTAATTCTTATTTATCATCTTTGCAAAGAGCAGATTTACTAAAAAAATCCAGCATTGAAGTCGAAAAAATGTTAATCGAAAATAAAGGAATTGGACCATGGTCAGTCAATATAGCTAGAATGTTTTATTTGGGAGATGCTGATGTTATGCCGATAAATGATCTAGGTATTAAGTATGCACATAAAAAATTTTTTCCTGAGCATGAGTTGGATGAGAAGTTCTATGAACCTTTTAAACCCTATAGAACCTACTTGAGCTTATTTATGTGGAAGTCACTTTCTTAGCTAGATCATCATATTCAAAATAATTTACTTTTGAATCACAACTTTCCCTGCTAAAAAACCATAAGTAACAGTTAACGAGCTCATGGGGTGTTTTTAATGAGCTGGGATCTTCTGCTGGTCTTGCAGATGCCCTCATTTTTGTCTGAGTAGCTCCTGGATCAAAGTTAAATACTTTTATGGAAGAAGTAGTTTCAAGCTCATTGGTAAAAATTTCTGCAAGACCCTTTAGACCAAATTTTGAGACCGAGTATGCGCCCCAAAAAGCTCTACCCGTATTAGCAACCCCAGAAGATGTAAAAATAATTCTTGGCATGGTTGAATTTTCAACAATTGATTTCAGTGTTTTTGTCAAAAGAAAAGGCGCTCTTAAATTGATGTTTAAAACTTCATCCCATTTTGATAATTCATAATCTTCTAATGGAGTCATAGTTCCTAAAATTGCAGCGTTATGGATGATCCCATCTAAAGCATCATATTCATTAGAGATTGCTCTTAAGATTTCGTGAGCTGATTCATTATTTAAAAGAGAAAGATCAGCCTCTAAAATTAAGTGTTTTTGAGAATCAAAAGAATTTTCAAGCTGATCATATACCTTATCAAGCTTTGATGAATTCTTTCCTAAAAGAATTATGTTTGAACCAAGTTTTGAAAACTCTTCAGCTAATACCTTGCCAATCCCATCAGTTGCGCCAGTAATTAGTATAGTCTTATTAGTTAGATCCATTTATATTTTAGAGATTAACCCATACAATTCGTTTGGATGATTGGCTCCGAGAATATCTTTTTTATGATCACTTGGCTTGATTGAATATCCAAAGTAACAAGCAATAACATTTGTCCCCGCATTAATTCCTGCTTCGAGGTCTTTTATATGATCACCAATATAAATGCAATCAGCAGGCTGAATACCTAAGTCTTTACAGCCACGTAAAATACCTTCTGGATCTGGCTTAATGGAACCCAAATGTTCAGGACATATAAGTGTTTTGCAATTTTTAAATGCAGCTTCATTCATTAATATTCGTTTGGCAAAACGCAAGGGTTTGTTTGTAACTATCCCATAAGGAATGTTGTCCTGATCTAAAGAAAATAGCATTTCTTTGATCCCATCAAATGTTCTTCCATATTTTAGAAGATTTGTTTCATATTCATCAAGAAGTTCCTCTCTGAGTACAGAACACTTATGATCGGAAGTATCTATCTTAAAGCCTAAGCTTGTAAGCTTCCAACTTCCATCAGAAACATGGCTTCTAATTATTTCAGGATCAAGTTTTGGTTGGTTATGTTTTGTAAGCAAATTATCGAGACTAGCAATAAAGTCTGGAGCTGAATCTAAGAGAGTGCCATCAAGATCAAATAAAACACCTTTAGGCATTTTTAGATCCATGCATCATGTAATTTACTCCAAGATCATTATTTAGATTGGCAGTATGAAAAATAGGGTTGTAAAACATACCCTTACTTTCAATTAATTTTATACCCGCATCTCTCATAAACTCCTCTAATTCTGATGGTTTGATAAATTTAGCCCACTCATGAGTGCCTTTGGGTAAAATATTAAAAATATACTCTGCACCTACAATTGCCGTTATAAATGATCTAGGGTTTCTATTTAAAGTAGACAAAAACATTTGACCATCTGGCTTTAAAAGGTCAGAACATGCCTTTATCAACTGACCTGGATCAGGGACATGTTCAATAACTTCCAAACAAGACACGACATCAAAAGATTGATTTTCTTTTTGTGCTAACTCCTCAGCTGTAACCAATTTATAGTCTATTTTAACTTGCATTTTTTGTGCATGAAGTTTGGCAACTTCTATATTTGCTTCTGTGACATCAATTGCAGTTACTTCTGCTCCTTTAGAATCTAGAGCCTCTGCTAACAAGCCCCCTCCGCAACCTACATCAAGTACTTTTAAGCCATCAACAGGAGATTTATTATTAATATAGTTTGCTCTCAGTGGGTTAATCACGTGAAGAGGTTTGAAATCACCGGTTGGATCCCACCATTTTTCAGCGATATCAGCAAATTTATTTACTTCATTTTGATCAATATTTTGAGTCATAAAAACTACTTCTTTAAAGTGGCAGATTAAATCATTGCATGCAAGAATAGACAAGTTTATTATTTTTTACATAAGGAAGCTAACAAAATATGTCAGATAATCCTGTTGCTATTGTTACCGGAGGGAGCAGAGGAGTCGGAGCTGCGACTGCAAAAATCCTCTCTGAAAATGGATGGAATGTTATTATCACTTGCTCCTCTTCTATTGAAGATGCCAAGTTAGTAGCAGCAAATTGTTCTAATAAAGCAACTGAGGTCTTTGCATTTCAAGCTGATGTTGCAAATGAGCAAGACTGTATAGCAACGATTGATAAAGCAATTGAAAAATGGAAAAGAATTGATGCCTTAGTAAATAATGCAGCAACTACTAAGTTTGTTTGGGATCACTCTGATTTAAATGGGCTTGATGCCAAGGACTTTCAAAAAATTTATGGTGTTAATGTAATTGGGCCTTTTCAAATGGTTAAAGCTGCAAAAGATCATTTGCAAAAAAGTAATAATCCTTGCATTGTAAATGTATCTTCTATTGCAGGAATTAAAGGGATAGGAAGCTCTATTGCCTACGCTGCATCAAAAGGAGCTTTAAATACGATGACTTTATCTATGGCAAGAAATCTAGGGCCCATCAGAGTTAATGCTATATGTCCCGGATTTATTGAGGGAGAGTGGCTCGAAAAAGGCATGGGCACGGAAATGTATGAAGCTGTAAAATCGCATGTTCAAACCACCACTCCATTAAAAAAGACTTGCACGCCTGAATCTATTGCTGAAGTTATATTTAGTATAATTGAAGCAAGTGAGTTAATGACTGGCCAACTTATTACAGTGGATGGTGGAGCAAGTCTAAATTTATAAAAATTTTTTCTTTATGTAGCATAGCTACATAACTTTTTTGATTTAAATGCATATTTTGAAAGGTTTTTAAACATATTGACAATAACCTTTAAATAATTTGCAATGTACTACAAACGTACTTTTTAAAATTTTATGCATATAGTTGCTTTGAAATCTCCAGATTCAAGAGATCACCGATCAGTTCTACATCCAGAAACAGTAGAGAAGATTACCGCTCTTAAAGGAGCCTCTATTTCATTTGAATCAGGGATTGGTGATGGCATAAATGTTTCAGATCAGACCTTCAATGATCTTGGCTTAGAAGCAATTTCAAGAGATGAATGTTTGTCTAAAGGAGATTTAATTATTACTCCTACTTCATTGTCAATAGATGAATCATCAAAATTAAAATCTGGATCGACTGTTCTTGGAATGATTAATCCCTTTTATGCAGGCGAAGAGCTAAAGGCGCTGAATCAATCAAGAATAAATGCAGTCAGCATGGAATTCATACCAAGGATAACAAGAGCTCAAAAAATGGATGTCTTAAGCTCTCAAGCAAACCTTGCTGGTTATGCAGCTGTTCTTGAAGCTTCTAAATATTTATCATCTGCATTACCAATGATGATGACTGCTGCCGGAACACTTAGACCTGCTAAGGTTTTTGTGATTGGTGTGGGTGTTGCAGGATTGCAAGCAATCGCAACTGCAAAAAGATTAGGCGCAAGAGTTGAGGCATTTGATACTCGTGATGTTGTTGAGGAGCAAGTTAAATCTCTTGGTGCAAAATTTGTAAAAATTGATTTAGGCGACACCGGTCAAACCGATCAAGGCTATGCTAAAGAGCTAACCCAAGAACAAATCGCAAAACAAAAGGATCTTCAAAGCCAAGTATGTGAGCGATCAGATATAGTTATTACCACTGCTCAAATTTTTGGAAGACCAGCTCCCAAAATAATCGATAAGAGCACAATAAAAAAAATGAAGCCTGGAAGTGTCGTTCTTGATATGGCTGTCGAAACTGGTGGTAACGTTGAAGGATCAATAGTCGATGAAGTAGTTGATATCAATGGTGTTAAAGTAGTAGGAGTATCTTACTTAGCTTCCAGAGTCTCAAGTCATGCTTCTTTTGCGCTATCAAATAATATTATTAACTGGCTAACCGATTTTTATGATGAAGAAAACTCTCAAATAAATTTTGATTTTGAGGATGAGGTGATTCAAAGTAGCGTGCTTGCTTATGATGGAAAAATAATGAATGAGAGGTTTGCATAATGGAAATGTATGTTTTGTTGGGTTTCGTTTTACTTTTATCTATTTTTTTGGGTCTTGAGCTTATATCAAAAGTTCCAAGTACACTTCATACACCTTTAATGTCCGGAGCTAATGCTATTTCTGGAATTGCTTTAGTGGGGGCATTGATGCTTTCAAGTGCTGGTCAGATGCAAGATATATTAGCCTTTGGTGCAATTTTGTTTGCTTCTATAAATGTATTTGGTGGTTATCTTGTTACAAACAGAATGTTGAGCATGTTCAAAAAGAAATAAATTATGGAAAATTTAGCCAATATCCAAGTTATCCAGAACATGATTTACATCATATCTTCTGTGATGTTTATCCTTGGAATAAAAATGCTTGGAAAAGAAGCTACAGCGGTCAAAGGGAATTATTTATCAGCTCTTGCAATGTTTTTTGCTGTTGCAATAACTTGTTTGAGTCTTGAGATAGACATAAAAATAATACTTACAGGAGTTTTATTAGGCGGTCTGATAGGTTCTTTAATTGCTGTAAAAGTAAAAATGACAGCTATTCCAGAAATGGTGGCGTTATTTAATGGTTTTGGCGGTTTGGCAACATTTTTGATAGCTTGGTCGCAATTCAACGAACCTGATAATTCTATGTTTCAGCATGTTTTGGTAATGCTGACTATATACATTGGAGGCATAACTTTTTCTGGTTCTTTAATTGCTTATGGCAAGCTCTCTGAAAAGTTAAAGCTTGGGAAAGGCTCCATGATTACCAATGTTTTTATATCTTTCTTTTATCTCAGCATGCCAGCATTAATATATGTTATGATAGAGCCTTCTCTAGCTGGATTAGTTCCCCAAGTACCATCTTATTTTGTAATCTTTTTGGTTTTAACCCTTATGGCTGGCATTGGTTTTGTGATGCCTATAGGAGGAGGAGATATGCCAGTTGTCATCTCTTTGCTCAATTCACTTTCGGGTATTGCCGCAGCTTTTGCTGGCCTTTTGCTGCTAAATAACGTGCTAATAGTTGCAGGGTCATTGGTTGGGGCAAGTGGATTAATTCTAACTATCATCATGGCTAAGGCCATGAATAGAACAATTACCAATATTCTCTTCGTTGGATATGCATCTTCAGGTCATGCTGCTTCCTCTGAAGAGCAGGGTGAGGTTAAACCAATTACTTCTGATGATGCATATCTAATTCTTGAAAATGCTTCCAGTGTCTTAGTGGTGCCCGGATATGGCATGGCAGTAGCACAGGCACAACATGTTGTAAGGGAAATGGGAGAACTTTTGGAGGAAAATGGTACAGAGGTAAAATATGGTATTCATCCTGTTGCTGGACGAATGCCAGGTCACATGAACGTTCTTCTTGCAGAAGCAAATGTTTCATATGATTTGCTTGCTGAACCAGAGGACGTAAACCCTTCAATGGATACAATAGATGTTGCAATAGTTATTGGCGCCAATGACGTTGTTAATCCTTCAGCAACTGAGGAAGAAGGCAGTCCAATATATGGAATGCCAATTATAGAAGTACATAATGCTAAGACAGTATTTGTACTTAAAAGATCAATGTCATCTGGCTTTGCTGGTGTGCAAAACCCTTTATTTTTTAGAGAAAATACCAGAATGTTATTTGGCGACGCAAAGGAGTCAATTGGCCAAGTTGTTGCTGAATTTAAAGACTAAAAAGCCCCTGAAGTATGGTAAAATTTACCCTTAAACAAGGGAATTTTCTATAGTCGCAAAAAACCACTTTTTTGAGCAATAAAATGACTGATTTTGCAAAACAAATCTTACCGATAAATATTGAAGATGAGCTAAAAACTTCTTATTTAAGCTATGCTATGAGTGTTATCCATGGAAGAGCACTTCCAGATGTAAGAGATGGCCTAAAACCAGTTCACAGAAGGATTTTATATGCACAGCATATTTTAAGGAATACATATCGACAACCTTACAAAAAATCAGCGCGAGTGGTTGGAGATGTAATAGGTAAGTATCATCCCCACGGTGATTCAGCTGTATACGAAGCAATGGTAAGGATGGCTCAAGACTTCTCTATGAGATATACATTAGTTGAAGGTCAGGGTAATTTTGGTTCGATAGATGGAGATTCTCCAGCCGCCATGCGTTATACGGAAGTTAGAATGGCAAAAATTACTGATATGATTCTCAATGATATTGAGAAAGATACAGTTAGTTATTCTCCTAATTATGATGGAACTGAGCAAATCCCAGATGTTATGCCTACACGAATTCCGGCATTGCTTGTGAATGGCTCTTCAGGTATTGCAGTTGGGATGGCAACGAATGTACCTCCTCATAATTTAACTGAGGTCTTAAATGGCTGCTTGCTTTTATTAGACAAACCTAAAGCAAGTATTGATGAAATTATTCAAATTATTTCGGGCCCAGATTTTCCAACAGGCGGAACAATTGACGGAAAAATTGGTATTTACGAGGGCTACAAAACTGGAAGGGGTATTATCCATGTTCGTGCTAAAACCTCTGTAGAAGAAGATAAATCTGGAAAGAGCTCATTAATAATTAATGAAATTCCTTATATGGTGAATAAAGCAAAGATGCTTGAAAGAATTGCTGAGTTAGTTAAAGAGAAGAAAATTGATGGCATCAGTGAGATCAGAGATGAGTCTGATAAAGATGGTCTTAGGGTTGTCATTGAAGTTAAACGTGGAGAATCGGTTGAAGTTTTAGAAAATAATTTATTTTCTCAGTCACAACTAGAGCAATCATTTGGAATAAATTTTACGGTTCTTGTAGATGGCCAGCCACGAGTATTGAACATTAAGCAGATCCTTCAAGAATTTATTAAACACCGAAAAGATGTTGTTATCAAAAGAACAAAGTTTGATCTTAAAAAAGCTAAAGAAAGAGGCCATATTGTCGAAGGTTTGATGGTTGCTATTGCAAACATTGATGAAATTATCAAAATAATTAAGAAATCTAAAGATACTAAGATCGCAGCAATAGATCTATGCAAGAAGTCCTGGAAAGCAGGCCCCATCGAGGCAATTCTAAAAAAAGCTGGTAAAGATGCTTGTCGTCCAAAAGGACTATCATCTGAATATGGTTTGAAAGGTAAGAATTATAAATTATCACCAGATCAAGCTAAGTCTATTCTTGAACTGAGACTTGGAAGATTAACAGGTCTAGAGCAAGATAATCTTTCTAATGAATTTAATGAAATTTTAGAAGCAATTTTAGAGCTTCAAAAGATCCTTGATGACAAAGAAACACTTCTCCAATTAATTAAAGATGAATTAACAGAGGTCAGAGAAAACTTTGGAGATGATAGAAAAACAGATATTAACGATACCCGTCATGACATTTCTAATGAAGACTTAATTCCAGAGGAGACACGAGTATTAACTTTATCAAGAAGTGGTTATGCAAAAACTCAGCCACTTGATGAGTATAGAGAGCAACGAAGGGGCGGGGTTGGTAAAGCTGGAGCATCTGTAAAAGAAGAAGACCTTATTCAAAATCTTTATGTATTGAGCTCCCACAGTCAGCTTCTTTGTTTTACTACTAAAGGAAAAGTTTTTTGGCTAAAAGTATACGAAATACCAGTTGCTAGCAGAACCTCTAAAGGCAGGCCGTTAGTAAATATGCTGAAATTAGATGACGACGAAACAGTTACTCAAATTTTGCCAGTAGATGAATTTTCAGAGGATAAATTTATTTTTATGGCAACTCGAAATGGAGTTGTAAAGAAAACAAATTTAAATTTATTTCATAAAAAATATAAATCTGGAATTAAAGCGATCCGACTCGATGATGATGATAAATTAGTTGGTACAGTAATAACAGATGGAGATAGCGATATTTTACTTTCTTCATATTCTGGAAAATTAATAAGGTTTCATGAATCGAAAGTTCGTCCTATGGGCAGGACAGCAAGAGGCGTTAAAGGTATTACATTGAAAGATGACATGAAAGTTATTTCTTTAATGATTGGAGATCCATCTAAAACTATTTTATGTTTATCTGAAAATGGATTTGGAAAGAGAACAAAGCTTGAAGACTTTCCATCATATAATAGAGGTGGTCAAGGCGTAATTGCTTTAAAGACAAGTGATAGAAATGGCAATATGGTTTCTGCTGTAGCTGTAGATGAAAATGATGGGATAATGTTAATCAGTGATAAAGGTACCTTAATTAGAACGGCTATCAGTCAAATCCCTACATTAGGCAGAAATACTCAAGGAGTTAAAGTGATATCACCAAAAGATGGGGAGAAATTAATCGAAGGCGTAAGAATTCCTCCAGAAGAAGAAGAGGAATAATGAGAAAATGGAATTTTTCGGCAGGACCAGCCGCTATTCCTGAGGAGGTCTTACAAGAAGCTCAGTCTGAAATGCTCCAATGGAAAGACTCAGGTATGTCAGTTATGGAAATGAGCCATAGGTCCTCTGAATATACAGATATAGCAAATAAAGCTAGGCAAGATTTAATTGATTTATTAAAAATTCCTAATGATTATCAAGTTCTTTTTCTTCAGGGAGGAGCAACTTTGCAGTTCTCTATGGTCCCTATGAATTTTGGGGTACAAGGAGTAGCTGATTATGTTTTATCTGGAAGTTGGTCAAAAAAGGCTATCAATGAGGCTTCTAAAATAGTTGATACTAATGTTGTTTGTACCTCTGAGCCATCTAATTTTAACAATGTGCCAAAAGAGACTAGTTGGAACTGCTCAGAAAATGCATCTTATTTACATTACGTTGCTAATGAAACAATTCAAGGAAATGCATTACACATTCCTCCTAAAACAAACGCACCACTAATATCCGATATGTCATCAGTAATTTTGAGTGAGCCAATTGATATATCAAGATTTTCATTGATTTATGCAGGTGCACAGAAAAACATTGGTCCAGCAGGGTTAACTATTTGCATTATCAAAAATGACTTTTTAAAAACGGCTTCAGTTGAGTTACCAGGAATGCTTCAATATGTTAAACATGCAGAAGCAGATTCTATGTTTAATACACCACCCACCTTTGCGTGGTATCTTTCTGGCAAAGTTTTTGCCTGGTTAAAAAATAAAGGAGGCTTAGATTCAATTGGAGAAATTAATAAGCTCAAGGCTAAAAAATTATATGATTTTATAGATAATTCAGATTTTTATTCAAATCCTGTTAATAAAGAGAATCGATCTATTATGAATGTACCTTTTATTTTAAAGAAGCCTGATTTAGATACTGAATTCTTATTTAAAGCAGAAAATGCAGGCCTTCTTAACTTAAAAGGACACAGATCGGTTGGCGGGATGCGAGCTAGTATTTATAATGCTATTCCAATTGAGGCGATTGATGCATTGATAAATTTCATGGGAGATTTTCAATCTAAGTACGGATAAAGTTGTGAGTAAAAATAAAATTAAACCAGTTAGACAAAAAATTGATTCAATAGATAATCAAATTCTTAAACTTATTCAAAAAAGAGGCTCATTAGCTCAAAAGATTGGTAGGTTGAAAAGTCTAATGAACTCAAATGCTTCCTTTTACAAACCAAATAGAGAGGCAGAGATCATCAGAAATATCTCAAAACTAAATGAGGGACCAATTTCAGAAAAAAAAATACAATATATTTTTAAAGAAATTATTTCTTCTTGCCTTTCTTTAGAGGAGGAATTGACTATTGCATATCTTGGTCCTGAGGGAACCCACTCTGAAGGGGCCGTGATCCAACATTTTGGGTCCTCGCCAACCAGATTACCGAGAGGAACTATTGAGGATGTATTTCATCAAGTAAGAACTGGCTCGGTAAATTTTGGTGTTGTGCCGGTAGAAAATTCCTCCGAAGGTGTGGTAAACGCAACTTTGAATTCCCTTGCAGATGAAGAAATTAAAATTTGTGGTGAAAGCTATCTTCCGATTCACCATCAACTTGCCTCTGCCAGAAAATTTAAACTGGCTGATGCTAAAGTTGTTGCATCACATTCCCAAGCTCTTGGCCAATGCAGCAGGTGGCTCGATGCCAATCTACCTAATGTAAAAAGAGAGATGACATCAAGCACTGCAGAAGCAGCTAAGCTTTCAAAAAGTCAGCAAAAAACTTTATGTATAGTGAGTTCAATGGCAATAAATAAATATAAGCTCCATTCTTATCAAAAAGATATTGAGGATTTCTCTGGCAATAATACTAGATTCTTGATTATTGGGAATATTGATATCGAGCAAACAAATAAAGATAAAACTTCATTTTTAATTCAAACAGATAATCAACCAGGAGCACTTTTAAAGATCCTTGAACCATTTAATAAAAGAAAAATTAATTTAGAGAGAATTGAAACACGACCGTCTAGAGAATCATTAAATGCTCATAATTTCTTCATAGATAGTAGTGGTCATTATAAAGACGCGAACCTTAAACAAGTTATTGATAGTCTTGAGAAATTAGGTGCATCGGTTCGTATTCTTGGCTCATATCCATCAAGCTCATGAGTTCAGATATTCTCAAAAATCTAAATCCTGGAATTACCGATCTTTATCCATATGAGCCAGGCCGCTCTGTTGATGAAGTTATTGATGAGTTCGATCTTGATGAGGTAGTTAAACTAGCAAGCAATGAAAATCCTCTCGGAGCTTCTCCTAAGGCTCTTTCAGTCTTGAAAGAGCTTAAGAATGATTTGCATTTATATCCAGATGGAAATGGAACAAAACTTAAAAAGGAGATCGCTAGTCATGAGAATGTTGCCATTGATAATATTATTATTGGAAATGGTTCCAATGAGATTTTAGAACTTGCTGCAAGGGCTTTTCTTAATTCTAATACTTCCTCCATCGCTTCAAAACATGCTTTTGCAGTTTACAAAATTGTTACTCAATCTGCTGGGGCATCACTTATTGAAATTCCCACATCTAATTGGAGCCATGATTTAGGTTTATTTATAAACCACATAGAACAAAGCACCAAAGTAATATTTATTGCTAATCCAAATAATCCAACTGGAACATACAACAGTCACCATGAAGTGCATACCTTACTAAAAAAAGTCCCTTCTTCTGTTTTGGTTGTTCTAGATTGTGCTTACTTTGAGTATGTAACCAAAGCAGATTATGTAAGACCAATTGATTTATTAAGCGAATTTGACAATTTATTAATTACTAAATCATTCTCAAAAATTCATGGCTTAGCCAGCATTAGAGTTGGGTATGGCATTGCTAATCCCTCTCTTATAGAAGTTCTCAATCGAATTAGACAACCTTTCAATGTAAATGCTATAGCCCAAGCTATGGCTTCCATAGCGATTAATGATAAAGAACATATAGAGCAAAGCATCAAACTTAATTCACAACAATATGAATTCTTATTTAATAAATTATCTAAACTTGGGCTAGAGTGCATTCCATCAGTTGGAAACTTTATAACCTTTAGAGGAGACTTTGTTGGTAAAGAATTATTTTATGGTTTGATGGAAAAAGGAGTTATTGTAAGGCCATTAGACTTATATGACATGAAAGATTTCATTAGAGTGACAATTGGAATCAAAGATGAAAATTTAAAATTTCTTAGTGCAATTGAAGAACTTTTATGAAAATAATTATTTTCGGCTTAGGTTTAATTGGTGGGTCAATAGCTAAAAGTCTATCAAGTTCAAACAATCATGAAATTCTGGCATTTGATATTGATAAATCAAGCATAAGAAATGCAATAGACAACAAATCAATTTCGGGATCACTGAATGCTCTTGATGATTTAGGAAATGCTGAATTTAAAGATTCGCTAATAATCATTTCTACCCCCCCAAATGTAAGCATTGAAGTTCTTCAATCCTTGCATTTTTTATTTAATTCCTCAGTTACTATTACGGATACAACAAGCACTAAAAATCCATTGAACAAATCTCTACAAAAATTAAATTTTCCAAAAAATATTATTTTTTCGCACCCTGTAGCAGGGTCTCACCTTTCAGGTGAAATAAATTCTGTTTCTGGTCTCTTCGAGGGAAAATCAACTGTTTTGTCTTATCATGATTCTGCGGAATTAATGCATATAAATCGAGTAACAAGTTTCTGGGAGTTGCTTGGATCTAAAGTAACAGTTTTGGATGCTGAGTTACATGATCAGATATTTGCATATACAAGTCATCTACCTCATGTTGTTGCTTATGCATTATTAAATACTCTTAAGGGACTTGATAAAGATGATCTTGCGATTTTTTCGGGTGGTGGTCTTGGAGAGTTTCTTAGATTAGTATCATCATCTCCAGAAATGTGGACAGATATTTTTTCAATGAATGAGAAGAACATATCTTTTGCGATAGAAGAATTAATTAAAAATCTCAATTTATTAAAGGGTCAGATTGCAAATGAGCCTCAGATTCTAAGGGATCTTTTAATTGAGCTTAAGGATTTTAAGGAATCAAACTATTGAATTTAACAACTTCAACTGATGGTCACATTCTTGGAAAAGTTCAGTGTCCAGGCGATAAATCTATATCACAAAGAGTCTTAATACTTGGTGCTTTTATGAATCAAGATATGGTTATTGATGGTTTTTTACATGGAGAAGATCCACTTTCAACCATGAATGCACTCAATCAAATTGGCGCAGGTATTCTAGTTGATGAAGATGACAGAGTTCACTTACAAAAAAGAAATCAAAGTTTTCATAATGTTGATAATGTACTTAATCTTGGCAATTCTGGAACTGGCTTGCGTCTCATGCTTGGATTAATTTCAGGCATGGGTTTAAAAGCTTCTTTTGTTGGCGACGAATCCTTATCCTCTCGGCCAATGGAGCGAGTAATTAATCCACTAGCTGAGATGGGTGCTAACATTGAGTCATCGAGGGGTAAGTTACCAATTTCAATATCACCATCAACATTTAACTTGCAATATACATATGAACTACCGATAGCTAGTGCGCAGGTAAAGTCATGTATCTTATTAGCTGGCTTGGCTGCAGGTACAGCGATTGAAATTATTGAACCTATTCAGACTAGGGATCATACCGAAAGAATGCTTAAAAACTTCGGAGCAAATATAGAAACAACTTCTTTGGATGGTAAAAATATTATCAAACTTGCATCAACTAATAATCTGCATGCAAAAAATTATTCCGTCGTGGGCGACATTTCTTCAGCTGCCTTTTTAATAGTTGGTGCTTTAATAAGTAATTCTCCTGGACTAGAAATTACCAATGTTGGAATGAATTCTTCAAGAACTGGAGTACTAAAAGTATTGCAGAAGATGGGTGCAAATATCGAAGTTAAAAATCAAAGATTAGAGTCAGGAGAGCCCTGCGCAGATATTATAGTTAAAAAATCTAAATTAAAGGGAGTAGAGCTTTCAGGAAAAATCATCCCAAACATAATCGATGAAATACCCATTATTTCTATCGCCGCTGCATTTGCGGATGGCGAGACCGTAATTAAAGATGCTGCAGAGCTTAGAGTGAAGGAATCGGACAGGCTTCAAGCAGTTTCAGAAGGTTTTAGTGCACTTGGCATCAAGCACGAAAATTTTGAGGATGGCATGAATATTCAAGGAGCACCAAATACACTTCTAATAGACCATTCAATTTCAATAGAGTCCTATGATGATCATAGAATTGCTATGAGTTTCCTTATTGCTGGCCTTAAATGCTCAAAACCAATAACTGTGAGGGATTGTCAAAATATTTTTACATCATTTCCTAATTTCATTGAGCTAATTTCTTCTACTGGATATGAGCTTAAAAAATAACAAAATTATTACAATTGACGGCCCATCTGCTTCCGGTAAAGGTTCGCTAGCAAAAGCATTAGCAAAAGAGCTTAACTTTATTTTGCTTGATAGCGGTTTGCTCTACCGAGCATATTCATTCTGTTTCGATCATAGTCAAAATCATTCTCTTGCCGCAGATCTTTTTTCTAATTTGAATATAAAGAGCATTGATCATGAGATGCATGTTTTTAAGAATGAAAAAGATATTACTTCTATCCTTCGAAATGAAGATGTAGCTAAATCTGCATCTGAGCTTAGCAGTCTAAAAGAAACTAGAGAGAATTTAATTAGCTTTCAAAGAGATCTGGCTAGTGATCATGGTTTGGTTGCAGATGGCAGGGATATGGGTACTGTTGTGTTTCCAGATGCAGGGACCAAGATTTTTTTAGTGGCTGATGTTGAAGTAAGGGCCAAGAGAAGGTTTTTAGAGTTGCAGAATGCTGGTCAAGAAGTTAATATGCGCGATCTAATTGATGATATTAGATTGCGAGACGAGGCGGATAAGGATAGAGAAATATCTCCTTTAATGCCTGCAGATGATTCAATTGAATTGAATTCATCGAATCTAACTCCTCAAGAAGTATTGAAAATAGTTTTAAAAATTTATAAAGAGAAAACGAAGGAAGTATAAAAAATATGTCAGAAAGTTTTGCTGCACTATTAGATGAGAGTTTAAGCACACTTGAAATGCAACCTGGCTCGATTGTCACAGGAGTAGTTCTAGATGTTGATAAAGAATGGGTGACAGTCCATGTTGGATTGAAGTCAGAGGGAGTAATTTCGTTGGATGAGTTTAGGAATAATGATGGTTCCGTTGAGATTGAATCTGGGGATGAGGTTCAGGTTGCTCTTGAGGCAGTTGAAGATGGCTACGGAGAAACAAGAATTTCTCGAGAAAAGGCAAGAAAAATTGGCACATGGAAAAAACTTGAAGAGGCCTTAGAAACTGGTGAATTTGTTGAGGGCAAGGTTTTAACAAGAGTCAAGGGTGGTTTTTCTGTTGAAGTCGATGTTGTCAAAGCATTTTTGCCTGGATCACTCGTCGATATTAGACCTGTTAAGGAGGCCCCAGAGCTTGAGAATACTGTGCAAGAATTTAAAGTTATAAAGCTTGACTATAAAAGAAATAATGTAGTGCTCTCAAGAAAAGCTGTTTTAGAGAAAATTAATTCAGCTGAAAAAATTGAGTTATTAAAAAATCTTGATGAAGGGCAAATTGTAAAAGGGATAGTCAAAAATCTAACTGACTATGGTGCTTTTGTCGATCTTGGTGGACTAGATGGCCTTTTGCACATAACAGATATTTCATGGTCAAGGGTTACGAATCCATCTGAGATTTTAAGTCTTGGTCAAGAAATTGATGTAAAAATATTAAGCTTTGATAAAGAAAAACTTCGAGTTTCATTAGGATTAAAGCAGATTCAGAACGATCCTTGGGAAAAAATTGAAGGCAAATATTCTGTCGGCGGTGTTTATGAAGCTACAGTTTCAAATTTAACAGATTATGGATGTTTTGCAGAGCTTGAACAAGGTGTTGAAGGCTTAATACATTTATCAGAGTTAGATTGGACTAATAAAAATATACATCCATCAAAGGTTGTAAATTTAGATGAAAAAATCAAGGTTATGGTTTTGGAGATTGATCATGATAAGAGAAGAATTTCTCTCGGTTTAAAACAAACAAAGGTAAATCCTTGGACAGAGTTTGCCAATAAGTATGGATTGGGCGATGCTGTTGAAGGCAACATAAAATCTGTAACTGACTTTGGTATTTTTGTTGGCTTGGAGGGCGATATTGATGGTCTTATTCATCTCTCTGATATTACTGAAGAGGAAAATCCTGCTAAAGCAATGGAAAATTTTAAGAAGGGTGATAAGCTATCTTGTATTATTTTTGGGATTGATGCCGAAAGAGAAAGAATATCACTTAAACTTAGTGCCTAATTTTTCAACTTATTTAAATTAATATAAACATTGAAAAAACTAATTGCCCAGGTGGTGGAATTGGTAGACACAAGGGACTTAAAATCCCTCGAAGGCAACTTCGTGCCGGTTCAAGTCCGGCTCTGGGCACCAACTCATTTAAACACTGATGATTAAATTTATTAATCCGAGTACTGAAAAACCATATATTCATTTTCAATCTCTGTATCAGGAAGCTCTTGAAAATCAACAAAAAGGCATTGAGGCAATATCTGTCTCATCATATAGCCAAGAAATGAGCGAAGTTGAAGCAAGGTATGTGAATCTTAAGTATATTCATAACAATGAATGGATATTTTTTTCAAATTATAATTCTCCTAAAGCCAAACAGTTTAAATCTCATAGCCAAGTTTCTGTTTTAATTTTTTGGTCAAGCATTAACACTCAAATTAGAATAAAAGCTTTAATTTCTAAAACATCCATGCAATTTTCTGATGAGCATTTTAAAGGTAGAACCAAGGAAAAGAATGCATTGGCTATCAGCTCAAATCAGTCCCAGACTATTGATTCATTTGACGAAGTTGAAAAGAATTTCTATCAAACTTTAAATAGGATGACTTCTGATACAGTTAGACCTGATTTTTGGGGAGGCTTCTCATTTACACCCTATTATTTTGAATTTTGGAAGGGACATAAAAACAGGTTAAATAAAAGATATGTTTTTGAACAACAAGATGATGGATGGGTTGAATGTTTACTTCAACCATAAGATAGTTTTCTTTTCGTGAATAATGCTATAAAATCCATTTCAATGTTAAATCGCTTAACAATCCATTTCTTTGATCAAATTTATTTTGATTAATATCTCTCTCATCATTTAAGGTCTTTAGTTATTGTTTTGAAGAAAAAATCCACGACTCCAATAAATAATAAAATCTTTGCAAAAGAGGTAATGTTAATTGGTTCTGACGGAGAGAAAATAGGATTATTTGCAATTGATGAAGCTTTAGATGTAGCGCAGAAAAAAAATCTTGACTTAGTTCAAGTTTCTTCGTCTGATGCTCAGCCAGTTGTCTGCAAGATTTTAGATTTTGGTAAATTTCAATTTGCAAAGAAAAAAAGCACCGGCGGAACTAAAAAACCAAAAAAACAATCTTTAAAAGAAATTAAATTTCGTCCGACCACTGATGTAGGTGATTACAATATTAAATTAAAAAAAATAAAAAGCTTTATTAATGACGGAGATAAGACTAAAATCAGCGTTCGATTTAGAGGAAGAGAAATATTAAATAGTAATTTAGGCCTCGATCTCTTAAATCGTCTGAGGGAGGACCTACATGAAATTGCTCAAGTTGATCAAGAGCCATCTCTTGAAGGTAGGCAGCTATTAATGGTTCTCTCGCAAATAAGAAAGAAATAATTATGGGTTATAAGTTAAAAACACATTCAAGTGCAAAAAAGCGTTTCAAGACTACTGGCAATGGTCTAAAAAGAAGAAGTGCATCTCGTGCTCATATCTTGACTAAGCAAACCACAAAAAGAAAACGTCACAATCGTGGAATGATTAAGATGGCTAATGAGACAAAAAAAATAGCTCAAAGACTTTTATATAACATTTAAATACCATGCCTAGAGTAACTAAAGCATTAGCCGCAAAAGCGAAACATAAGAAAGTTTTAAAAGCGACCAAAGGACATTATGGTGCTAGAAGCAGACTATTTAAAACCGCAAAACAATCTAATATAAAAGCTCTTCAGTATGCTTTTAGAGATAGAAGAAATAAGAAGAGAACTTTCCGATCTTTATGGATTTCAAGAATTTCTTCGGCATTAATTCCTTTAGAAATTTCTTATAGTAGATTCATCAATCAGCTCTATAAGGCAAACATAAAATTAGACAGAAAATCTTTAGCTGGAATTGCGTTTTCTGATCCCGATACTTTTAAGAAAATCGTAGAAAAAGTCAGGGTATAATTTACTCATGCAAATCCCGCAGGATTTAATTGAAACAGCCGCTCTCAAATTAAAATTCGTTAAATCAGAGGCTGAATTCTTTCAACTAAGAGCTAAATATCTTGGTAAAAAGTCTTTTGTTGTCACTGCATTTTCAAAGCTTAAGAAACTTCAATCGGATGAGAAAGTAAATGCTGCGAAAGAGTTAAATTTACTTAAGAATAACTTAATTAACCTATTTGAGACCTTTATTGAAGACGTAGAAGGGAAAAATAATCATGAAAAATTAGATGTTACCCTTCCAGCTGATCCATTTTTGGTTGGTTCTGAGCATCCAATAACTAAAATTTCACAAAGAATTATCAACTATTTCTCTCTCTTAAATTATCAAATTTTTTCTGGAAATGAGATAGAAACAGATTTTTATAATTTTGAAGCATTAAATTTTCCAGAAAATCATCCTGCAAGACAAATGCATGACACTTTTTATCTTAATTCTAATAGCAAGTTAGAATATTTATTAAGAACACATACATCAAATACTCAAGTGCATGCAATGCTTAATGAAGATTTACCTTTATATATTCTTTCTCCTGGCAGAGTATTTAGATGTGACTCTGATACAACCCATCTACCAATGTTTACTCAGATTGAGGGTCTAGTTGTTGATGATGATGTAACCTTTGGTGATTTAAAAGGAGTTTTAATAGATTTCTTGGAGGATTTTTTTAATGAAAAGATGGAAGTCAGATTTAGACCATCATATTTTCCATTCACTGAGCCTTCAGCTGAAGTAGATGTAAAATTTGGTAAGCAGGGATGGTTAGAAATTTTAGGATGTGGCATGGTCCACCCTAATGTATTAAATGGCTGCAACATTGAAACAAAAAAATTTCGAGGCTTTGCCTTCGGTATGGGAGTTGAGCGATTAGCTATGCTTTACTATGGAGTAACAGATATTAGGGAATTTTATTCTTCCAATTTAGACTTTTTAAATCAATTTCCTTCATGAAAATTCAATATTCTTATTTAAAGAGTTTTCTTAATACAAAGCTAAGCCAAAAAAAACTCTGTGATTTATTTACTCAAGTTGGTTTTGAGTGCGAAATAAACGGAGGGCTAATAGAATTTGATATTACGCCCAATAGAGGTGATGCCTTGTCCCTCAGGGGTCTTGAAAGAGAATTTATCGCATATCAATCAACAAAAACCTCCCATAAATTAGAAACCGCGAAATTAAAACTCAATAAGGATAAAAAAATTATTAATCAAATTGATGATTATGGTTGTGGCAATTATCATTTAATGCTGGTAAAGGGCTTGAAAAAAATAAAAAATCTAGATGCTAAAAAACGAAGCTTTATAGAGTCAGCTGGTATTCCATTAATCAACCCTTTAGTTGATTTGGGTAATTATGTGATGTTAGAAATTGGTGCACCAATGCATGTATTTGATTTGGCTAAGCTCACTCTTCCAATTAATGTTCAATTTCCAAAAGCCAAAAATACCTGTGTAACAGTCATCGGGGGTGATGTTAAAGATATTCAGCCCTCATCATTAACAATTCAAGATCAGTCTGGTGTCCAAGCAATTGCTGGCATAATTGGTAGTGAGGAGTCTTCAGTAACACCAAATACTAGAAATATAGCTGTCGAAGCCGCATTTTTTAGACCTGAGATTATTGTGAATCAAGCAAGAAAGTATGGACTTGCTACTGATGCATCTCACCGCTTTGAGAGAGGAGTAGATCCTGAGATACAACAACTAGCCTTAGAAAGATTCTTATTTTTATTAAATCAAATATCAGCGCATGAGTCAGTTGAACTATATTATTCTGAATCCATTAAGGCTAATAAGAAGAATGTTAAATTTAATATAGCAAGATTTAATAAATTTTCTGGCTTGAGCTTCAACGCAAGTAAATCGATTTCAATATTAAAAAATTTGGGTTTCAACGTTCTTACTAAAAGCAAAAATAATCTGACATTCAAGGTTCCCAGCCACAGATTTGATATTTCTCTTGAAGAAGATTTGTACGAGGAATTATTAAGATCTTACGGGTACGACAATATTCCTATATCTAAGCCAAAGGCAGGGCCTATAATAAAAAATACCCAAGGCAATGTTTTGGACAATCTTAGACTTGGCTTAATTCATTCTGGCTTCAAGGAGCTCATGCATATGCCATTTGTCTCTAGAGAGTCCTTTCAGCAATTAAATTCAAATGGCTGGATTGCTGCTGAATTAAAGAATCCAATCAATGATAACGAACCCTTGCTGAGAGGGAGCCTTTTTAGGTCTTTATTTGCAGCAGTAAATAAGAATGTAAAAAAAGGATATACATCTATAAAAGTTTTTGAAGCAGGCAACGTTTTTAAAAAAGAAAAAACTGGCTTCAGCCAATTATTGCAAGTATCAGGACTAATTTATCATCACGAACCTCAACAAACCTGGAGCCACAGAACATTAGAATATAATTTTTTTTCGCTAAAGGCAGAAATCTTAAAACTATTACAAACCCTTGGTATGCAAAATATTGAGTTTAAAAAAGGAAGCTCTTTAATGCCATTCAATGAAAACATGTTAGAAATTTATGTTGACAACCAAAAAATTGCAGTTATTGGTGAAATTGAGCTCTCTGTTACAGAGAAACTTATTAAAAAACCAGCCTTAGGATTTGAAATGTATCCTGAAAACATATTATTAGATCTAAGTAATCCAAAAATTAAAGAAATTAGTAAATTTCCTTTTTCCACACGAGATATTAATATTGTGATCGATAAATCTGTTTCGTACAAAGAGATTGATGAATTAATTCATAGAGGAAAAATTAAGTTTTTAGGCTTACATAGTCTTATTAATACATTTGAGGGAAAGGATATACCAAAAGGCTCTGTTAGCATGACATTAAGATTTGTTTTTCAGAGTAATGCTAAGTCTTTATTAGAGAACGATATTAATAACTCAATGCAAAAAATTTTGAAGCTTTTAGAAAAAAGATTGAATGCTAAAATAAGGTCATGAATTTAACCAAAAAGGATCTAAGTGCAATATTAAAAAAAGAATTAAAACTGTCGGTAGATATCTCTGATTCTTTGGTAGACGAATTTTTCCAGGTTATAAAAACAACTCTACGATCTCAAAAGAATCTTAAGCTTTCTGGATTTGGCTCGTTTGAAACATTTACAACAAAAGAAAGAATAGGCAGAAATCCAAAGACTATGGAAAATTTTAAAATCTCATCTCAAAGCAAAGTTCGCTTTAGCCCTACTTCAAAAGCCAAGCACTTTTTGAATTAAAGATGAAAAAGCAGTTGCAAAATTTCAATAAGTCTGATTTGACGATAAAGTTATCTAGAAAATTTCCTTCTTTAAATGATGAAATAATTTATGAAGTTATAGATTTGATCTTGCAAGAAATTATCAATGCTGTTGCATTGGATAATAGGGTTGAAATAAGAGGCTTCGGAGTATTCTCAAAAAAAACTATCAGACCAAGAAAATTTGTAAATCCTAAAACAAAGAAAGAATCTTATTTAGGGGAGACATCTATAATGCATTTTAAAGCTTCCAAGAAACTTTTGAAAACTAATGACTGATCCAAAAATAATTGTAGCCATTGATACATTTGATCTTAAAGAAGCTAATGCCATTTTAAGTCAGCTTGATCCAGACCTATGTAAAATTAAAATAGGTAGCATAGTATTTAATGCATTAGGTAAACCATTTCTTAATGAGGTATTTCAGAGAGGGTTTAAAATTTTTTTAGACTTAAAATTGCACGACATACCAAATACTGTGCATGAAACAATACTTGGTTTTAGCGATAGTTATATTGAAATGTTGACTGTTCATTTATCTGGTGGTGAAGAGATGCTTAAGAAAGCTATGCAAGCAGCTAAAACGATCAGAACCAAAGTTATAGGAGTGAGTATTCTTACGAGTTTGAATGAATCAGACTCATTAACTGTATTTAATAATAATCTTAATAATCAAATAGTTAATTTATTTAAGTTAGCTAAAAAAACCAATATAGATGGCATTGTTTGCTCACCTCATGAGATAGAAATTTCAAACACAGTGCTAGGCCCATCCTGCATTAAAGTTGCACCAGGTATAAGAGAAGTTGAAGCTGACGATGATCAGGTGAGAACCATGAGCGCAAAAGATGCAATTAAAAAGGGCGCTACTTTTCTCGTTATTGGCAGGCCTATTACCCAAGCAAAAGATATTTCATTAGCCTTAAAAACTTTTCATGATTTAACCTATGAATAAAAGATCTGTTCAACAAGCCTTTTCAAACCTTAAACAGTTGTCTAAAAACGATACCGCAAAAAAGAAGATATCATTTAAATTTAATTCAAAATATTTAAATTATCAGCCATTTTTAAGAGATTTTTCATCTCAACATTTTAAAATCTTTGATGACCTTGCTGATCAATTAGAAGTTCAGAACTCGATAGCAAATCTTTTTGATGGAAAGATTGTAAATAAGACAGAAAATTGCCCTGCTTTACATCACAAATATCGAATTAACAAACAATCAGAAAACTTTAATTTTAAAAAAATAACGGAACCCTTAATCAAGAAGATTAAAAAAGAAGAGTTTGAGAATATTATTACTTTTGGAATAGGTGGGTCAAATGAAGGGCCAAAATTGCTACAAGAATATACAGATAATTACTTATCAAAATTTAATTATTTTTTTATCTCTGGGCCAGATAAGGATGAATTTAATTCGACATTAAAACCATTAAGTGGACAAAAGAATTTTTATATTTTTTCATCTAAATCATTATCAACAGATGAAACTCTTTTATGTTTGAAGTGGTTAGGGCGAAAAAGAAACTCACAGAATTCAATAGTTATAACTGCAAATCCAAAAAAAGCAATTGAAATGGGTTTCTCGGAGAATTGTATCGTTCCATTTCCAGAATCTGTTGGGGGAAGGTATTCAATCTGGTCACCAGTATCTCTAAGTGTAGGATTAGAAAATAACTTTTCTAAATTTTTAAAAGGAGGGTCAGTTGCAGATAAAATGATTTTAGGTACTTCAAGGGAAGATAAGCAATATCAAAAATTTGTTAAAATATTAGTATTTTCAGATTTGTGGTTCAGCAATTTTAAAAATAAAAAGAACAGAATTGTGCTTTCATATAATTGGAGATTGCGATCACTAACTAATTATATTCAACAGCTTGAAATGGAGTCACTTGGAAAGCATTCTAACCCTGAATCTTCAT
The DNA here is from genome assembly GCA_902541245.1 of uncultured SAR86 cluster bacterium. Classification (GTDB taxonomy): domain Bacteria; phylum Pseudomonadota; class Gammaproteobacteria; order Magnimaribacterales; family D2472; genus D2472. Next base: position 36,104 of record CACBPT010000003.1, on the reverse strand, counting down.
TTAAAGAAACGGGTCAATCAATATTTGGAGGCTATGGCTCCACTGCTCAACACTCTTACTTTCAATTACTGCATCAAGGTACAGCAGATTTTTGCACTGACATAATTTATTCAACTTCAAAAATTAGCCCTTTGTTATCTGCTCAAGCGAAAGGACAGGCCTCTTTACTTTCTTCTCATTTAAATCGATCAACTAATTTGCTTGAAAAAACAAACAGCAATTCACCAGTAAATATATTTCATTTAAATAAGCTATCTCTTGAAAATCTAGGCTTTTTAATTGCAACATGGGAGCATCGAGTTTTTATTACTGCTTGCATGTTAGAAATAAATCCCTTCGATCAACATGGAGTTATTGCAGGAAAGCTTGCTGCAAAAAAGTTCCTTACTCAATGGCTCTGAATTTAAAACAAGTTCCTAATACACCAGGGATATACAAGTTTTTCTCTAAAAACAAGATTATATATATAGGTAAGGCAAAAAATTTAAAAAAAAGGGTATCCTCATACTTTGGAAAATCTTTTAAGGATAGAAAAACACAACAGATAAAAAGTCTCACGGATAAAATTGAAACTTTTTCCACAACTAATGAGGCTGAAGCACTTCTTCTGGAGCAATCCTTAATTAAAGAAAATTTGCCTCGATTTAATATTCTTTTGCGAGATGATAAAACATATCCATATGTGCATTTTTCAATGGATCATAAATACCCAAGTATTAGCATGAAGAGATCAAAACATGCTGTTTCTAAAAACTTTTTTGGTCCTTTTATCAGTGTTCAAGCCGTAAAATCAACTATTAAAGATTTGCAGAAGATTTATCAAATTCGAAATTGCAGTGATACGACTTTTAGTAATAGGTCCAGACCGTGCATTGAGCATCAAATGCAAAGATGTTCTGCCCCATGCGTAGACTTAATTTCTGAATTTAGATATCAATCAGATATCTCATCCTCTCAACACTATCTATCGTCTTCAGGAAAGGAAACAAAAACCTTAATGATTTCACAGATGCATAAGCTAGCAGAAAAACATGAGTTTGAGAGAGCTAATGAGATAAAAAAAAGAATAAAAAGTCTAGATCTTATGCACCAAGAGCAATCATTCAATAGTTCTCTAACAAGCATTGATTTCTTTACTTGTGTTTCTAAGCTTGACAGAACTGGAGTATGTATTTTGTCAGTAAGAGATGGAAAGATTAGAGGCACAAAAACCCATTTTCTAAAAGGCAATCAATTGAATGATATTGATAGTTTATTTCAAAGCTTAATATTTTCTTATTATCAACATAGCTTTTCTTTACCTAAGAAGATAATTTTAAATTCTAAGCCTAAAAACCTTTCTTTAATAAAACAGGCTGTTGAGCTTAAATTTGGCAAAACAATTTTAATTTCAACAAGCATTAACTCAAATACTAGAAAAGTTGCTAAATTATGTAAATTAAATGCTAATCAAGTTATTGAAAATCGAATTAATCAAGATGATAAATATACATTTGCCATAAAGGATTTAGCCTTAAATTTAGGATTAAATAATACAAATATTACAATTGAGGGTTATGATGTAAGTCATCATAGTGGCCATAATGCAGTAGCCTCAGCAGTAAGATTTTCTTCTAATGGGCCTGATAAAAAAAGGTATAGGCTTTTTAACATACCAAAAGAATTATCTGGAAATGACATAGGTTCAATGAAACATATTCTTGAGAGGAGAATTAGAAAAGCGAATTCAAATCCATTACCGGAAATTATTTTAATTGATGGTGGCAAGCTACAGTTGGAAGCTGCATGCAGTACTTTTTGTGCTCTGCTTAAAAAGCAACCTATGATCCTTAGTATTGTAAAGGGATCTAAAAGGATGAGATCAACCGAAACAATTCTTTCTAAAAATGGAATTGTTGAAATGTCAAAAGACAGCTCAGGATTTTTACTTCTTCAACAAATTCGTGATGAGTCTCATAGATTTGCTATTGAAAGCAATAGACGCAAAAAAGTAAAGAGTGTTAAATATTCAACACTTGATAAAATTTCAGGTTTGGGACCAATTAAAAAAAGAAATTTGCTTAAGCACTTTAAATCTCTTGGCAGAATAAAATCAGCAAATATCAATGATTTATGTATGGTTGATGGTATAAGTAATAAACTTGCATTAAATATTAAGGAGGCTTTCAACGAATGAACTCATTGATACAGTTTTTAACATACTTTAGACTGATTGTAGGACCAATTATATTTATATTAATTTTATATTTAGATCAACATGGTCTAGCTTTAATTTTATTTTTTTTAGCAAGTATTTCAGATTTCCTTGATGGTTTTTTAGCTAGAAGATATAACCTAACCTCTGAGCTTGGCGAAATTCTTGATCCAATTGCCGATAAAGTATTGCTGGTTTTTTTGCTTATTATAATTTCCGTTGTCACTCAATCAACTTTGGTAACTTTTATGTGTTGCATTCTCATTGCAAGAGAGTTTTGGGTCTCAGCATTAAGAGATTTTAATTCTAGAAATATGAATACAGTTGCTACAAAAGTCACATTTTTAGCTAAGCTAAAGACATCCTCTCAATTTTTTGCAATTTTTATTTATTTATTCTCCTTTTATAATGGAAATGAGCTAATTCAGTTTATAGGAAATTTTGTATTGTTTTTAAGTCTAGTTCTTTCACTTAAATCTGCGGTCCAATATTCAGTTGATTCATTTAACAAATAGAATCTTTAATTTCATCATTAGTTCAACTCAAGTCTTAGTTAACAATAATATATAATGTCTTAATGAAAATTGCTGTTGTAAGTGGGGGTTTTGATCCTATTCACTCTGGTCATCTTGAGTACATTAATTCTGCAGCTATGCTAGCAGATAAATTGGTTGTTTGTTTAAACAGTGATGATTGGTTAATTAAAAAGAAAAAAAGATTTTTCCTACCATTTCATGAACGAAAACTTATCTTAGAAAACATAAAGGCTGTTGATAATGTAATAAGTTTTGATGATGATGAGTTCGGTTCAGCTTCTAATGGACTTATAAAAGTAAAAGAAATGTTTCCTGGCAAAAAGATTCTTTTTTGTAATGGAGGCGATAGAACTGAAAAAAATATACCTGAAATGAAAGTGAGCGATATAGAGTTTTATTTTGGCACAGGTGGAGACAAAAAAAAGAATTCTAGTAGCTGGATTCTGAAGGAATGGACGACACCCTCAACAACTAGGCGTTGGGGAAACTTCTATGATCTTTTTCAAGATAATTTTGTGAGGGTGAAAGAGCTTGTTGTTTTACCAAATCAGGGGATGAGTTTTCAGCGACATTTTAAAAGAAGTGAGTCTTGGTTAATATCAGCTGGAAAATGTGATGTAAATTTTAGCGAATCTGACCCAACTGCAGTTAAGACAATAACCCTTAAACAAGGCAATAGATTTGATGTTTATTTAAATCAATGGCACCAAATCACAAATCCCTATCCTGAAGAATGTCGAATTATTGAGATCCAGTATGGTGAAGAGACCAATGATGATGATATTGAAAGACTTTATTACTATAAAGGTTAGATACTCATTAAAAAAATTGTGGTAAAAATAGAATATACTTACTTTTTTTTGGCTGGATGGCAGAGTGGTCATGCAGCGGCCTGCAAAGCCGTTTACGCCGGTTCGATTCCGGCTTCAGCCTCCAATAAAATCTTTAATTTTTTAATGGGGTAAGCAAAATTGAAAATTAGCATCATTGGATCAGGTTATGTAGGGTTAGTTACTGGGGCATGCTTAGCAGAAATTGGCCATTCAGTAACTTGTATGGACATAAATAAAAAGAGAATTATAAATCTCAAGAAAGGAATTCTTCCTATTTTTGAGCCCCAACTAGAAAATCTAGTTTTGAAAAATATTAAAAATAAAAATTTAAATTTTACTCATACTTATACAAGCATCACTGAACAAACTATTTTTTTTATTTGCGTTGATACACCAAACAACAATCAAAATAGACCTGACTTAAAAAATCTTTTTTCTGTTATTTCTAGTTTAGGTGACATTATAAAAAAGGATTCTGTTGTGGTTCTTAAGTCTACTGTGCCCTTAGGCACAAACCAAGAAGTACATAAAAGACTTGTAAAAAAAATAAGTAAGAAAAAATTAAAAATTACAGTAGTATCTAACCCAGAATTTTTAAGAGAAGGTTCGGCTGTTAATGATTTTATGAGACCAGAGAGAATTATAATTGGAACTGATTCAGTTAAGGCAAGGGATATACTTAAATCAATTTATAAACCGTTATGTAGAAAGTCAGATAAAATAATCTATATGTCAACAAATTCTGCTGAGTTGACTAAATACTCAGCTAATGCATTTCTTGCGACTAAAATAAGTTTTGTAAATGAGATAGCTGAAATTGCAGAATTAGTTGGCGCGGATATGCATGAGGTTCGAAAAGGAATAGGATCGGACTCTAGAATTGGAAAAGATTTCTTATATGCTGGCTTGGGCTATGGCGGGTCATGTTTTCCTAAAGATTTAAAAGCCCTCTCTTATTTCCAAAAAGTTAACGGTCTTAAGTCGTCAATCATTTTAGCAACCCAGGAAAGGAATCATCATAATGTTTCGTCTTTTGTCAAAAAGATAAATTTAAGCTTTAAAGAACCTAAGGCTACTTCTTTATTAGTTTGGGGCTCATCATTTAAACCAGATACGGATGACATTAGAGAATCACTTGCTATAGAAGTTATAAAAAGTCTTTCAAAAAAATTTAAAAAAATATATGTCTATGATCCAGAGGCAAGTAAAAATACTAGAGAATTTTTTCATGATTTTACTAATGTTGCTTTTGTTAAAAACAAATATAATCAAATTTCAAATTGTGCCGGTTTAGTAATTTGTACTGAATGGAAAGAGTTTTGGAATCCAGATTACAAAAAATTATCTTTTTTAAAAGAGAGAATTATTCTAGATGGAAGAAATATACTGAACCGACAAGATGTTGAAAAAAATAATTTCATATATAAAGGTATCGGAACTTAAATTACCTTAAAAAGATGAGCTACAAGTCTTTGCAAAACAAAAAAATAGTTTTTATACCTATTGAGACTGAGGTAAGAGAGCTGGACTATAAAATTATGCTCGCAACGGAAATAGCTGACGAAAATACCGTATGTTTTGTTGGTCAGCATAACCTTTTAAACAGACTTATTAAAAACTTTAATGGCGGTGTTTATCTGGGGAAGAATATTTTCCCTGAATGGTTCCCCACCAGAATGGACTATTATCAGACACTCAAAGAAAATGACTTTTCATTACTTTATTACCATGAAGAAGGCGGTATCTGGGTAGGCGAAGAGTCAAATTGGAAGGGAATGTGTATGAAACAAATCGATGCAACCATTTTAAATGAAGATGATAAAATCATCTGTTGGGGCCCATTTCAAACAAATTTTTATAAATCTTTAGATTCAGATGCCAGTATCCATAACGTGGGAGTTGCAAGATTTGATTTAGCGCAAGATATGAACCTAAGGAAACTAATTAGTCAATCAACCAAAGTTCAGGAAAAAGATTATATTTTAATTAATACAAATTTTGCTGCTGTGAATCATTATCTTGATTTCTTAGGATGGTTTAAACCATTAAATACTCCCTCAAGATCCTTAGATCAACGATTAGAATCAATGCATTGGTACAACACCTCTTTCAAAGTCATGGGCTTTTTTTTAGAGATGTTAACTAAGCTGTTGTCTGATTTTCCTGAATCTAAATTTGTATTAAGGCCTCACCCAACCGAATCAATAGAATTTTATCAAGAATTTTTTAAAGCTTTTGACAATATTAAGATATCAAAAGATTTCTCAGCCCCAGAATGGATAAATGGATGTAAGGTTTTAATTCAGAATGGATGTACAACATCTATAGAAGCTCAAATGATGAACAAAAGAGTTATTAGTTACTATCCTGTGGAAAGCAAAAACTATGTGGATGTAACCAATGATATTGGGCACTTTGCTTCGACTTATGAAGATATAAAAAGTTTAATTGATAATCTTGATAATTTACAACCAGACTCAAAAGAAAATTATAAACTCTCCTCGCTCATTAACAATTTTACATCAAATAAAAGCTCTATTTCAGAACTTGCTATGTTGACTTCAGAAAGTCTAAAGATAAAGAGAAAAAATAAGATAAAACTATCGTCAATTAGGCTTCAAGCTTTTATGCATTACTACCTTATCAGTATCAAAGAGCTTTCTAGATTAATTTCATTTTCAAAGAAGAAAAAGATCGATATGTTTAGATCACATTTTCCTGGATTTGATAAAAGTGAAATTATAAAAAAATCTGCGATTGCCAGTGACATTGTTGGGGGCAACCACAATGTAGATTTCATCACCAAGGACCTTTTTATCATCTCAAAGTAATAAAGAGTTAGAATAAACATTAATGATGTCAGTAAATAAAAAAATAAAAATTGCAATTATTGGACTGGGTTATGTTGGGCTTCCGCTTCTTAGTGAATTTGCTAAGAACTATAAAGCAATTGGTTTTGATACAAACTCAAAGAGAATTGATGATCTGAAAAGTCTCAATGATCAAACTTTAGAAGTAAAAAAGAAAGATCTTGTAAGGTTAAAAAATATTATCTTTTCTATTCCAGATTGCCTTCAAGATCAAGACTTTTACATAGTAACAGTGCCTACTCCAATAAGTAAGACTAAAGATCCTGATATAAGATCACTGAAATCAGCATGTAAACTTATTGGAAAATATTTAAGTAAAGGGAACCATGTAATTTTTGAGTCAACAGTTTATCCTGGTTTAACTGAAGAAATCTGCATTCCAATTTTAGAAAATGAGTCTTCACTCTTAATTAATAAAGATTTTTTTGTTGGTTACAGCCCTGAAAGAATTAACCCAGGAGATCCTGATAGGCGACTTACAGATATAGTTAAAATTACAAGTGCCTCAAACCCGAAGGCTCTTAAAATTATAGACAATTTATATAAATCTATAATTAAGGCTGGTACTTTTCCAGTAAAGTCTATTAAAGCTGCTGAAGCTGCCAAGGTTATAGAGAATACACAGCGAGATATCAATATTGCATTGATGAATGAGCTATCAATGTTATTTACAAAATTAGACATAGATTTTAGTGAAGTGCTTCAAGCAGCCAATACAAAGTGGAATTTTTTAAATTTTAAACCTGGCCTTGTTGGTGGCCATTGTATAGGAGTAGATCCATATTATTTAACTTTTAAGGCAAAACAAGAAGGCTTTGATCCTAAAATGATTCTTGCAGGAAGATCTACAAATGAAATGATGCCTAAACAGATCTTTAAAAATATAAAAATTTCTCTTAAAAAATTAGATAAAGATCTCTCTAAGGTTGATGGACTGATATTAGGCGCTACTTTTAAAGAGAATTGTCCAGATTTTAGAAACTCAAAAGTTGAAGACTTATTTGATCTATTTCAACCTAAGATAAAATCACTTACAGCATATGATCCATATTTTCATAAAAATTTAAAAATTTTTTCTGAAAGAAGAAGTATATTTAAATCTTTTGAACAAGTATTTAGAAAAAAATATGATTTTATTATTATTGCAGTTCCACATGCTCAATTTAAAAAAATTGGATATAAATCAATTAAAAATATTTTAAAAACAAAATCAACTTTGTACGACTTGAAATCTTTATTTCCTTCGTCAAAGAGTGACATGCAATTATGAAGACAATTTTAGTAACTGGATCTGCCGGATTTATTGGATTCCATTTATCTAAATCACTACTTAATAAAGGGTTTAATGTTCTTGGTATTGATAATATGAATAATTATTATGACATTTCATTAAAAAAAAGTAGGAATAAAATCTTATTAGAATCAAGTTCATATAAATTTAAGCAAATTGATATATCAGACCTAAATAACTTAAAAGAGCTAGTTGCTAAAAACAGTATAAATTCAATAGTGCATTTGGCAGCTCAAGCTGGTGTTCAGTATTCCATTCAAAATCCTCATGCATACATTGAATCAAACATCTTGGGTTTCTTGAATATATTAGAAGTTTCTAAAGAGTTAAATATTGAGCATTTGGTATATGCTTCATCTAGTTCTGTTTATGGAATGAACTCAAAAATTCCATTTTCAGAGGATCATAACGTTGATCATCCATTGAGTTTGTATGCCGCTTCAAAAAAAAGTAATGAGCTAATGGCGCATGTATATTCTTATATGCATAATCTACCAACTACTGGACTAAGGTTTTTTACAGTATATGGACCTTGGGGGAGGCCAGACATGGCTCTTTTTAAATTTACTAAAGCCGCTCATCTGGGCAAATCTATTCAGGTAAATAATTTTGGAAATCATGCAAGAGACTTTACATTTATTGATGATATAGTTGCTGGTATCGAGAAAGTCTTAGCCTCACCTCCAAAAGAAGATCTCAATGAAAACATTTCTCCGTCGTCTAGTTCATGTCCATGGCGAATTTTAAATATAGGTAGAGGACAACAAGTTCAGCTAATGGATTTTATAGGCATTATTGAGAAATATTATGGAATTACAATAAAGAAAGAGATGCTGCCATTGCAAACAGGCGATGTCCCACAAACATTTAGTGATACTTCCAAACTCAAAAATAGTTACGACTATAACCCCAAAATTGAAGTTGAAAAGGGGGTTATTAAATTTTTGGATTGGTATAATGAGTTTTACCAGGTCAAGCTACCAATTAAATAAATGTTTAAACTTAGCAATCTGACCCTTTTTTTATCCTCAAAAGACATCAAAAAAAGATTTATAACACTTCAATTCTTATTTCTTTTTTCTAGTTTTTTTGAAGTGGGAGGAATTTCATTAATTGGCCCTTTAATTTACTTTACCTCAGATGCTGATCAAGCAATGCAAAATGATATTTTCATTTATTTTTTCTCGCTCTTAAATCTTACTAGTTATGAACAGTTTTTAATCATATTCAGCATATTAACACTATCATTTATAATTATTGGAGGACTTTCGTCATTTCTCTCGGTAATTTATTTATCAAAAATTGCAACATCGAGCGGCATCAATTTAAGTACTCAAGTCTTCCAAAAATATCTCGATATTAGTTGGAGTGATCATTTAACTATTGAAAAGTCGCAAATGATTAATGAAATTTACCAAGAAACAGTTAGAGTTACACAAAATATATTTTTACCTATCCTTATGATAAACAAAAGTATATTTCTAAGCATTGTTTTGGTTTCATTTTTGTTTTTGGTTAGTTGGAAAGTGGCTGTCACTTTATTCTTATTGCTTACTGCAATCTACTTTATGCTTTTTTTGATTCTTAGGAGATCTCTTAATTCAAACAGTAAAATCTTGACCGAGGCTCACGAAAATAGGTATAAGTTTCTGAACGATACTTTTGAAGCTATGAAACAAATTAGAATTTGGGGTAATAAGAGTCTTTTCCAAGATGGCTTTAAAGTTGCTAGTGATAATTGGGGTAATGCATTAAGGAGGAATATGAATATCTCATTACTTCCAAGGTATGTGGTTGAGACACTAATTTTGGTATGCGTAGCAATTGGAGTGGGTATATTTTTTTATAATCCCAGTGATAATTTCTCTGCAAACATTCCAAGTATTTCGATATTTATTTTTAGTGCATTTAAATTATTACCCGCCATTCAACAGATATATTCTTTCATTTCTACAATCACTGGAAATATTTACTCTCTGAATAACTTATCTTCTTTATTAAGAGAGCATCATACCCAAAATTGGTTTGATGATGAGTTCGAATTTCCAAGACTTTCTAAGATTTCCTTAAAAAATGTTTCATATCAATACCCAGGAACAGATTTTAAAATGAAAGATCTTAATCTTGATTTCAAAAGTGGAGAAATTATAGGTATCACTGGATATTCTGGTTCTGGGAAATCGACCTTTGTTGATATTTTGATGGGCCTAATAAAACCTGATAACGGAATGGTCTTAGTTAATGATTTAGAATTAGATATTTATGAGAATAAGAAATGGTTCGAAAAAATCTCATACTTACCTCCAAAAATTCATTTAATAAATAGTTCTATTGAATCAAATATACATTTTTCAGATTCCTCAGCTCTTGATCAAGATAAGATTTCTCTAATTTTAGATCAGGTTAATCTGAAGAGCCTAAAAGATGACTCAAAGAATAAAAGAATAACCAATCTAAATTTTAGCTCTGGTCAAATTCAACGACTTGGAATTGCTCGAGCAGCATATAAAGATCATGAGATTATTTTTTATGATGAACCAACTAGCGCACTGGATAATCAAAATAGAGAATTATTTATTAATAAAATTACACAAGATAAACAAAATTCTTTAATAGTACTCATAAGTCATGATTTAGCACTACTAGAAATTACTGACAAAGTTCTAATTCTAAATAATGGCGAAGTCGATTTCTTTGGAACCTTTAAAGATGCTTCAGAAAATTCAGACATTATGGAATCATTGTCAACATAATATGTTAAATTGAATCAGGAAATTTGAAATCAGCCTAAATTAATTTTTTTTTCATGATTAAAAAAAAATCTCAACTTACCCTTTTTCTGTTTGGCTTCCTTTTCTTTGGATATGGAGTTCTTCAGTCAATATCAACTGATCCAAATCACAATTTCTCTAGCAGCACTCTAGAAATTTTTATAAAAATCGTATCTCCTTTACTCGCGTCTATTTTAATACTTGGCCTATATAAAGCTTTAGAGAATCATCAGTTAATGAAAAGTGCTTTTGCGTATTTCTTATTCTTTAGTATTTCTATAGCCTCTTTCTTTGGTTTAACTTCAGTTCTTACTGGCTCTCATGCTACTTCTACTAATCCATACATATACGGACTTTCTTTTTACACAGCATATTTTGCATTTCAGATCATAAATAAGAAGATTAACTTTTACTCTGCCTACATTGCTGCAAATCCATTACTATTATTAACAGGACCAATTGCCGTTATATTTTCATCACTCACTCATCAAGCTTTTGTAAATAGGCTGAACTATTTTCTTCCATTCTTCGTGTTAGGTTTATTCTTTTTCAAAATAGTGGGCGTGCCGTTAACGAACTTTTTCTGGATGCTTGATATAACCTCTTCTATTGAAGTTTTTATATTTGGAATAATTTTTGAATTATTTATTTATTTTAATTTTTGTGGATTATCTCTAATTATATATTCTATTTTTGGAATATTTGGAGTGAAAATACCGTTGAACTTTAAACAACCATTTTCTTCTAAGAATGTTATTGAATTTTGGAGAGGTTGGCATCGAAGCTTGTCTTCAGTTTTACGTGTATTATTTTACCTTCCTGCGAAAAAATATTTTTCTACCCCAGTTGCATTATTTGCAGTCTATATTAGCTCTGCTTTATGGCATGGTGTGACCGTTAATTTTTTGATGTGGGGTGCATTTCATGCACTTTGTTTTATCTCCACAATAAAACTTTTAAAATCTAATTTTATTAGAACATCCACATTTTTAATGTTTTTTGCGATCATTTATGGAAGAGTTTTATTTGCTGATTCAAATACAAAAAGACTATTTGAAAAATTTATTCCCAATACAGGCGATCCAATGCAGACATTAGATATGCTTCTAAGTATTACACCCTTATCTTCATTTATTGCCTTGGCATTTGCAATAGCTATCGTGATGTCTGAATTCTTTTTTCAAGATACAAGATATTTCAAAAAAAGGAATTATAAGTTCTTTAGATTAAGATATCCCCAATTTGTTATGGTAATAATTTTTATATTTCTGATAGGTTCATCTACTGGAATAGATTATGCAGCTTATGGCCAAAGGTAACTTTTTCAACATTAAAAACTTCTTATTCTTGTTTATTGCATATCTATGTTTATTGACTTTAGATAGTTATTTCTATGATGATCACGGCATAAGAGATAGAATTATTAAATCAAAAGAAAGATTCGCCTCTTCAAATAAAATAATTAATGGCCTAATTTTTGGCGGTTCAAATGCAATGTGGGGGATATCAGCTGAGCAATTATCAATAGACACAGATCAAGATTTTTATAATTTTTCATTACCCAGTAATGGGTTTAATTATTTAAATTATTTTGAATATATTAATTCAGTGCTTTCAACAGAGCAGAAAATAAATATTGATTATATTATATGGTCTACCATTCATCCCTTAGATCTTCCTCCATATGATGATTTTACTAGGGATATTTCTGGTAAATTAAATTCTATAAAGCATGGTCTAAATCTTTCATTAGGCCAGCATTTAAAAAACACTTTTTTATCTAATCCACATAAGTTTCTCCATGATCAAAATACTGGTGATTTTCTGGAAGAAAGTTTTAGATGTCCAGCTTCAGATCCATTATTGATTGATGAGAATTTACAAGATCATATTTCCGGATACAAACATAAACTTCAAATACAAAAGGAATTTGAAGTTGAATTCAATGCCTATAATGATTTCATAAAGTCTAATTTTCCAAACGCAAAAGTATTTTTTGTTATCCCTGCAGTTTTTAACGAGATAAGTATCGACAAAGAAACTTTGGATAAACTTAATTTGTTAATACAAAATGCTGGATTTCAATTATTTTTATCGCCCTCAATAAGTCAAATGGAATATATTTGTGATGCATCTCATCATCCTAGTATTTTGGGAAGAGAGATTAGAACTAAAGAGCTAAGCATGCTATTAAGCAACAAGTCATGAATAAAATTTGTTCTTTTGATCTAGATATAGTTTCTTGAATTTAGTGTAAAATATTTATTTAATAAAAACTTAAGTATGTCTGATTCTGGCAATAATAAAATAATAACTGGTTACCAAGAGAATGAAATTACCATTTCATATGCTTTAGAGTTAGTTTTGCGCCAAAGAACGAACATTGTAATAGGTTTAGTTTTAGTTATGGCTATTACACTCATTTATGCGTTCTCTTTACCAAATGTATATAGGTCTTCAGGCATTTATGAAGTTGCTGGTACTGGTGAGACATCATCTCATGTTCAAAAATCTGGGCTCAGTTCTATAGCGGGTGCGGTTGGAGTAAGTTTGGGTGGAGGGAAAACTAATAAAGGCGATATTATTGTTGAAACAATTAGATCTAAAACATTTTTAGAGCATCTTATTAAATTTGATGATGTCTTGCCCGCATTACTCGCAGCAGAGAGCTATAATCAAGAAACTAAAAAAATTGACTTTGATGAAAGTGTTTTTTCAATTAAAAATAAACAATGGAATAATGAAGTTCCATCTGTACATCAAGCTTACATAGTCTACAGAAAACTTTTATCTGTATTTCAAGATCAAGGAGATAATTTTATCTATATTTCTTTTGATCATATATCCCCTGAGTTTGCTAATTATTTTCTAAATTTAATAGTTGATGAGGTTAATCTTAGCTTAAGAAAAAAATCATCTATAGAGGCAAATGCTGCTTTAGATTTTCTTGAATCTCAGCTTACAGGAACATTTTTAATTGAACTCAGAAATTCAATATCATCTTTAATACAAAAGCAGCTTGAAAAGAAAATGCTTGCTGATGTGAGTAAAAATTTTGCACTTAAACCAATTGAATCTCCTTTTGTTGAGGAAAAAAAGCACTCACCCTCAAGAGCATTGATGCTCATGTGGTATTCATTAGGCGCATTAGTTTTCTTTAGCATGATTGCTTTATTTTGGGAGCTAAATCGCTCCGAGTCCTCTCCTGATTCAAAGTCAAGCTAATTTATCATGACAGCTTTGCAGGATATCTTGACAGTTAAAATGCCTGATAGTAGATCTGTAATTAACCATTGCAAAGATGACTATCATGAAAATTTTGGTTTTCAATGGAATAAATTTAATAAGCTTCAGCTTGATTCATATAATGGTTCAAATGAATCAGAAGAAAGATTTTTTACTCAAAATTATCTTAAGCCTGAAGATTTAAAAAATAAAAATGTTCTAGAGGTGGGCGCTGGCTGTGGAAGATTTACTGAAATACTCCTTAAATACAAAGCAAATGTAATTGCGGTTGATTATTCTTCCGCAATCCATGCTAATTATGAGAACCACTTTCAAGATACAAACATTAATAATTTAATTTGTATTCAGGCGGATGTATTTGACATGCCATTGAAAAAATATTCATTTGATATCGTCTTATGCTATGGAGTAATTCAACATACTGGAAGAAACGAAGATTGTCTTAACACCCTATGTGAATATCTTAATGGTAACGGTATTTTGTTGGTGGATATTTATTCAAATAGTATTCGGCACTATAATCCTTGGGTCTATATGATAAGACCATTTTTTTCAAGAATAAAAAATTATGAATCTCAAATGAATTTTGTTCAAAAGTTTGTAGACTTGGTGTTCCCCATTCAGTTAAAAATTTTAACCTTACTTCATAATAAAACTAATTTTTTAAAATATCTCCGCTATCTAATTAATAGGTCTCCAAATTCTGTTTATGGAATTAATTTATTTTTAGATAATAAGATCTCTATTGAGCATGCAAAAGAATGGTCAGTAATGGACACTTTTGACGGCTGGATGCCAAATCATGACGATCCAGTTTCAAAGAAAGAGTGGAAACGCCTAGTTAGCAAAATATCTGAGATTTATAGTCTTAAAATAGATCTTAACAAAGTATGTGGGCAAGGATATTGCTCACAGTTATCAAAGATTCCCTAAAAATAGTTACATGAGCTTTGTAGACAAAAATAATACTCTTGAGAGATTAGATTCATTTAAAAATATTATCGTTGAGTTAGGATGCGGTCCAGCTAAACACTATGAAAATAGTATTAGCATTGATCTCATAGATTATCCATCGGTTGATATAGTCGGCGATTTAATGGAAGTTTTAAAACAGTTCCCCTCGAGCTCAGTTCAGAAATTTTACTCCTCACATCTTTTTGAGCATTTAGAAGATATCCCTATAGTTCTTGAGGAGCTTAAGAGAGTTTTATTGGTTGATGGTGTGATTGAAATAAAGGTCCCACATTTTTCAAATTCTTTCTTTTATAGCGATCCAACTCATACAAAATTCTTTGGTTTATATACATTTTCATATTTTTTTGATGATCAAATCTTTTCCAGAAAAGTTCCATCTTATGAGCGTATAGAGGGCATTAAGTTAGAAAGTGTAAATTTAATATTTAGATCATATAGACCTCACTATATTTCGCATATGATAAGAAAATTTTTTGGAATGATCATTAATTTTCATCCCATCCTTCAAGAGATTTATGAAGAATCCTTTGTAAACTTTATTAGTTGTTATGAACTTCACGTAACTGCTAAGAAAATTTAAGTCTAACGGCTAAAAAATAATTTATGCTTTCGATTGAAAATTAATTTGTTATTAGATTTATAATAAGCAAATATGATAGTTGTTTATACTTGTATAACTGGATCTTATGATACTTTGATTCATCAGCCAAAATTCTCAAATGTAAAATATATTTGCTTTTCTGATGCCATTTCACCCGGAATGCATAAAAATTGGGAAGTTCGCTCCATTGAAGAAAGTAATTTTGAGAAGCCAAATTTATTAAATAGATTTTATAAGATACTTCCTTTCAAATTTTTTGAAGAATATGATTATTCGCTTTATATTGATGGAAATATTAAACTCAAAAGTCATCCTGGCTATCTATTAAAGTCCTTTGAGGCAACTAAAAAATCAATTGCAGCTTTTAAGCATCCGAATAGAAGATACCTTAAAGAAGAATTTGATGCATGTATAAATCAAAAGAAACTTAATGACACAGAGATAAAGGAAGGAAAGTTTTTCTTAGATTCTATAAAAGAGGAGGGTTTTGACACCAATCTTGAATTAGTTGCTGGATATATTTTGCTGAGAAAGCATGATGATCCAAAATTAAATAATGCTATGAGTGAATGGTTGAATATCGTCATGAATAAAATTCCTCGAGATCAATTAAGTTTGGTGTATTGCTTATGGAAAAATGACGTCGATTTGGCTTATTTAGATGACTGGATTTCTCCTGAAAAATTTTTTGATAGATTGCAACATGGAAGCTATATGCCTCTAGTTCCTATAATTATTCAAAATTTTTTTAAAAAAGTTTATACAAAACTGAGCTCATATTTAAACTAATATGAAAAGAATATTGGTTCTTTCGCGTTATGATAATTTAGCTGCTTCTGCAAGACAGAGATTTCAGCTTTATGAGGATGCTTTGAAAGAGCAAGGTTTTATTTTAGTTCACAAACCTTTGTTTTCTAATTCATACTTAAAAAAGCTATTTTCTAGACAGAAGATTAATCCTTTAGTAGTTATTTTTGCATACATCAAAAGATTTTTTGTTATCCTTTATGCTGGGAAATACGATAGGGTATGGCTCCAATACGAATCTTTTCCATATCTTCCAGCATTTACTGAGAAACTTCTTCCATCATTTAATAAGCATATAGTTTGTGATTATGATGATGCAATTTTTCACAAATACGATGATTGGGGCAACTTTCTTATCAAGAAAATCCTTGGAAAAAAATTAGATACTGTTATTTCTAATGCGCAGTTTGTTATCTGCGGTAATGAATATATTGAAACCTGGGCGAGGAGACTCTCTTCAAATACAATCATAATACCTACTGTAGTATCATGTCAGCGTTATGAAAAAATAATAAAAAAAGAATCTCCATTGATAAATTTAGGATGGATAGGCTCGCCTGCCACATGGTGTTATGTTGAACCTTATCTTGATTTAATTGAAAAATTAACTAAAGAATATAATTTTAAATTTCTTGCAATTGGTTCCGGCATAACACTTGATAGCGGAACTTTTACTTTTCGTGATTGGAGTGAGGATTCTGAAATCAGCGATCTTAGCGAAATAGATATTGGTATAATGCCACTTCCCAATGATAAATGGGCAAATGGAAAATGTGGATATAAAATAATTCAATATATGGCTTCCTCCATACCTGTTGTTGCTTCGCCTGTTGGTGTAAATTCAAAATTAATTTCGCATAATGAGAATGGTTTTCTAGCTAGTACGAATGATGATTGGAAAAATTATATTATCAAATTAGTCAAGAATGTTGAGTTAAGGAAGTCTATTGGTGTTGCCGCTAAGAAAAATATTCAAACTTTTTACTCTTTAGAGTCTCAGCATAAGAGAGTAACATCTATATTTAATTCAATCTCAAAATGAGTAAAAAATTTTTATGTGTGGAATAACTGGATTTTGGTTAAATAAATCATATCATTTTGATTCGAATGAAGTTTTAGAAGGGATGATGGATGCTATCAGTCATAGAGGGCCAGATAGCAATGGATCTTACATAAGTAATGAGGATAATCTTTGTTTTGGTCATGTTCGATTATCAATTTTAGATTTAAGCTCAGCAGGCCATCAACCAATGCAATCTCATTCAAAGAGATATGTTCTTACATATAATGGAGAAATTTATAACCACAAGGAAATTAGAAAAATACTTGAATCCGGTCTAATTCAAAAAAAATGGATAGGCACCTCTGACACTGAAACTTTGCTTGCAGCAATAGAGTGCTGGGGTTTAAATGAAGCAATCTTAAAGTGTAGAGGCATGTTTGCATTTGCACTTTGGGACAAGCAAGAAAAAAAACTCTTTTTTGTTAGAGATAGGATTGGCGAAAAGCCATTATATTTTTTACAGGACGAAGATAAGATAGTTTTTGCCTCTGAGATAAAAGCCATAAGAAAATTCTCAAATGAAAAGCTTCTAATCAATAAAACTGCCTTAAGTGGATATTTTGAAACCAGTTATATCGATGAGTCAGATTCAATCTATTCTTGTGTTCAAAAAGTGCAGCCTGGTAGTATAGTTGAATTTTCATCATGTTTAGATAAACCAAAAATTTATCCATTTTGGTCTCTAAAAAAAGAAAGAGAATTTTACTCAATAAAAAATTTGAATCAGCCAATTCAAAAAAATATTGAATATATTGATGAACTTTTAAAAGAAGTTATATCTTCTCAAATGATCAGCGATGTGCCTCTTGGATCATTTTTATCTGGAGGAATAGATTCATCTTTGGTTACAGCAATAATGCAAAAAATTTCAATCAATAAGGTAAAGTCGTTTTCAATAGGTTTCGAGGAAAGTGAATATAATGAGGCTGTTTTTGCAGAGGAAGTTGCATCTTATCTTGGGACTGAGCATCAATCTTTTTATCTTAACCAATCTCAGGCTTTAAATGTTATTCCTCAGCTTGCTAAAATTTATGATGAGCCATTTGCAGATTATTCTCAGATTCCCACCTTACTGTTATCGAGAGAAGCAAAGAAGCATGTAACTGTTGCATTGACGGGGGACGGAGGAGACGAGGTTTTTGGAGGATATAACAGATACATTTTTGCTCCCAAAATATGGAGTTTTGCTTCAAAATTCCCTGCTTCGATTAGAAGGCAAATAAAGTTTTTGGGGAGAGCAGCTCATTATTTTGGAAATAACCAAAATAATTTCATGCAAACAATTGTTAACCGTTCTGGGCTTCCAAAATCCAGCCTAGATAGATTTCAGCTTCTAGCAGATATTTTAGGATCAGCAAATAATTTTGAGGATTTATTTCTTAACCTTACCAGGACTTTTCACAGCAATAAAAAAGTTTTACTTAATCACTATTACCAAAATAAATGTAATAACAGCTCAAATATTCTCCACTCAGATTTATCATTGGCTCGCTCAATGATGTTTGCAGATACCAAAGCTTATCTGCCAAGTGATATACTGGTAAAAGTAGATAGAGCGTCAATGAGTACTGCATTAGAAACACGCGCTCCATTTCTTGATCACAAATTAGTTGAGGCTGCGTGGAGTTTGCCTGATCAACATCTTTTTAATAAAAAAAACGGCAAATATATTTTAAGGGAACTTTTGTTAAAGTACTTACCAAAAAAATTATTTGAAAGACCTAAACAGGGTTTCACCATTCCTATTGATAGGTGGTTGAGAAATGATTTAAAAGATTGGGCTGAAGATTTATTGAGCCCCTCTAAAATTCAGTTCTATGGTTTTCTTGACGAAAGTGCAGTTATCTCTATTTGGAATGAGCATCAATCAGAGCAATATAATCATGGACATAAACTATGGACAATCTTAATGTTTCAATTATGGTTAGAAGAGTGGTCAAATTGAATACACTCTTAATCTTTAAGGAATCTTTTATTTAAATGGTCTACTACTTACTCTTTTCTAGTTTAATTTTTGCATCATATTTAAGAAAGTTTGGTCCCGAAATAGAGCGTTTCTTGTATACATTTTTTATCTCTACTCTTTTTATATTTTGCGCATATCGATATGAAGTTGGTTGTGACTGGTTAACCTATCAAGAGATTTTTTTATATGATAATGCTGTTTATTTTTTTAGAGCAGGTGGAACGTTGGAATGGGGATACAATCTTTTAATGATTGCCCTTAAGAATCTAGGATTTGGTTTTTTAGCATTTAATGTTTGTATTTCTTTGATATTTTTTGCTGGTCTAAATGCTCTTGCTCAAAGAAACATAAATCCTTTATTTTTTCTTGCACTAGCATTTCCAATTATAATAATTCAATTACCAATGTCTGGTTTAAGGCAAGCTGCAGCTTTTGGTTTTTTATGCTTCTCTTTCCTTGGTTTTATTGATCGTAAGACATTTAAATTTCTGATTTATATTGTTTTAGCTGCATCGTTTCATTCTAGCGCAATCAT
Source organism: uncultured SAR86 cluster bacterium (assembly GCA_902541245.1). Taxonomy (GTDB): domain Bacteria; phylum Pseudomonadota; class Gammaproteobacteria; order Magnimaribacterales; family D2472; genus D2472. The sequence goes on along the minus strand of CACBPT010000003.1, from coordinate 16,416 downwards.
TTTTCTTTTAATGACTCCATTTATTTGGTTAAGATTCTCAATGAAGAATATTTTTTTTATGGGGATTCTAGCATTACCTGTATTAGTACTAATTTATAACTCAAGCTACGGAGCTTTAGCTATCAGTAGATATGTTGATGGAGATTTAAGTGCATTTGGAGCGTATTTTAGAGTTGCAATATTATTTCTTATTGGACTTTATTTTATAATTTTCATGCGAGCTGATTGGGAGGTAAATTTTCCTAGAGATTATCAATTCGTTTTGATTGGAGCAATTGGGATGATTTCACTTTTTCTTTTTATCCTGCCTGTCTCTACTGTTATAGCAGATCGAGTAGGATTTTATCTTTGGATTCCTGCGCTGGTAATTCTCGCAAGAATTCAAAATATTGAAGGAAGATACAGACAGTTATTGGTAATCTCTTGTTTTGCCGCATTCTTTTTTATGTTTTTATTTTGGAGTACCAATTCATACTTTTTTGATAGATGTTACGATCCTTATCAAATAAAATTTTTAAGACAAGGCAATGCATTTTATTAATTTTGTATTGCTTAGATTATAATTAGCTGTGACCATTGAAATAAATAACACATCTATAAAAGATGTTAAACTTGTCAAACCGGCAAAATTTGAAGACCCTAGAGGTTTTTTTGCTGAAACTTGGAATATGAATTCCCTAGCGAAAAATGGTATAAATTTAACATTTGTTCAAGAAAACCATTCTTTTTCATATAAGAAAGGAACTTTAAGAGGACTTCATTTTCAAAAACCGCCACATAGTCAGCTTAAGTTAGTTCGTTGTGGTCGAGGAGCCTTTCTTGATGTATTTGTTGATATAAGACCTGGATCAGAAACATTTGGTACTTGGGGTACTGAGGTGATCAGTTTTCAAAATAGACATCAACTTATTATCCCAGAGGGATTCGCACATGGTTTTCTTACCCTTGAAGATAATACAGAGATAGTCTACAAATGCTCAGAATTTTATAAACCATCACATGAAGTAACATTGAGATATGATGATTCTTCTCTTAATATAGATTGGAAATTTGATTTAGAAAATTTATTTCTATCAGATAAAGATAAAAAAGGAATTAGCCTTAACGATGCAAGTAATTATTTTATTTAGGTTTAAATAAATTTACTGAAGTATGAGAAAGCCCAACTCCAAAACCCGCGAGTATTAAATTTTTTTCTTTTGCTAATATTTTAGGTTTTGTACTAAGAAGATTTGGTATGGATGTAGATACTAGGTTTCCAAAATTTTGATAATTCTCATATACCTTTACATTTTTTGGGATTTTATTCTTAAAAGTATCTAAAACAAGTTTTCCAGCTTGATGTGGAACCATTGCATAACTTTCTTCCTTAGATATTATTTTTTTTATTCCAGGTAGCACAGTTCCCACTGCAAATGTCAGAACTTGTGGGCCGTTCATCTGAATAGCTTTAATTGATTTACCATCATGCTCCATACACAAGTGTTTTTCAGAATTCTTTTTAGTATTTGTAATTGTTTTTTTAATAAAAAAACCTGATTTATCTTTTTCTATAATTACTGCAGATGCCCCATCACTAAATAAAGTTCTAATAGATGAATCTAGAGGATCAATATATTTAGAATAAGTATCTGAAGTAACTATTAATACTTTATTGTAGCAATCTGATTTTAAAAAATTATTTGCGATTATAAGCGCATCAACAAATCCACTGCATCCAGAATTAATTCCAAGGCAATGTGTGTCTTGAGCAGTCTTTATTTCTGAATGAATAAAATGTGCAAGAGTGGGAAATGAGACAGATGGAGTATTTGTTACACTAATTATAAGATTAACATCTAGCAAATCAATATCCGGAATCTTTTTAACTGCACCAATTGCCAATGTTTCAGTTGTCTCGGATTGATCAGAGAGATATCGTTTTCTTATGCCAGTTTTTGCTTCTATTTTTCCAAGTTTCCAGTCTAAAGTCTTTTCAAGGTCTTCATTCATTTCAATATTTGAACCTAAACATATTGAGATTCTAGGAATTAAAAACATTGTTTAGAAATTTATTGAGATGAAATTAAACGATCTAAATCTCCAGCTGTTTCTAGTGATTCTAAATCATCTGCCTCAAGAACCTTATCCATGGTTTCAGATATTTCTGATATTAATATTACTTTTGCCATTGAGTCCCAACCAAGCTCATCAACAAGAGAGGCATCAGGAGTTAGATTATCTAATTCTTCTGAGCTAATATCAAAAATTACGAGGAAGATATCTTTATTCACTATCATCGCACTATAATATTACATAGGTCTTTAATAGTAAAACGATACATTGAGTCACTCATTAGATAAAAAAAATAGATATTTTCTGGATAAATTTTCAGAAAAATATAAAAAAAATTACTCTTTATTTTCAAAAAAAAATTTTGGCTTTAATGCATATCAGAAAAATTTTTCTTTTCTTAAGAATATTTATGAAGCATCGCCATATACTAAAGGATATGAGGATTTGTCTATCATTGGATGTCATGATTCACCTGATACTGTAATTGGTTGTTTGCATAGAACAAGAGTTAAGCTTGTACATTCTCAATCTGGTGAAATTGTAGAAGTGTCTGCGTTACATAACCTAATGGTTGACAAAAATCACTATGGGTGTGGATATATATTGCTCTCGGACGCTTTAATTCGAGATCCTATTTTCTTTGTGCCTGGAGTTGTAGGAGAGTTGGACAATTTTTATAAAAGAGTCGCTCATTACAAAGTCTGTGCAACTTGGTACAGAAGGATACATTTCACAAATCCAATTAACTTTTTAAAAAGGCTGCTTGGAATCCCCGTTTCAAAAAAAGATATAGATCATTACATTAAAAATCATATGGGCCAAAAAATTTATTTATTGCTTGAAAGTAATCAGTTATTCGATTTTCTAATTCAAAAAGATTTTGATCGTATCGATGGCTATAGGGTTACTGAAAAATTTCTTAAATGGAGATTGTTTTCTAATCAGCAAACGAAGATAACAAGAGTGGTTTTACATGATAAAAAAAGTTTTATTAGTCTCTCATTTGGCATCAGAAAAAGTTTACCAATATGCAGAATTGTCTATTGTTCATTTCATACTCAACAGTCCTCAGATATATTGGTTAATGAGGCATGTAAATTTTCAAAGAACATGGGATTTCCAATTATTCTCAATACTTCAGACTGTAATTTTGCAAAAAAAAGCCTCACTCAAAGTAATTTCTCAATATTAAAAGACTCTCCCAATATATATTTTTGTTCTAAAAGTAAGGATAATGTGCATACCAAACATTGGAATTTATTGGGAGATTATGGATTTGATGAGTTTTCATATAAACAAAGATAAGACATGACAGGAAAATGTATTATTTCATTTGATTGTGAAAGTAAGTGGGGCATGGCTGACAATTTGTCAGCAATCCATGATGAGATGCTTACCGAGGAAAATCTGAAAAACATTTATCAAGAATTAATTGGGCTTTTAGATACCTATAATATGCCAGCTACATTCGGCTTTGTAAGTGCCTTAACAATGGAATCAAAGTTTTTTCTTGAAAAGTGGGGCGATGAACTTAGAAGATCTCCAAATCATAGTAAATGGCTTAAACGCTTTTTCGATGACGTGGAATCAAATAATTTATCAGGCTGGTTTTGTCCTGAGTTATTGAATATAGTTACATGCTCTTCTACAAAACACGAAATATGTTCTCATGGCTTTACTCATTTGGCATGGAAGTCAGCTATTCCAGAATCATTAGAATTAGAAACAAAAGGAATTCAAGAATGGTACGAAGCAAATAATATTAAGCCTAAGACATTTATTTTTCCTAGGAATCAAGTTGGCAGTAGATATTTTTTAGGCAGAATAAAAGCCAATGCATATAGGGATCAACCAAAATATATATCATCATTATCTTTATTCTCGAGATTAAAGGCTTTAATCAGTGAACTCAATCTATATCCAAAGTCTCAACATTACAATTTTTATGAAGCTTATACTGCAATTCCAGGTGGATTCTTCCTAAATTGGAGGAGTGGCTTAAGAAGATTTATTCCAATTTCACTATCGGTTATGAGATTTAAAAATGCCCTAAATCATGCGTCAAAAAATAACGGCACAATAAACCTTTGGTCTCATCCACATAATTTTATAACTGGAAAGAAACAATTCCAACTTTTCAAAAAATGTTTAGACGTATTGAAGGAACAAGTTGACAGCAAGAAAATAGAAATTTTGACTCAAGAGGATTATTTTTTAGAAATTGACAAAGCTAACAAGATTATAGACTCAAAAATTGAGACAACATCAGTGATTATACCTATATTTGGTGGTTCTGATTTTTTAGAGGATTTAATTAGAGCTCTTAAGAATCAGACTTACGTTCCAACAGAGATAATTTTTATAATTTCGCAGGTTTCGAACCATGAGAAAATTATATCAATTATAGAGTCCGAAAAAGAATTAAATATATTTTATAAAGTTATTGAGGCCTCATATCCAGGTAAAGCAAGAAATATCGGCGCTAGATATGCAAGCTCTAAGTGGTTGGCTTTTCTTGATCTAAGAACTACTCCTTCGCCTGAGTGGCTGGAAGAAATGATACGAACAGCTCTAGTAAATGACACAAAATTTGTAGGAGCTAGAATGATTTGTTCCGCTGACTCATCTTTTAAGGAGTACTTGAAAGCAGTCACTTTTGGAAATACTCCAGCGCGTTCATTGCCAGGATCAATAGTTTTGAATAAAAATTTTCAAAAAAATTCAGGTTTTTTGAGCAATGTAAGGGCTGGTGAAGATTGGGAATGGATAAAACGAACTAATAAAAGAATGTCCTCAAGCTGGGTTAGTAAAGTCGTAATTTCTTACTCGGGATTACCTATAAATCTTAAAAAGACTATAAAAAAATGGCTTAGATATTCTATTGAAAACTCGAAAGTAAATATTTTAATTAAAGAAAAGTTTTTCTATGTTGCATTATTTTTTATTTTTTTTGCTATATTTTTATATAGATGGAATCATATTGTTTCTGGCGATACATGGGATGTTAATAACCCACTTTTTATTCCCAATCTTAACAAAATCTTTTGGTCAACTTTTCTTGCTGCTTACTTTATTTTTAGAGGCTTTATTAATCCAATATTGCATAAAGTCAGTATTTCATTTTTATTGCCACATAGGTGGATATTAATTGGAGCCTTAGGAGCTATTATCGATGTTACGAAGGCTCCTGGTCGTATTCTTGGATTTTTTTCTTACTTAAAATCACAGAAATAATTTTTTGAAATCATAAAATAACTCTCTGTAATTTTCTACTTTTAATAGATACAATTAAAATAACTTTTTTATGCTTAGGATAATAAATTGAAATTGCTTGTAACAGGCGGGGCTGGCTTTATTGGATCTGCATTTATTAGAGAGGCAATCCCATTAGGCCACAAAATTCTTAATTTAGATTCACTAACCTATGCTTCATGTTTATCAAATTTGATCCCAGTTGATAACCATAAGAATTATTCCTTTAAGAAAATAGACATTAAGGATAGGAAGTCTGTAAATAAATTAGTAGAGTTATTTTGCCCTGATGCAATTATCCATTTAGCAGCTGAAACTCACGTAGACAGATCAATTGATAGTCCTATTGACTTTATTGAAACTAATATTCTTGGAACTTATAACCTTCTAGAGGCAGCCTATTCATTTTGGGTTAAGAAAAAAAGGCCATCTAATTTTAGATTTCTTCACGTTTCAACAGATGAGGTTTTTGGATCATTGGGTAAAGATGGTTTTTTTACTGAGGATTCAAAATATTCCCCAAGAAGTCCATATTCGGCCTCCAAAGCGTCATCTGACCATCTTGTTAGAGCTTGGGGTGATACTTATGATTTACCAATCTTAGTTACAAATTGTTCTAATAATTATGGACCTTATCAATTTCCTGAGAAACTTATACCTCTTGTTATCATGAATGCAATTAATAATAAAGATATTCCTATTTACGGGGATGGTAAAAATATAAGAGACTGGCTTCATGTTACAGATCATGTAAAGGCTTTAATTTTAGTTCTCGAACTTGGAGAAATTGGATCAACTTACAATATCGGTGGAAACAATGAACTTGAAAATATTCAGATTATAAAAAAATTATGCAATATTCTTGATCAAAAGATACCAAGAGAAGATCCTTATTCTAATCAAATAAAGTTTGTATCTGATCGCCCAGGGCATGATATGCGTTATGCAATTGACTTTTCAAAAATTAGTAATGACTTAGGGTGGCAACCAAAAATCAATATTGATAAGGGTTTGGAAGAGACTGTTCTTTGGTACTTAAACAATAATGAGTGGCTTGAGAATCTTAAGTCTAGAGATGGCATAGGCAAAAGACTTGGTAACAATTCTTGAAAGTTTTACTCTTTGGAAAAAATAGTCAAGTTGGTTTAACACTTTTAAAACATAAACCAAAATTAATTAACTTAATATCAATAAATAGTTCAGAGGTTGATTTTCTGAATGCCAGTGATATAGCCAGCTGCATTTTTAATTTGAAACCAGATTTTATTATTAATGCAGCTGCTTATACTGATGTTGAGAATGCTGAATTGAACCAGGATGAAGCCTTCAATATTAACGCTAATGCGCCAGAAATTATTGCGATTGAGGCAAAAAAAATTAATGTACCACTTCTGCATATATCTACTGATTATGTTTTTGATGGAACCGGAGTGATGCCGTGGAAACCTGAGGACAAAGTTAATCCAATAAATGTTTATGGTAAATCAAAATGTGATGGAGAAAAACGTATTTCTAATGTAAATGGAAAATATTGCATCTTAAGAACATCATGGGTTTTTTCTGAGCACAATAAAAATTTCCTTAAATCAGTAATCAATCTAGCCAATAAGAAAAATGAAATTTCTATTATTGCTGATCAAATTGGTGGACCAACATCTGCAGAATCTATTGCAAAAGCTTGCTATAGGTTAATAGAAGCATATTCTAACGAGCGATTTGTATCTGGAATATTTCATTTTTCTGGCTTCCCTTATGTAAGCTGGGCAGACTTTGCAAAAGCTATTTTATTAAAAATGAATTACACAACTCACATTAATGAGATAACTTCATTGGAATTTGAAGTACTTGCAACTAGACCAAAAAACTCAAGATTAGATTGTGACTCTCTTTTTTCAACATATAATATAAAACAGCCTTCTTGGGAGAATGACTTAGTCAATGTAATAGAGGCTTTAAAAAGAAATGAAAAAAAATAGAAAGGGGATTATCTTAGCTGGAGGCACGGGCAGTAGATTGTACCCAGCTACACTTAGCATCTCTAAGCAACTGCTACCAATTTATGATAAGCCTATGATTTTTTATCCATTATCAGTCCTAATGTCGGCAAAGATTAAAGAAATTGCAGTAATTATAAGGGAGGAAGATTACAAAAATTTTTACGATTTATTGGGAGATGGATCTCAATTTGGTATTTCTATTTCCTATATATTTCAACCCAGTCCAGATGGACTTGCTCAAGCATATATTCTTGCAGAAGAATTTTTAAATGGACATCCATCAGCTATGATTTTAGGAGATAATTTTTTCTATGGATATTACTTAAGAGAAATTCTAGAGAAAGCTTCAAGTAGAGAAATAGCAACAATATTTGGTTATAGAGTTTCTGATCCATCATCATATGGAGTTGCTGATTTTGATTCAAATGGCAATGTTCTGTCAATTGAGGAAAAGCCAACTCAGCCAGCGTCTAATTATGCTGTGACTGGATTATATTTTTTAGATAGTTCTGCTCCAAGTAAAGCAAAAACAATTGAGCCTTCCAAGCGAGGAGAATTGGAAATCACTTCATTATTAGAGCTTTATATGCATAACAATCAGCTCAATTTAGAGAAATTAGGTAGAGGCTTCGCTTGGCTAGATACGGGAACACATGAAAATCTCTTGGAATCAGCAAATTTTATAAGATCTCTTCAACTTAGACAGGGAACACAAATTGGCTGCTTAGAAGAGGTTGCTTTGCAAAATAATTGGATCTCAAAAGATCAAATAAAAGATCAAGCTAAGAAATTTCCCAAAACTCTTTATGGGGAATATCTTCAAACCTTTCTTGATTAGGGATTATAAATGTGCGGAATAGCAGGATTTCTTGATCAGAGGAATCATTTTAAAAAAGACGTATCTATTAGCATTTTAAAAAAAATGGGAAGCGCTATTGCATTTCGTGGACCAGATAGTTGTGGTACATGGACGAATGCAGAGCATAAAATTTTTTTTGCACATCAAAGATTAGCAATCTTAGATCTAACCAAAACAGGCCATCAGCCTATGAAATCATTCACATCGAGATATTGTGTTACTTATAACGGAGAAATATATAATCATTTAGAGTTGAGATCATCCTTAAAAAATGATTTTCAATTTAATTCATGGAATGGTTCTTCAGATACTGAAACTCTTTTAGTTTTAGTTGAGCATTATGGTTTAAAAAAGACATTATCAAAATTACAGGGAATGTTTGCATTTGCAATTTGGGATGAGGTAGAAAAAAAATTATTTATTTGCAGAGATCGTTTTGGTGAAAAGCCAGTTTATATCTCACATCCATCTAACCATGAGGGCTTTTTTATTTTTGGATCTGAGCTTTCAGCGCTCAACGAACATCCAAAATTTAATCCAGTAATCGATCGAGATGCATTAAATCAATATATTCAATTAGGATATGTACCTAGATCAAAATGTATTTTTTCAGGAGTATCTAAAGTTAAGCCTGGAACATTTATATCGATTGATCCAAATAATATGGAAATTAAAGAATTTATCTATTGGGATGCTAGCGTAGAGGCAATGAAATCTCATCAAGAGAAATTTCATGGAAGCTTTCAAGAGGCTAGCGATGAGCTTGAATCAATTTTAAAAAAGAAAGTTACAAATCAAATGATTTCTGATGTTCCGCTAGGATCATTTTTGTCAGGAGGAATAGATTCGTCATTAGTCACAGCAATAATGCAATCCGTTTCAAGTCAACCAATCCAAACATTTACTATAGGTTTTGATGAGGCAGAGTGGGATGAATCTACTCATGCCGCTGATGTTGCTAAGGCAATAGGAACTAATCATTCCGAAGAAAGAGTAACTTTCAATGAAGCTATTTCAATAATTCCTAGATTAAGTGAAATTTATTCAGAGCCATTTGCTGATGCTTCTCAAATACCTACGCATGTTGTGTCAAGATCAGCTAAAAAAGATGTAGTAGTTGCCCTTACTGGAGATGCTGGAGACGAAATTTTTTGTGGATATGATAGATATCAAATAAATCAAAAATTATGGAACATAGTTAAATTTTTACCTTCATCTTTTGTTGGCTTAATTTCTAATAAAGTTGAAAAAATGTCCTTAGAGCAACTAAACATCTATTTAAATATGCTCTCTAAAATTGTTCCAACTCTTTTAAGATTTTCCAGACCAGCTGATAAACTGAAAAAAGGTTTAAAATTATTAAATAATTCATCCTTTAATTCTTTATATGTAAATTCTCAAAATTTATGGACTAGCTCAGATAATATATTTATTTCAGATAAACTGGATGAAGGCTTGATAAAAATGAATCAACTTAGCAAGTCATTAAACAATATAGAAAAAGCTATGCTTTTTGATACTCTGGGATATCTAACGGATGACATTTTGGTTAAGGTTGACAGGGCTGCTATGTCTGTTTCCCTTGAGACTCGTGCGCCTTTTCTTGATCATGAGGTTTTTAATTTTGCTTGGTCTCTCCCTTTATCATATAAATTAAAATCTGGAAATAGTAAGAGAATTTTAAAAAATATCCTATATAAATATGTTGATAGAAGTTTGCTTGAAAGGCCAAAAATGGGTTTTGGAGTTCCAGTTGGCGAGTGGATTAAAGGACCTCTTTTAGAATGGACAGAGGACTTATTGAATACTGACATAATTAAGGCAGAAGGGTATTTTTGTCCAAATACTGTTCAAAAATTTTGGAAGGAGCATAAAAAAGGTGACAGAAATTGGCAAAATCAACTATGGACTATCTTGATGTTTCAGTCATGGCATCGAGACCTTTTTAATAAATAATTGATATAACAACCCTTATGCAATCAAATATCACTCAAGCAAAAAGAATACTCTTTGTGATTTCAGAAGACTGGTATTTTATGTCTCATAGGCTTTTTTTAGCTAAATATGCGATATCTCAAGGATACGAAGTTTCATTGATTACAAAAGTGACAATTCACAAAAATGAAATTGCATCATATGGCATTCATTTAGTTGATTGGCCAATAAGAAGAAGATCTGCAAATATTTTTTCTGAGTCAAAATCCATATTTACCTTGTTGAATGTTATTAAAAACCTGAAACCAGATATTATTCACTCAGTTGGCTTAAAACCAATTTTATATGGAGCTATTTGTGCAAAAATATGCAAAATTCCAGTTAGGATATTTGCATTTGCTGGACTTGGTTATGTTTTTAGTTCATCACAATTATTAGCAAGGGTTATAAGACCGATTATAATTATAATGATGAAGTTTTTGCTCAATAATAAGTATTCTACACTTATTATGCAAAATACAGACGACCAAAATATTTTTTTACAACAAAATATAGTTCTTAAATCACAAATTAGCATTATTAGAGGTGCAGGGGTCGATCTTAAGTTATTTTCATTGTCAAAAAATATAACTCAACCTCCAATTGTGCTTTTACCTGCAAGATTGTTGAGAGATAAGGGAATAGAGGACTTTGTTAAGTCTGCAATTATTTTAAAAGAAGACGGATTCAATGCACGTTTTGTTATTGCTGGTAGAGAAGATCCAAGTAACCCAGAGGCAATAGATAAAGCTTCTCTTAACAAATGGAGGGAATCTAATCTTATTGAGTTATGGGGTCACATTGACGATATGGTTGGGGCTTTTCAAAAAGCATCTATAGTTTGCCTTCCATCATTTCGAGAAGGCTTGCCTAAAGCTTTATTGGAGGCAGCAAGTTGTGGAAAACCAATTGTTGCTTATGATGTTCCCGGTTGCAGAGAAGTCGTAATTGATAAAGTAAATGGCTTTTTGGTTGAGTTTAAAAATATTATTGGTTTGTCTGATGCCATCAAGCAACTTTTATTGAATAACTCTCTTCGATATAGTATGGGTAACGAAGGCAGAAAATTAGTCATAAAACATTTTTCTCAAGAAGAAATTGCAAAGCAAACAGAGTTACTATGGAGATCAAAGCTTGAGGCTTTGAACAATTAAAGTAAGAATTCATTTGGCCCTAGCTGTATTTTGACATCTTAATTAAGATATAATTGCATTTTCACAATGGAATTAGTCATGTTGAGAAATATCAAATTTATTTTAGCCTTAATTTTATTTTCAATCAGTGCAGTTGATGTTAATTCTCAGGAATTAGACCAATCATTTCTTGATTCACTTCCTGATGATGTTGCAAAAAAATTAGAAAAAGACTTGCAAGATCAAGAAGATGTTGAAGTCTTATTTCGTGGAAATACTTCCATAGAGGCCAATAAAGCCATATTGAGAAAAATTCAAAATCAAGTTGATAGTCTTAAGCTTGCAATAGAGGGTAAATCTGGAAATATTGAGTTACCAAGATTTGGAGAAGATTTTTTTAGCTCTATTCAGTCATCATTTTCACCAATTAATCTTCCAAATATTTCAGATGATTATGTGCTTGATTACGGAGATCAGTTAACAATTCTTGCAACAGGATCAATAAATGTTGAGAGTGTCTCAATGGTACAGCGTGATGGTTCTGTGTTGGTCAATAAGTTAACTAAAGTATACGTCAGAGGACTGCGTTTAGATAAGGCTGCGGAGGCCATACAAGCAGCTATGAATAATACTGCTATCGGTGTTAAAACATCAACAACTCTCTCTGGATTAAGAGATATACAAGTTTTTCTGCTTGGCGAGGTTTCCAGTCCAGGTTTGTATACTTTAAGTGGTGCATCTAATATATTGCATGCGTTGAATGTTGCGGGAGGAATTTCTAAGAATGGATCATTTAGAAAAATTCAACACAAAAGAGATGATCAAGTTCTATCAACACTAGATCTATACAATGTTATGGCTTTTGGTCAGAAGCCGTTTGATTCTCAATTAAGATCCGGAGATATTATTTTTGTTAAACCAAAGAGTTTTGAGGTCCCCGTTTCGGGTGGCGTATCTCGACAAGCATTATATGAATTGCTCCCAAAAGAGACTGTTTATGATGCTATAAAATTTGCTGGAGACATTTCTCCATATTTCATAGGCGAGGAATTTTTGCTCAGTAGATTTGTTGATGGCCAAATCATAGAGCAAAAAATTAGTATCAGGGATGCAGCTAAAACTAATTTAAAAGCTAGAGATTCAATTACACTTCCTTTTTATAGTTCTTATCAAGAACCTGTAAAAACAGTTCAAATTATTGGGATGGTTGCAAATCCTGGAACATTTAATATCTCTGATGGAGAGAGACTTTCATCAATTATTAAAAGGGCCGGAGGTTATAAGCGATCGGCCTACCCCTATGGCAGTTCTCTATTCCGAGAATCTGCAAAGGATCTTGAGTCTAATTTTAATGAGAGAATTTACAGGGATACTTTAAATTTTATTGTTTCTAATCCGCAAGAAGTTGGTGCAACTTCAGGCTCACTTTCACTACTATTAGAAGAGTTAAAAAATTATAGACCAAAGGGAAGAGTGGTTGCTGAATTTGAACTTAGTCGAATTGAAAATAATGTTTCCTTAGATGCAGTGGTAGAAGACGGAGATATAATTAAAGTTCCCCCTTTGCTTAATCAAGTTTATCTTTTTGGTGAATTTAATCAGCCAGGATCTACACAATTCAAATCTGAGCTTACTCTTCATCAATACATCAATAATGCGGGTGGTTTAAAGGATACCTCAACTAAACATTTAGTTATTATTGATCCCGATGGAAAAACACGTCTTTATAAATTATCATTCTTTAGGCCTTTTCAAAAAAACATTCAAATTTTTCCAGGCACTGTTGTTTATGCTTCAAGAGATATTGGGAGAATTGAAGGGCTAAAATTTGCAGCAACATTTGCTCCTATCTTAAGTAGTTTGGCTATTTCATTAGCATCATTGAATTCAATAAATAATAACTAGAAGGAAAGTTTTTGCTTTGAATCAAATGATACATAAATGCTAACTTATGTTTATGATATAAAACTAATGTTCGGGGCAAGAAAAAAACTCCTGCTTTTCTTAGTAATTTTCGCACAAGTTGCTCAGTCAGACATTAATGATTACATATACCCTTTCAGTAATCCTAGTTATTCTAACTATGGAACTCTTGGATTGCTTCAGATGCCATCAGCTAGAATGCATGAAGAGGGAACACTAGGATTTTCATGGTCTAACAATGATCCTTATCTTCGTGGTTCGCTTATAGCTTATCCATTTTCATGGTTTGAAGCTTCTTACCAATACACGGATGTAAACAATGCTTTATACAGTAATGTTGAGTCTTTCAGTGGAAACCAAACTTATAAAGATAAAAGTTTTGATGCAAAATTTAGAATTTTAAAGGAATCTGAGTTATTGCCTCAGGTTGCTATTGGTTTTAGGGACATAGCTGGAAGTGGAATTTTTAGCGCAGAATATATCGTCGCCTCAAAGTTTTATAAAAATATTGATTTTACATTTGGAATGGGTTGGGGAGGTATCTCAGAGACAAAGACAAAAAACCCTTTTACATATATTTCTGATAGTTTTAAAACTAGAACTTTAAATAAAGATACTATGGGAGGTGAATTAAGTCCCGGTAAATATTTTAGTGGTCCAGCAGGATTGTTTGGAGGTGTTGAATTATTCTTACCAAATTTTCACGGTTTGAGACTGAAGATTGAATATGATGGAACTGATTATTCTGAGGAAGGATTCAGGCCGGGCTATGGTAACTATGAGCTTGCATTTAAACCCCAACGACCCTCATCTTCTAAAGTAAATTTTGGTGTTGTATATCCAATAAGTAATTCTATTCAACTGAGGGCAGGCTATACAAAAGGAAATACTTTTAATTTTGGTTTTTCTATTGCTTTAGGTTTTAAAGATAAAGACCCTGTAATTAAAAAAAATGACCCATACACTTCCATTCAAAATGCAGCAGCTTTTAAGCAGGTAAGTAAAGGAAATACAAATTTTATTTATAGGACTGCTTTGACAGTACTCAATGAGAAAAGATTGTATCTACAAGCAGCTACTTTGAAGGATAATTCTCTATCAGTTGCCTATTCGCAAGATAAGCATTCAAGTTATATTAGAGCGTCAGGAAGAGTTGCCAGAGCTTTAAATGAAACGATGCCTGATGAAGTTAAAGAATTTAAACTTACAACCATTAATGCCTCTATGGGCATGCATGAAATTGTTATCGATAGAGAATCTTTTAATAGACATATAGATGATAAGTTCTATCAACTTGCTCAGAGAAATATCCAGCTTAATTCAGCTACTTTTATAAAAGAAGAATTTGATTTTAAGCCAGAATCAAAGCTTCCAATGCATTACTGGAAAATATCACCTTCAGTTAGATCTCAGATTGGTGGTCCTGATGGTTTTTATTTTGGAGATCTTCGACTTGCATTACATTCTGAGTTAATTTTAAGGCCTGACTTTACTATAGTCTCAAATGGGTCTATCGGGATTTACAATACATTTGATGGTTTAAAGCTTGCCTCAGATAGTGTTCTGCCTCATGTAAGAACAGAGATTGTTAACTATTTGAAGGAAAGTGAAAAATATAATATTGGAACGCTCCAATTTAATTGGTTCAACAACTTTTCTGATGATATATATTCAAAAATCTCTGGAGGTATCTTAGAAAGTATGTTTGGTGGAATTGGTGGGGAGTTACTCTATAGACCTTTTTCTAAAAATTATGCAGTTGGTGGTGAACTATGGCATGTTCAGCAAAGAGATTATGACCAGATGTTTTCATTTAGAGACTATAAAACATTAACTGGACATATAACTTTCTATTTAACGGAGCCTAAATCACAAGTATTATTTCTCTTAAAAGGCGGTAGATTTTTAGCAAAAGATTCAGGAATAAAAATTGATATCTCAAGAAGATTTCAAAGTGGCATGAGGGCTGGTGTATTTTTTGCAAGGACTGATATTAGCGAGTTTGAGTTTGGAGAGGGAAGTTTTGATAAAGGTTTTTATTTTTGGCTTCCAATCGAATCATTTTTCTCAAATTACTCAAGAGGGCACGCTGGATTCGGCTTGAGGCCTGTTACCAGAGATGGCGCTGCAGTCTTAAATCACTCTCACAACTTATATTCAGTTACTGAAGCAGCACATCAGATAAACTTAACTAGAGATTGGAGCGATATTTATGATTAAAAAATTGGCTCTTACAGGATTAATTCTGAGTTCTTGCTCGTACGTATCCTACTCAGATGCCTTACCTTTAATCAAAACCGCTTTGGTTGGAGTAGAGGATATAGAAATTTCAAATGAATTCATAGCCCAAAGAGAGTATTCATTTGCAAAATTTAAAATGGGGAGATCTGGTATAGCTATATTAACTCTAGCATATGTTAATAATGATATTTTTGAGTGGGTTTCATCAACTAATGAAAAAATTTTTACCTACAAAGGAAAAATTGTTAAAACTGAAGGCCTACTAAGCAATATAAATGTTTTAAACATTGATGCCTTGATTGAATCTGATTTTGGGACTAGTAAGCAATTCAGTCTTTTGATTAACTTGACTAATCCTTCTGCAGTTATAGAACATAGATCTCAATATATATCTACAGAAAATTTAATAACTGAATCAGTATTTATACCAAGTCTAAATAAAAATGTTGAAAATTTTTATTATATGAATGATTCAAATGGAAGAGTTATTAGATCAATTCAATCGATCCATCCAAGGCTACCAAAGATTGAAATCGATTTTTATTATAAGTAATTAAAAAAAAAGCCAGCAATTGCTGGCTTTTCAAGTATAACTAAAAAATTACTTAGTTCTAGTAGCTGTACTGGTGACAATCGAGGTAGAAGTTACGTCAACCTCAGCTGGCACTTCAATAGTAACTTCAGTAGTTCCCTCAAGTTGCTCAGTAACGGTCTCGATGATTTGCTCTTGAACGTTAATAGTCTCGGTATATTCTTCTTCTTCAACAGTATCTCTGAATTGATCAATAATGAAAATATCATCTCCATTTGCATCATCATCTCCACTATCAACTGCATCTGCGGCACCAAATACATCATCAGCTGCAACCGTAGATGTTGCAGTATAAGTTTCGGTTCCTGCTGTTGTTCTAGTACCTGTAACAGTACCAGTGATGAGAGCTTGGGCCTCTCTAGTTGATGTTGCACCATTTACAGTAATGGC
>CACBPT010000002.1 GCA_902541245.1 uncultured SAR86 cluster bacterium | reverse complement strand
TATGGAACGCGCAATGCTGGGATCGCATTTGGAGGTCCAATGGAATTTAATGACGAAATAACATACAGATTAGCATTGAGACAAGATTACTCAGATGGATTTAGAAAGAATTTATATTCAGGCAAATCGAATACATCTAAAAAAGATGAAGATACATATAGGTTAAAGATCAATTGGAAACTTAGAGATAAAACAACACTTAAATTTATGATTACCCAAATAGATTTAGATGATCCTGCTGATATTTGGACCATAGATGGAAGTTTGAATACTCTCTCAGATAGGCCTGGCATGGATTCTCAAAAAACAAATGCTTTTAGTATGAAGATCTTCAATACTTTTGACGGATATGAGTTACAAAGTATTACTAGTACCACAGATACCGATGTTGTCCTAAGCTATGATGCCGATTGGGGAAATGCTGATTCACATGCTCCCTATACTTATGATTATTTTTCAGAAACGTTGAGGGAGAGAGAAACCTTTAGTCAGGAATTTAGGTTGATTTCGGACTCGGTAGACTTTGATTCAAAACAAACTTCTGAGTGGGTTTTAGGTGTAAGTTATTTTGATATCAAAGAAATGAATTTAAAAAATGATGATGGTATCTATGGAGATCCCTCCGATCCTTTTGGCCCATATGCAAGTGAATCGTCATCATCTAGTCATTTTTCTTCAGATAATTTGTCTATATTTGGTAATTTAGATTATTTTTTTAACGAGTCTACTAAATTGTCTATTGGAGCAAGATGGGAAGATTATCAATCTAATTATTATGACTCATTTGGTGAGTCATTTAATCCATCAGATAAGATGTCTGGTGGCAAAATTTCACTGAACAAAACTCTAAGCGATTCCGCAAATGTTTTTATAAGTATAGCCAGAGGATTCAATCAAGGCGGCTTTAATCTTAATCTTGGATTAGCGCCAGACTCTCAAAATAGCAATTTATATTATGATCCCGAGTTTTTAACTAACTACGAGCTAGGATGGAAAGCAACACTATTAAATTCAAGGATGAATATATCTTCAGTAATTTTTTATTCAGATCGAGATGATCAACAGGTATTAATATCAACCCAAGTTGATCCAAGTGATCCTAATACGTTTTCTTTTTTGACTCAAAATGCTGCAGAAGGAATCAATCATGGACTTGAATTAAATGTTGATTTGCAGGCTAACGAAGTGCTAAATATTTTTGCCAGGTTTGGTCTTTTAAAAACAGAGATTAAAAATTGGCAATCTAGACCAGATTTAGAAGGGAGGGCCCAAGCACATGCACCTGAAAAAAGTTATGCACTTGGACTGAATTGGTCAATTTCAGATCAAGCTTCTTTATCAATAGACATCGTTGGTAAAAGTAGTTTTTACTATTCTGATTCTCATAACAATAAATCTAAGTCTTATTCTCTAACAAACATTAGTTATGATTATTTTATTGATAGCTGGACCTACACTATATGGGCCAGAAATGTCTTTGATGAATATTACTCTACCAGAGGGTTCTATTTTGGAAATGAGGCGCCAGATTTTGCAGACACGTTATACGAACGTCATGGTGATCCTAGGCATGTTGGTATAAGTGTAAGATATGATTTTTGACTATTTTCAGAATCATTCGCTAGAACTAATTGCTGTTCTTTTAGCCATTCTCTATCTTTTATTAGCTGTTCGACAAAATATCTTGTGCTGGCCAGCTGGAATTATTAGCTCTGTCTTATATTTTTTTATAATGAACTCAGCTGGGTTATATATGGAGGCATACTTACAAATTTTTTATGTTTTTATGGGTTTGTATGGTTGGTTGCAATGGAGACAAGGCAATCAAATTGACAATCATTTTATTGTAAATACTTGGAGCATGTTGAAGCATTTCTATGCTATTTCTTTAATATTGGCCCTTTCTGTTTTATCAGGACTATTACTTCAATCATATACAGATGCAGCCCTTCCATTTTTTGATGCATTTGTGACTTGGGGAGCAGTGGTTGCAACCTACATGGTTGCTAAGAAATTACTTGAAAATTGGATTTATTGGTTAGTTATTGATTCAATTTCAATCTTGCTTTTTGTATCCAGAGGCCTTTTGCCCACTGCATTTTTATTTGGACTATACATAGTCATAATATTCTTTGGTTATAAAGCTTGGAAAAAAGTACTTGAAGAAAATCATGGAATTATTACTCAAAAGAATTGAATCCATACCTGGAAAATGCATCCTAGATAGAGAACTTTCTAGTAGCTTAATATCCCAAGTTTATCTATGTAGATTTAATGACACTAAGGCAGTGATAAGGTTTGATTCTCCTCTTGCTTCAAAGTTAGCAATAGATAGAGAAAATGAGGAAAATCTCCTAAAAAATATTATGCATTTAGATTTATCTCCTGAGTTACTTTACATGAATCAATCTTCTGGAATAATGATTTGGAAGTACATCCCAGGCAATAAACCAACTTTTGATCAAAACACATCAAATACTTTTTCTTTAATAGAGCTAGGAAGATCTCTTTATTCGATCCATAGTTCCACCATACCTCAAAACTGCAAAAATATTTTTTTAGATTCCATGATTTTATATAAGGAATTATTAAGTGATGCCTCTAACAGCCTTTTAATTAAAGAAGCCTTTGATCTATATGACGATTTGGTTGATGATGGAGTAAAAAAAATTCTCTCTCACAATGATTTACATTCTAAAAATATAATTTGGAATTCGAAATATTATTTTCTTGACTGGGAATATGCAAGTAAAAATCATCCTTGTTTTGATATTGCCTCATTAATGAAGAGTTTTAACCTTGATGCAGATCAAATTGATGATTTATCAATTGGATATGGGCATAATTTAGAAATCTTTGACATCAATATCTTACAAAAATGGTCGAAATTCATAGGTTTGCTTGAGCAGGTTTGGGAAACTTCACTAACAAAAATAGTGAAAAATCTTTAAAATTAATTTATTAATTTATTAATTTATTAATTTATTAATTTATTAATTTATATTTTGGTATTTTGTATTGAAAAGTAATTTTTATATTTTAAGTTCCTTCTTGATTTTGATCACTGCATGTGGTCAAGAATCGATCTTAAAAGTTAATTTAGAAAAAAGTGAAAGATTTCTCGAAGCAAATCTATTAAACACGAACGTTATTGAAATTGAACCAGGTTTACAATACGAAGTATTAGAATCTTCTGTTGATGGTTCAATCTCACCAAACCTTTCAGATATTATTACTGCTGATTTTCATGGCACTTTGATGGACGGATCAGTATTTTGGAGTTCAATTGAAATAGGTGAACCTCTTAAAATTCAACTTTCGCAATTGATTCCTGGATGTCAAAAAGCCATTGATTTAATGCAAGAGGGTGATTCTTGGAGAGTTTTTATACACCCAGATTTAGCATATGGTTCTGAAGGAAGACCTACCATACCTCCCAATTCAACTCTTGTTTTTGATATCAACCTTCACTTGGTTGAAAAGAGCTAGCCAATTTTTGTTAACAGGGTAGAAAGAATTAATTAGTTATTTTATCTTCTCTTCAAGCTCTTCCACTCTTTTTAATAACTTTTTAAATTCAGACTCTTTTACAAAACCAGAGTCTTGCATGAATTTTTCTAATGCAGGTTTCAGCATTTTTTCTATGCCCTTAAGATCCCCTGCCATTTTTAATGGATTAAACATAATAGTCTCCTTATAAATTCCAATATGGGGGTTCTTTCTATATTTGCAAATCTTATCGTTTCATCATATACAATAAATAAAAACGGAGTTTGTATGAGTATTTCAAATTATTTAGATGATGTTGCTAAACCGTTCATGGGCTTAGCTCCATGGATTTTAAGACTTGTCGTGGGTGTATCATTTATTCTTCACGGTTTAGGTAAATTTCCATTACCTCCAGAAAAGATGGTTCCTTGGTTTGAAAGCATGGGAATGGCTGCACCAGAAATAGTAGCTAGTTTAGTTGCATTGGGAGAGGTTGGAGCTGGCGCCGCAATTATAATTGGTGGTTTCTTAGGAAGAGTAGGCCATTTGGTAACTCGGCTTGGTGGCGGTGCTGTGGTAGTCATTATGATTGGAGCATTTTATCTAGCGCATCCTGATTGGTTTATTACACAAAAGTTATTTATGAGTGAGCAGATTTTTATATTTGCTCTAGGTCTTTATTTCGCAATTAAAGGAAATGATTAATATTTAAAAAAAGCTTGCGTTTGTAAATGAGAATGATTATCATTTGCATTCTCATTTAGGATATTTATCTTTTATTGAGTAACTTCACTCTTTAAGGAAGTAAATATCATGGAAAACAAATGGCCTAATATTCATACAAAAATACATTTTGTAATTATGGGATTGCTTGCAATTCTATTTTTTGTTCCAGCTTTTGCTAATACAAATTACGATCTTGAGACAATTGAATCTGTCAGCATTATAGGAACTTTTGAAGATCCTTCAAATATTCCTGGATCTGTAACAGTAATTTCTAATGAAGATCTGCAAAAAGTAATTGATACAGATATACATAAAATTCTCTCTGCTGTACCCGGAGTCTTTTTCAGAACAGAGGATGGTTATGGCTTAAGGCCTAACATTTCTATAAGGGGAACAAGTTTAGATAGATCTGGCAAAATAACTATTATGGAAGATGGTGTGTTAGTTGCTCCTGCTCCTTATACGTCTGCATCAGCATACTATTTCCCTACAACGGGAAGAATCCATGCTGTTGAGGTTCTCAAAGGCCCATCTGCTATTACGCAGGGCCCTAGTACGATTGGAGGAGCTTTAAACCTCATAAGTACACCAATTCCCACAGAAGGAAGAGGTAAATTTGTCCAAGAAATTGGAGATAATGGCATGACTAGATCTCATGCAGTTATGGGTGGAGATAATGGAACATTTGGTGGCATGGTTGAATTTCATGAACATGCTACTGATGGTTTTGATTCTATTGCTAATGTAGGTGGTGATACAGGTTTTCAAAAATCTGACATGCTAGTTAAGCTGCGTTATTCATCTGGAGATCACGAGGTTACATTCAAATATCTTGATTTAGATGAGTCCTCTGAACAAACATATGTAGGTCTTTCACAGGCAAGCTTTAATAAGAACCCAAGAATGCGTTATGGGATGACTCAATATGACATGATGGATAATGATGGAGAACAAGAATCTATAACATACAAAGGGTCTTTTGGTAATGTTGATATAGTTCTGACGTCATTTAGCAATGATTATCATAGAGATTGGTTCAAAGTTGATAAAGCAAATAACAGCAAGACAGGCGGAGTTAGTAATAGTATAAATGGAGTTATTGAGGCAGCAAATGCTGGTAATGCAATTGCTCAAGGAATTCTTGATGGCACTCAAGCTACTGAAGTAAAGTTAAAGCACAATAATAGATTCTATGGGAATGAAGGTATCCAGTTTCAAGTATCTACTGATATAGAAAATCACTCTCTAACTTTTGGTTACAGAGACCTAGAGGACTATGAGAGTAGAATGCAGGGATATGAATGTTTTCAACAAAGCGCTTCTGGAACAAACTCAGCTCTATATAATTGTGGTACTGGTTTCACAAGCAGCAATAATAGATTAAGAGAAACTGATGCTACATCCTATTTTGTTCAAGATACTATTTCAATGGACAGGTTGACAGTAACCGTCGGATACAGATCAGAAGAATATGACAAAGTTGAAAATAGATGGGATGACGGTGTTTCAGGAAGCAGAACTCAACCAAAATCAGGATATATCAATAAAAAATCCAGTGGCGATTATTCAACTACAGGAATTGGGGCAACTTATGACATGAATGAAAACCTAAAGCTTGTTGCTGGTTTTCATCAAGGCATGTCACCTGTCTTTAATGGTGACGCTGAGGAAGCTGATAATATCGAATTAGGTTTTCGATATAACAAAGGCACCACTGCTCTCGAAGTAATGTATTTCTCAAGCGATTATGCAAATTTAGTTGCAGAGTGTAAAAACTCTAATGGTGGAGACTGTGATCCTGGCGACACTTTTGATGGTGGAGAAGTTGATGTTTCTGGCTTAGAAGTTGATGGATCGATGGTTATCGAAGGAGATGGGGTAAGTTTCCCTTTAGCCTTAACATTCACATCAACTGATGCGACCTTTGAAAACAGCTTCGACAGTGACTATTTTGGTATTGTGGCATCTGGAGATGACCTTCCATATATCCCTAGTTCAGTCTTAGCACTAAGTGCAGGCTTCATTGCTGAAAGTGGCTGGAGTGGATATTTAAGATTGGCAGATCATGGAAGCTCTTGTTCTACTGCTCAGTGTGGTGCTTTCGAGAACATAGATTCCTATAGCTTTATAGATCTTTCTATAAGAAAGCGAATGAGTGAAAAGTTAGATGTATATGGCGTATTAGAAAACGTTACAGATAATGAGGACATTGCTGCTAGAGCTCCAAAAAGTGGGGCAAGATCGCAAAAACCTCAAACATTTAAATTAGGATTTAGTTACAAGTTATAACAATTTTCTCATAGGAGGTTGCCATTAAAAGTTGTGGTAGCTTTACTCCCTGAACCCTTCATAAGTTCCCTAAGACGAACACAGGGTTTACGGTAGCCTCCTTTGAGGAACCATCTCAAAAGGAGTCAATAAAATGATGAGACTTCTTTTCCCAAAGTCTTTGATAACATTTTAATGTTTGATTATAGATTTTTTATTGGCTCCTTGCGAGATTTTTATTTTTGAAAAGACAATATTGCACTGCAAAAGATATCTTGTACAATTATCAACCTGTATGGGGCTATAGCTCAGCTGGGAGAGCACCTGCTTTGCAAGCAGGGGGTCGGCGGTTCGATCCCGCCTAGCTCCACCAATTCTCCTCAGGGCTATTTTTCATTTCTAATATTGTTTTTAAAAGATTACAATTTATTACTAAAGGTTAATCTATTTATTAATGCCAGAATATTTATCTATTTCAGAAATTATGCAAACTGCTGTTACTCCAGTATTTTTATTGGCTGGTATTGGAGCTCTTTTGAATGTAATGACTGGCAGACTTGGAAGGATTATAGACAGACTGAGATATCTTCAAAGCTTTCTTGAAAGGGTAAATTTAGAGGATAAGGAAATAATTTTAATGAATAGAACGAGACTTATCCAACGTACTCGATTCATCAATACTTCAATCTTCTTTTGTACCTTAAGCGGCTTGATTGTTTGCATCGTAATTGGTGCGTTATTTGTAGGTGGCATAAATCAAATCACATTAGATAGTTTTATTTCTATAGCATTTATACTTTGTATGCTTAGTCTAATTTTGTCTCTTATTTTTCTAATATGTGAGATTTTGTTTGCTACTCGAACCTCCAGAAAAAATTTACTGGCCACTGAATCAATAATTGCAAGGTGTCAAATTGATGCAAGCAAATAAATCTTCTAAGAGATCTATTTCACTTATAGGAATGGCTGGAGCAGGAAAATCTACCATTTCTAATGAGCTAGCCAAAATTATTGATTATGAAATTATAGATTCTGATTTTTTTATTGAAAAAGAGTATGGCCAATCACTTCAAAATATTTTAGACAATAAAGGATATCTAAAACTGCGTGAGATTGAAGAGGACATACTATTAAAAATTAATTTTAATAAAATTATTTTATCAACTGGTGGAAGTGCTATTTATAGTAGTAAAGCTATGAATTATTTAATGGATAATTCAACCGTTTTCTTTTTAGATGTTCCTTTTGATCAGATAATTGAAAGAGTAAAAAATTTTTCCGCAAGGGGATTTGCAAAATCACCCAATCAAACTATCAAGGATGCGTTCGAAGAGAGGAAGTGCTTATATGAAAAGTACTCACATCATTTAATAAATAACTCATCTGATGTTGATTCATGTCTTAAAAAAATTCTAGAACTAATTTAAGATTAAAAAAAGAATTATTTATATTTTTCAATTCCTTCCAGGACTCCAATAACATTGGCATATTCACGATTTGGCTGATAGTGTCCTTTAACTCCGGCTAGCCCCAGTCTTTGATCAATACCATTTGTAATTTCTGACAGGCAGGATGTTCTGCCTATGAAACATGCTTTTTCAGATGCAATTAACAATGCATTTAAGTAAGCAACTGTCCCAATCACCTCGCCAATCATATTACATAGTGCTGCTGCTGTATTTTCAATTGTATCGGTGGAGCTAAAAGCTGCTTTCCCAAAGTTTACTGCTGTAAGCTCTGGAGACAGATTACCTATTTTGTTTACTACATCTCCAATTAATAAATCAAGCTTGAGTCTTGAACCTTTTTCACCAAATTCATTAATTTCTCCACCATCTGAAGTATTAAAAAGAAGAGATCCTAATCCTTCTAACATACCCCCACCAACTGCGATTCCGCCAAGATGATTAAAGCTTTCTCCTTGAGCATGAACACAAGCTGTTCCTGTTCCTGCACTGACAATGAGGGCAGACTCATCTTCCAAACCATATAATTTTTTTGCCCCCAGTCCAATTGCTTCAATCTCATTAATTTTAATAATTTCTATTCCGCCCAACGAATCCTCAAGATCTGATGATTTGCCACCTGTAACTCCCAATACTTCAACTTTTGATATAGGTAATTCAAGATCAAAAAGTATTTTCTTTATAAGATTAGTCGTTATTTTTTCTTTAGAAGATGGAACAGTGAAGTAATTAACAGAGTTTTCAGAAAATATAGCTACATCTGTATTTGAAATCCCAAAGTCAAAGGCAGCAAGCATTATTTGTCTTTGTCATCGTCTTTGACTTCTTCTGCCTTACCTTCAACAATTGTTGTTTTATTTTTGAAAAATGACGTTCGTCGACGATTGCCCCATTTGATTCTGTCATCTCTGTCCATTTGCTTTTTTGAAGCTTTAATTTTTCCGAGATTCATAAAAACAAATAAGGAAAATATAGCAAGAATGCTAAAAAATATAGCATTCATCTATCTGCTTCTTAGTTTCATTAGTAAGCGTAATATTTCAATGTAAAGCCATATTAAAGTAACCATAAGCGAGAAAGCTCCGTACCATTCCATATACTTTGGTAATCCTTGATCAGCACCTTCTTCAATAAAATCAAAGTCTAAAACAAGATTAAGCGCTGCAATTCCAACAACAAATAATGAAAATCCTATTCCAAAAAGTCCATTAGAATGAATGAAGCCAATCCCTGAACCAAAAAAAGACATGATGAAACTTACTAGGTACAAAAGAGCAATACCCATAGTAGCTGAAAAAATCATTAGCCTGAAGTTTTCAGTAGGTTTGATGATGCCACTTTTATAGCAAAACAGTAAAGATGCAAGAATACCAAAGGTTAGTCCTATTGCTTGAATACCAATACCGGGATATTGGGCTTCAGCAAACACTGTAATTCCACCAAGCGCAACTCCTTCAAAGCCTGCGTAAAAGGGTGCAGTAGTTCCCGCTTTAGCTGGATTTCTAAAAATTGTAACGAATGCAAGAATGGTTCCAATAATAAGACTTGGCATCGCTAGTGAAGGAATATTCCAGCCGATAAATGCTCCAGCGAAACAAAGTGACAGCAAGATGGCTGTTTTGTTTACAGCGCCATCGAGAGTCATACGTTCTGTCTGAGGCAACGCACCAGTATTATCAAAATTTCTTGTAAAAGCTGGATTTCCAGATCTTCCAAAAGTATTTAAAGCAGAGTGTTTTGACATAAGTTTTCTCCTAAAAGAACTATTATGAATTACTTATGGGCTACTAGACAAATTTAAAGGCTATAGTTTGTCAATCCAATCAGTAATCAATTTTATACCTGTTTCATCTGAGAGGGCTCTGCCAGATTCTGGCATCATGATTCCGGGATCTAATGACTTCATCCTATAAAGAAGAATTGAATCCTCAGGATGACCGGGAACAATTGAATATTTTAAATTTCCACTTGCACGTCCAGCTGCAACTGGCTTTTTATATATTCCAATTTGTTCTTTATCTTGCTCCGTAAAGTTCAAATATAAGCCTGTTGTGTCTGCCGAACCACCAGGTATGTGACAGTGGCCACAATTTATATCAAGGTATGCCCTAGCTCTCTCATTCAAAACTGCATTAACATCTGCGTAATTTGAGATTGAAGTTGATCCAAGATTTTCGTTAATCCATCCTAATGCTGCCCAATAGATAAGTTGATTCATCTCCCCACCATCATATTCAACTAACTTGTTCATGTTTCTTGCCTTGGGACCTATTGGAGTCATAACTTTTTTTAATTGATGACACTCTTTGCACTGATTCTGATTAGGTGCTCGATATCTTACATCTTTGATTATTCCTGAAGAATTCACAAACCTTGTAGGAATTGTAGCTCCAGCTATTGCTCTTTTAGCATCCGTTTGATCTTCATTCCAAACATAGCTAATGGCTTTCCAACCATTATTGGTATTTATTAGAAGGCGGGTTTCAAGTAATTCGGCCTCCAGGGGACCATTATTATTTAGATATGCAAAAGTTTTTATAAGAACTGAACCAACTGGAAATATAAAGACTTTATTTTTTACATAGCCAACTTTTTTTCCTTCGGGCACATAAACAAATCTTAGCTTATCAGTTTCATCTGAAAACAATTGGCTCGATAAAGAATATGGATGGACATTTGAAACTGGCTTCTGATTTTTTAAATCCTTAAAAAAACCATAATCACTGAGAAATTTTGGTACATGTGAAAATTTTTCAAAATCAAAACTACTAATGCTTTGAGATTTTGTGTCAAAACAAATGAATAAACTAATTAATACAGAAATTTTTTTAGAATGTTTCATCAAACTCTACTTTTTCAAGTGGAATAATCTCTCCATCAAACTCATGGATGTCTATAATTGCTGGCTCAAAATAGGGGAGCATATAACCAATAGGTTTTATGGCAAGCAATGTTGCATTACCGTTGTTAGTAACAACCATTTTTTCATTTTCTGGTTGCCCAAATATAAGTTGAGTAAATGGCAACAAACCATCCCAAAAAATGTCTGGCATGTCTCCGCCTGATAAATCAAAAAGTATCTTAGCTAGCTCTCCCTTACTAGTGTCAGGATTATATCCAGTTGGACCAAACGTATTTCCATGAATTTGAATTGATTTAGGATGGGGATAGTAAGTTTTATCATCTGTATCATTCCCATATGTCACCACTGCAATATTTACAGTATCATTCTCCCCAATTTCATTATTAAATATTTCCACATCAGAATTTGCTTGAATTATTATTCCAGTACCTCTAGGGACCTCACCCACAATGTTTCCTTCAGGTGCAAAATTATCGGTATTATTGCCAACTGAACGGTTGTTAAATACCCGCACATGATGTCCGCCTTGTTGTGGTAAGCCAGGCAAATCAAAAACTAATATTCCACCAGTATTATTTGTTGCTGTATTGTTATGAACATCTGCAAAGTAAGAATTTTCGATTTCAATTCCTGCAACGTTAAATTCTGCTCTACTATTTCGAACAATAATGTTTTGAGATTGCCCAACATAAATTCCAGCATCAGATGCTCCTATTGCAACACATCCATCTATCAAAACATTTTTTGATTCGACTGGATATAGCCCATAAGCTCCATTTTCTGAGCTTGGACCATTCGTCCACTCAGTTTTTACTCTTAAGAACTTTATGTTTGTAACACCCTTTACTTTAATTGCATCGCCTTTAGCATTTTGAATTGCAAAATCTTGAAGAGTTACATTATCTGAAGTGACACTGAGTCCTTGAGCACCGCTGAGCTGATTGCTAAAGTCGAGGATTGTTTGCCCCATACCTTCACCTTCAATTTGTACTCCAGGCACATCGAGTGAAAGTGAGTCTTCTAAAGTAAATATACCTGCAGATAGCCTAATTATATCTCCCGGTTCGGCTAGAATAAGGGCTTCTTGAATATCTAGATAAGAATTTTCAGATGGTTTTATTAATTGAACTGCAGACGATAAAGAGACGTTTACAAAAATCGTCGCTAAAAATAAAAATTGATTAGATAACCTTAGGAATTTCACCAAATTTTTCTAAAGGTTTTTCAAGCTCGTTCCAATCACATTCAAAGTCATCAGGAGCATGTTCATACTCGAGCAAACCTAATGCTTCAAATTTCGGTCTTACTTTATCTGTAAGCAGACCTATTCTTGAGAGATTTGGCATGATTCTTGTAAACAGAAAGTTAGTGAAAGCAGTATTAGCAGTTGTTGATAACGCAAATTCTCTTGCTTCCTCCTCAGACATTTTTAAATATTTCTGCATGGCTTTTGTATTAATGAGTCTTTCTCTAGAAATAACACATGCCTCGTATGCAAATTCTGCTCTTTCTTCAATTTCCTCAGGCGTCAATGTTTTGATGAAATCTTCCAAGTAATTGATGCCAAATGTAACATGTCTAGCCTCGTCACGAATTATGTAATGAAGAAGCTGAGTTAATAGTGGATCCTTTGATAGACTTTTTAACATTTGGAAAGCAGCCAGTGCTAAACCTTCAATGATAATTTGCATTCCAATAAATTTAAGATCCCATCTAGGATCAGTAAGTATTTTGTCAAGCAAAAGCTTTAAATTTTTATTAATTGGGTAATGCATACCAATTTTTTCTTGAAGATAACGATTAAAAACTTCAACATGTCTAGCTTCGTCAAAAGTTTGCGAGGCTGCATATAGTTTTGCATTATAAGTAGGCGCACATGCTGTAAGTTGAGATGCAACAAGCAATGCTCCTTGTTCTCCGTGAAGAAACTGACTGAGAAGTTCGGCTGCATCATGACGATCAAACTCAATTTTTTCTTTTTCAGTTAAACTTTCATATGCTTGAAGTGTCTCATGAGGTAGATCTTCTTCGGCCTGCATGATTCTCTCATCTGCTGGATGATTGTAATCCCAGTTTAAATCCATAGAGCCGTTCCAGTTTAATTCTTTGCCTAATTCATAAAGTTTTTTAATTCTATTATCGGCAACTGTATAGTCCCAGTTATAAGCACCGGTTAATGGGGTATTAAATATTTCAGCAACATCTTCGACTTGCTGAGGAGTAAGGTTTAATTCATTTTCCACATCAAGATCAAACGTCAAGATATCCTTTGGAGGCCCATCAACTCTTTTAATTTTCATTTTTATACACTCTTAATACTCACAATAGCGTGAGATTCACTACTATATGCTTTTTTTTAACCATTGAAAAGTTCCGTGAGCTTATCCAGCAAAGCCTCAGCTAGCTCATCAGCTCGGTTAATTGTAATAGATTTTTCATAATATTTAGTCACATCATGCCCAATTCCAATTGCAAGAAGCTCAACATTGCTTTGAGTTTGAATCATATTGATGATCTGTCGCAAATGATTATCTAAAAAATTACTGTGATTTATTGAAAGAGTGCTGTCATCAACTGGAGCTCCATCTGATATTACTATTAAAATTTTTCTTTCTTCGTTACGTTTACTTAATCTTTGATGAGCCCAAGCTAAAGCCTCTCCATCAACATTTTCCTTTAACAAACCCTCTCTCAACATAATTCCAAAACTTTTTCTAGCTTTACGAAAATTGTCATCAGCAGATTTAAAGATAATATGTCTCAAATCATTTAATCGGCCTGGGTTAGAGGGACTGCCTTGATTAACCCAAGCTTTTCTTGCATCACCGCCTTTCCAATGTTTTGTAGTAAAACCTAAAAGCTCAGTTTTGACGTAACATCTCTCAAGAGTACTGCCTATAATATCTCCACAAATTGCTGCCAAAGTCATTGAGCGGCCTCGCATTGACCCAGAGCTGTCAACTAAAAGTGATACAACTGTATCTTTAAACTTACTTTCACTTTCTTGTTTGAAACTTAAAGGATCTCCAGGCCTTGTTATAACTCGGTGAAGCTTAGCTGTATCAAGCAAGCCCTCCTCAAGATTATAATTCCAGCTTCTGTTTTGTTGCGCTTGCAGTAGTCTTTGAAGCCTATTAGCCAATTTTCCAATAGTGGTTTGATATGGTGATATAAGCTGATCAAGCTGTATTCTAAGTCTTTGTGTCTCCTCGGGAGTTGCTAAATCAATTGCATTTATAATTTCATCGAATTGAGAAGTAAAAATTTGATAATCTTCATAAGCTGTTTGATCTAAGTCTGCATTAAAATTTCTTGTTAAATCTATTTCTTCATCTATTGAAGTTGAATCAATAGGCGCTTGAACTTCTTCTATTAAATCAGTTTCTTCATCTGCAATACCCTCTGTTTGTGCTTCTATAACTTGTTCTTCTGAGGTCTGCTCAAATTCTTCTTGATCTTGATTTTGATCCTGAGCTTGTTGCTCCTCTGAAATTGACTCATCTCCTAATGACTCCTCATCGCTATTAGTTTGTGGTTCATACATTAAATCAAGATCTTTCATCAATTCAAGAGCAATTAATTGAAAGTCCTCTTGAGACTTCTGAGCTTTGATTAGTCTTTTGCCTAATTTATTAATATTTTTGGGAGCGGCAGACAGAAAAGCATTAACTATATTTTTACTATCCTCATGTAATTCATCACCATTCAGTTTTTTCAACCATAAATTTGAAGCCAATGGATTAATAGAAGGGATTTTATTATCAATATTTTTCTTCGCTTCAGCCTCTAAAAATAAACTTAAATTTGTCTTTGCACCAGGAAAAGCTTCTCCTCCAATCATTTCAACTCTGGAAAGCTCTAGTTCAGCAAAAAAATCTCTAGCTATTTTTGGCATTTTAAGTGAGGGACTTTCTTTGTGATAGAGATGCCAAAAAGCTTGGAAATCTGCTTCCCCTCTCCAGGAGTTAATTTGAGATGAGGATCTTGGAGGATTTTGCAAAGAGATATGAGACAAAGAAGGAGGTCGGCTTGAGGCCTGTGAAGTACTTTCTAGATTTGAATTATGAGATATAGCCCTTGTTGCTGAGAGGACTGCTTGCTTGAACTCCTCCCGATTCTTAACCCAGCTCATTTATTATGATTCTGGATTATGACTTTCTTTAAGATCTTCACCGAAACATCTTTGAAAATACTCTGCAACAATTGGTCTTTCAGCCTCATCACATTTGTTAAGAAATGATAGCTTAAAAGAATGCTGTATATCTTTAAAAATAATATAGTTCTGAGCCCATGTTATTACAGTTCTTGGAGACATTAATGTTGATATATCTTCATTAATAAAGCCTTGTCTTGTAAGATCAGCAAGCTGAATCATGCTTTTAACTAAGGCTTTATCTTTTGTTGACTTAAGCTCAGGCACTTTACCTGCAACCACATCGATTTCATGTGAACGTTCCAAATAATTCAACGTTGATAATATATGCCAACGATCCATTTGACCCTGATTAATTTGTTGTGTGCCATGATAAAGACCGGTAACATCTCCCATGCCAACAGTATTGGTGGTTGCAAAAAGTCTGAAGCTTGGATGAGGTGAAATCACATGATTTTGATCCAATAAAGTTAATTTACCTTCCACCTCTAAAATCCTTTGAATCACAAACATTACATCAGGTCTACCCGCATCATATTCATCAAAAACAATAGCAACGGGATTTTGAATAGACCATGGCAAAATACCTTCTTTAAATTCTGTAATTTGTTTTTCATCTTTTAGCACAATGGCATCTTTACCTAATAAATCTATTCTGCTTATGTGACTATCGAGATTAATTCGAACACAAGGCCAATTGAGTCTAGCTGCGACTTGCTCAATGTGTGTAGATTTTCCAGTTCCATGATATCCCTGAATCATTACCCTGCGGTTATGTTCGAAGCCCGCTAAAATCGATAGAGTTGTATCTTTGTCAAATACATAAGTTGAATCAATTTCAGGCACCCATTGTGTCTTTTCTTTGTAGCCTTTTACTGAGAGATTTGTGTCAATATTAAATGTTTTTTTCACATTAATTTTTTGATCGGGTTGATCTGGTAGGCTGATTCTTTCTGAGTTTATCATTTGATTGTATTTTAGTATTTACAGGTGCACATATGCTAACTTTTGATGAGATAAAGTTCTAGTTTTAATTGATTCAATGTAAGATAAATTTTAATTCAATAAATCATCAAAATTAATGAATAGCGCCCTTAAACACACACTTGAGCTTTTAAACTTAACCAGAATTGATAGAGATCTTTACTCTTGGACTGGAAAAAGTGTCGGGTTTCAAAGAATCTTTGGTGGTCAGATCATGGCTCAATGCTTAATTGCTGGATATCAAACAGTTGAAAAAGCAAGATGGGTTCATTCCTTTCATTCGTATTTTCTGAGACCAGGGAATTTTGAGAAAAATATTATTTTTGAAGTTGACCGAATTAGAGATGGTAAGAGTTTCACGACTAGAAGAGTAAATGCAATTCAAAATGGAGAGGCAATTTTTAGTTGCTCCATTTCATTTCAAAAAAGAGAAAAGGGCTTAAGTCATCAAATAAAAATGCCAAAGATTGCAGGTCCAGAAAACCTTAAAAGTGATTTAGAGTTAAGAAAAGACGTGCAAAAAAAAATTCCTAAGGACTATTTGCCCATGTGGCTCCGAGAAAGAGAAATTGAAACAAGACAAGTTGAACCAATGGATTTGTTAAAAGTTGAAAAATTGCCACCTTACAGAAGCACTTGGATGAAGCCAACTGGTAAGCTGCCTGAAGATGAAAGAATTCATCAAGCATTACTATTATATTGTTCTGACATGGGACTGCTTGGAGCAGCTGTAAATCCTCATGAAGTAAATTTTATGTCTAAAAAATTTCAAAGTGCTAGCTTAGATCATGTGATGTGGTTTCATGGAAAAGTCAACTTTAATAACTGGATTTTGCATCACATGCACAGCCCAATTTCTCAAAATGCTCGAGGTTTTTCTCGAGGATCTATATATACCAAAGCAGGAAAATTAATTGCCTCGACCGCGCAAGAGGGACTTATGCGTGTTTGGGATTGAAAGGCCATTATGATTATTTTTTCAAAAAAGATTGGTATAGTTAATTTTGAATTATTTTAAAAATCATGTTGTCTATTTTCAAAAAAAAATTATTTTCTGATATTTCTGGAAGTGCTGACGATATGCCGCCACATGTCTCAGCTGTTTTATGTTTAATGATTGAGATAGCTCGAATGGATGGAAAAGTAGATGAGGAAGAAATAGAAGAAATTAAAAATTTTTATTTAGATTTATATCCTGAAGGTAATTTTTTGGATGCATTTCAAGAGTTAAAGGAGTGGACAAGTCACAAAGAGTCTTTTAACCCATTTATCAACATTATAAATAGCAACTGTACTAAAAGAATGAAAATTGAGATTTTGTCGAATATCTGGGATGTGATTTTGTCTGATGATACTGTTGATCAATACGAAAATTCACTTTTTATGCAAATAGGCGAAATGCTGCTTATTAGTAAGGACGAGCTTGAGGCACTTAAGAGCTGATCTTAAGATGCTCTAAAAGTATTCCCTCAAATTGCTTGAGAACTTCTGGCTCAATAAGATGCCTCATATTTTTTATTATTTTAAGTTTGCTATGCGGAATTAATTTGTGCATTTTATATGCATTTTTAACATGAATCATGGGATCATCTTTGCCGTGAATTATTAATGTTGGGGCTTTAATTTTTTTAATTTTTTTTAGTCTATCTTTTGATGCAAGAATTGATAAAAGTTGTCTAGCATATCCAGATCCATCTTTGGAACGGCCTAAGTTCTCTATCGTCTCTTTTCTAAACTCAGGAGTATCAACTTCTCTTCCTTCCATTCCAATAAGCGAAACCATTTTTATTTCTCTTTTGATGATCTCGTTATAAGAAGCATTTGGATTTTTTGACCTTTGTAACATAATTTCTCTGACTGCCTTTGTTGGCGCATTGATTGGGCTGGGAGTTGATGCCGTCGAGGCGATTAATGTAAAAGTTTTAACTTTTTCTGGATATTGAGCGCTAATTATTTGGGCAATCATTCCACCCATTGAAGTGCTAAAAATATGGGCTTTTTCAATTTTTAAAGTTTCTAATAACTGAATTCCATCATCTGCCATATCATCAATTTTATACTCTGACTTAATGGGCAACCTAAGGAAGTATTTAATGTAATCCAACACAAATGATGGCGTAGCAGCAAACCTTGATGACAAGCCAACATCTCTATTGTCATAAGTTATCGGTCGAAAGTTATTAGCTTGCAAGAAACTTATTAGATGAGGCTGCCAATGTACAAGCTGAGCACCTAGGCCATGCACCATGAGTACAGGATCTCCATCTTCAGGACCATAATCACGATAAAAAATTTTTACCCCATTATTTTCTGAAAAGCCCTCTTTGTATTGCTGGTTATTTTTCATGAATTTTTATACTAATGCACTTCCAAAATATTACCAACTGACAACAAGACTGCTATAGTCAAAGAACATTTATGAATCTCAATAAAGTACCAAATAAAGTAAGAGCAGCTTATGGCATTGGAGATTACGCAATCTGTTTGTATTGGAGTGGGGTGGGGCTATATCTCTTATATTTTTATACTGATGTGGTGGGCATATCGCCTCTTCTAGCCGGCTGGCTTTATGCACTTGGGATAGCTTGGGATGCAATAACTGATCCCTT
Organism: uncultured SAR86 cluster bacterium; assembly: GCA_902541245.1. Lineage (GTDB taxonomy): Bacteria > Pseudomonadota > Gammaproteobacteria > Magnimaribacterales > D2472 > D2472. Next base: position 84,761 of record CACBPT010000002.1, on the reverse strand, counting down.
TATGGGATATCTAGCAGAAAGAACAAGAACCAAGATGGGAAGCTATCGCCCATATATTTTTTATGGAGCAATACCACTAGCTTTTTCTTTCATCTTGTTATTTTGGGTGCCTCCATTTGAAGGGGTAGAACTTTTTGTATTTTTATTAGCTATCAATTTATTGCATAGAACATGTTTTACGATAGTAAGCGTTCCATATTCATCCTTAACAGCAAGGATTACTGATGATAGTGACGAAAGAACAAAACTAACTACTGCAAGGATGATTGGAGCCTCTTTTGGGACTTTGACGGTCTCAGCCTTAGGATTCCCAATAGTTTTATTCTTTGGTGGCACAAATGAAGCTTTCGGATTTATTTTCTTGGGTATTCTATGTGGCCTTATGGCAGTAATAGTTTTGAGCATCACAGTTAGATTTGTGCAAGAAAGAGAATTTAATTCTTCTGGAGTACAACTGCCGAGCTTTGCAAAGGTATTTAAGTCAGTTGTAAATAATTATCCATTCTGGATTGTTTTTGGATCAATTCTTATTCTTGGCTCCACTTCAATAATGTTTAATAACAATTTAATTTATTTTGTTAAGTACTCTCTTGATCTGCACGAATATCAGGGATTAATTCTTGGAGTCAGCAGTGGATCAGCTCTTTTGGCCATTCCATTATGGGCATATGCCGCGCTAAAAATTGGGAAAAGAAATTCATGGATGACTGCAATGTCATTACTAATTATCGGACTTTTAATTTTTTATTTCTCCTTAATTGATTCATTACAAGAACTACTTCTTATTCTTGGTTTTATTGGGATTGGTAATGGGGCGACAGGAGTTCTATTTTGGTCAATGCTTCCAGATACAATTGAATATGGAGAATGGAAAACTGGTGTTAGAACAGAATCATCATTATATGGATTTATGACCTTCGCCCAAAAAGCAGCCATTGCATTTGCTGCCCTTTTACTTGGCATGGTTTTAACTCAAATTGGTTTTGAGCCTAACTCAACTCAGTCTGAGAAAACATTATATGAATTAAAATTCGTTATGACTTGGATACCTCTAACTGGCATCTTCCTAAGTTTTGTTTTGGTGTCTTTCTATCCAATTGATAAGACATATCATCAAAAATTAATTTTTGAAATAGAAAGCAAAAAACTGAATCATGAAACAAATTAATTGGGGGATTATTGGCTCTGGCTCAATAGCATCTGCTTTTGGGCATTCTATAAAATCAACCTCAAATTCTAAATTAATATCAGTATTTGGTAGAAATGTTGATGCAGCAAATGCTTTTGCTAAAAAATTTAACATTGATGCTCATTATCAATTAGAAGATTTTTTATCTTCAGCTGAAATAGATGCAGTTTATGTCGCAACGCCCCACAGCGAACATTTTGTTCATACATTAGCAGCTATTAAAAATTGTAAACATGTTCTTTGTGAGAAGCCATTTGCAATGAATGCTCATGAGAGCATGATTCTTATTGACCTAGCTATTCAATCAAATATTTTTTTAATGGAAGGATTCATGTATAGAATGCATCCTCAAACAAAAAATATTTTAGAAAATTTAAATATTTTTTCAGATACAAAAGAAAAAATCTTAATTGAAGCTTCATTCGGTTTTGAAGCCAAGGTTGCAAAGGATCACAGATTAAGAAATCCCGATTTAGGGGGTGGCGCAATCTTAGATATAGGATGCTATCCCCTCACAATGTGTAAGTTAATAGCAGGTCATTTGCAGGGAACTCCTTTTGCAGAACCAAAAGAGTTTTCTGCAACAGGTCAATTAGATGAAACAGGCGTTGATGCTCAGTCACATGCACATTTAATTTTTTCAGAGACAATTGAGGCAAAAATTAGCTGTGCAATAAATGAAAACTTTGCTAATAATCTTGTTATATCAAGCAATCAAAAATCCATCACTGTTGATCAGCCATGGCATTGTGGACAATTTCAAGATGGAAAATCATCTATTTTTATTTCAATTCCAGATGCAGGTAAAAAAGAAATTTCGTGTCTCGATGAATTTGGTTTGTTTGCTAGAGAAATTGAACATGCTTCTAGTTGCATTCTTAAGAAAAAAATAGAATCAGATTTTATTACTCACGCCGAAACTCAGAGCAATATGTTTTGGCTTGATCAATGGAGAAAAAAAATAAAAATTGAGTGCCCAAAAAGTTCCTTAAAGAACTCCCCAATTTACTCATCGCATGTTTTTAAGATGAAAATACCAATACTCAAAGAAATGACTTTACCAAAAATTAGTAAAATTGGTTCGAGACTTGCAATAGGTTGTGATAATCAAACCTCTTATCTGCATGCCTTTACAATGTTTGATCATTTCTATGGATCAGGCGGAAGAATTTTTGACACAGCATATATTTATAACCATGGAAAAGGAGATAAATATCTTGGTGATTGGATTAATTCCAGAGGAGTTGCAAATGATGTAATTGTTATTGGCAAGGCTGCTCATACTCCTCAATGTGAGCCACAATTTATTCGACCTCAAATTCTTGAATCGCTTGATCGGCTCAAACTTTCAAAAATAGATATTTTTTGTCTTCACCGTGATAATAAAGACGTACCTGTTGATGAATTTGTTCACGCATTGTCAGAAATTCGTGATGAGGGTTTGATTGATGTATTAGGAGCCTCAAATTGGGAATTAGATAGGTTCTCTGAAGCTAGAAATATTGCGTTAAAAAATAAAATAGAACCATTCTCTGTTCTAAGCAATAATTTTAGCTTAGCCGAAATGATTAAGCCTGTGTGGCCGGGTTGTGTTGGAGTAAATAAGGAATTTCTTGAGTACATTATCAAAGAAAAGATTTTATTATTTCCTTGGTCTTCTCAAGCCAGAGGATTTTTTATTAAGAAAAAAGAACAGATATCAAATAATCATTTTTCAAATCCCACTTTGGATGAAGAAATGAGAGTTTGGCATTATGAAAAAAACTTAAAAAGAAGAGATAAGTGCTTTGAATTGGCAGAAAAAAGAGGGCTAGAACCAATTCAAATTGCTTTGGCGTATGTTCTTCATCAATCTGATTTAATTTTTCCACTCATCGGTCCAAGAACTTTAGTTGAGACCAATAGTTCAATAGAAGCATCCAAAGTTGAACTCACTGCTAAAGAACTTCAAGAACTTTCTCAAGCTTGATTGAGGATTTTAAATAGATAGTTTCAACAGATGATCCAATCAAAATCTCATATGAGCCATCTCTAATCTGCCAAGATTTAGTATCTGTGGACCAATAAGAAAAATTTCTTTGTGTCAGTCTTATCTCAACATTTTTTTCTTCAAGAGCATCAATATTTACTTTACAAAAACCTTGAAGTGTTTTGCTGGGCTCATTTTCTAAATTTTTTGTATAGCGAAGATAACATTGAGCTATTTCAGCGCCTGAAATTTCCCCTATGTTTTTAATGGAAAATTTGCATGAAACTTCTTTATTATCCTCTATGTTGATCTCTAAATTTTTGTATTTAAATTTTGTGTAAGACAATCCATGACCAAAGCAAAATAATGGCTGAATAGATTGTTTCTCATACCACCTATAGCCTATTAAAAGTTTTTCATCATAGTTCATTTGTAAATTTTTACCAGGATATGATTTAAATGCTGGTGTATCTTCAATCCTCACAGGAAATGATGTTGGTAATTTTCCAGAGGGATTTATTTCCCCAGATAAAATATCAAATAAAGCATTTCCAAACTCTTGTCCCGCAAACCACGTTTGTAATATAGCCTTAGCCTTATTTGACCATGGAATGTTAACTGGCGATCCTGTATTAATAACTAATGCTGTATTTTTATTAGTATTTAAAACTGAATCAATTAAAGCATTCTGATTTGTTGGCAGATTAAGATCTGCTCTATCGTTGCCTTCTGTTTCCCAGTCAGAATTAGTCCCCACAATCAAAATTACTGCATCTGCCTCAGAGGCAACATCAATAGCTTCTGAAAATAAATTAATCTTGTCAGGAGGCTGACAACCAATATAGAGGGCAGGAAAATTTCCTTCAAAGTAATACTGTACTTCTACTTTATAAGTTTTCCCCTTCTCAAGATTTGCAAATCCTTTTCTTGATGCGGATCCAAAAGTAAAAAATGCTTCACCAGGCTCAATATTATTCCAATTATCAATCAGCTCTTTGTCATCTATCAACATGCGACATTGACCAATACCAAAAATCTCAAATGCATGCTCGCCAGCAATATCTGGAGTGTATGCACAAGAAAATTTTACTGACGTTTTTGATCTTTCCTCTTTACCAATGATTTCCTTAGCAAAACCTTCGAAAACCCAGAACTTACTGCCCCTTAAATTTTCTTTAAAGAGTAGATTTTCCTCAAAATTTTCTCCATCGAAATACTCCACCAAAAAACCATCGGATGATCCCATTAACTTTTCATTAATCTTTGGAAGATATTTATGTGTATGACAACCTTTTGAATATAAAATTTCTGTTTTAGATCCGATCCTTGCTTGTATTGCTTCCAATGGATGGACTTGATAGTGAGGTTTTAGGCTTGCACTTCCTCCCCCAATAATCTGCGCCTCTTTTGCATTAGGCCCAATTATTGCTAATTTTTTTATATCTTTTTTAAGAGGCAACATATCATCATTCTTTAAAAGAACCATTCCGTCAGCTGCAGCTTTTCTTAATAATTTTCTATGCTCTGGATTATCAATGGCCTCTTCATTCTTAATTTTTGGTTGATCAAAACGTTTTGAGAATTCTGCTACTGATAAGATCCTTTTTACCTTGTCATCAATCAAATCCTCTGCAACCTTTTTATTTTTTATTGCTTCAATCAAAGCATTGCCCCAAACATTACTAGGTCCAGGCATTTCAAGATCTAATCCACCCTTGGCATTTTCTTCAGTTTCAAGAGCCGCACCCCAGTCGCTTACAACATATCCGTCAAAGCCCCAATCTTTTTTTAAAATTTCTAAAAGTAATTCCTGATGAGAGCTGCAGTAGACATTATTTAATTTGTTGTAAGCACTCATTACAACTTTTGCATTACCTTCTTTCACTCCTATTTCAAATGGTAAAAGATATATTTCTCTCAGCGTTCGTTCATCAATATTTGAACTGATCGAATGCCTTTCAAATTCAGTATCATTACCTACAAAATGTTTCAGGCAGGCTGCAACATTTTGAGATTGAACGCCTTGAACATAACTAGATGCAATTTTTCCAGTCAAGAATGGGTCTTCTGAAAAACTTTCAAAATGTCGTCCTCCTAAAGGATGCCTATGAATATTAATTGTAGGGCCTAAGAGTACATCCACATTTTTTGCTTGAGCTTCTTCACCCAAAGCAACACCTATTTTTTTTACTTGATCGAGATCCCAAGAGGAACCTATTGATATTGCGCAAGGAAAACAAGCTGATGATTTACCTGAATTGGAATCTCCCCTTACTCCATTTGGTCCATCTGACATCTTAATGCTTGGAATGGATTTCCTCTCTATTTTATTGGTATACCAAGAGTTAAAACCACTGAGGAGTGATACTTTTTCTTCTAATGTTAGGTCATTAATAATTTGCTCTATATTATTCATGAGTTAATCTTAATTCCTTTATAACTAAAAACACACTCTTACATGTCACTAGAGTTTATTATTTTTTTCTCCATTTTATCTTTCTTAACATCTTTGTTAACCTCTGTTTTTAGTGTTGGTGGCGGTTTGATAATGCTTGTTGCATTGGCTCAATATTTCTCCCCCGGTACACTTATTCCTTTGCATGGAGCCATTCAACTCTCGAATAACTTATCCAGGACATATGTTTATAAAGAATTTTTTAAATGGCAACTTATTAAAAATATTCTAATTGCGACTATCTTTGGTGCATTTTGTGCAATTTTATTATTTGGATCAGTATCTGAAGAAGTATTAATTTGGTTAATTGCTGTAACTATATTATTTTTTACTTGGGCTCCTTTAGATAATTTTGTTCTTTCAATTATGAAAAATGACTGGTTTTGCGGATTTATTTCTGGCTTTGCAGGTGTTTTTATTGGAGCAAATGGACCATTGGTAACGTCCTACATGAGAACAAAAGATTTATCACCAGAAGTTTTAGTAGCTAATCACGGGGCAGTTATGATTTTTCAGCATTCCATTAAAATTATTTTATTTATGTATTTTTTTAATTTCTCTCTTAGAGATTACCTTTCTTTTATCATTATTCTTGCTATTAATGGTTATGCAGGGGCATTGTTAGGAAAAAAGTTGATTGGTTATATTTCTTTTGAAAAGTTTTATGTTGTCCTAAAGTTATTATTATCTTTACTAGCTTTGATATTATTATTTTAGGAATTATTAATTTTAATGAAGTGCATTGAATACAAAATATTCGTACAATCAAATTTTTAAATGAGAAATATATGAAATTAGTTTTGGGTCTATTTGGTTTAGAAAATTTTTATGGTGGAGATATTTCATCTTTAATTGAAATTTCTCAAATGGGAGAGGAACTTGGTTTTGACTCTGTTAGTGTTACTGATCATGTGGTGATGGGTAAAAATCTTCATAAATATCCGTTTGGAAAATTCCCACTCCCATCAGAAGCTCCATGGTATGAGCCACTATCTCTTCTAACAATGATTGCCTCCAACACAACAAATATAAAATTAGCTACTGCTGTACTGATAGCGCCCTTAAGAAATCCTGCATTGCTTGCAAAGACAGCTGCAACTATAGATTCTATTTCAAAAGGACGATTAGAGCTTGGAGTGGGTTTGGGTTGGCAAAAAGAGGAATATGATACTGCTGGACTAAGCTTTGAAAATAGAGATGAGATATTCTGGGAAACTTTAGATATCTGTAAATTACTTTGGGAAGATAGCCCGATCTCATTTCACGGCAAATATTTTAATTTTGATGATATCTGGTGTCATCCTCAACCTCCACAAGGCAAAGATCTGCCATTATTATTTGGTTTAAAAATGACACCTGAAAATGCCTCTAGAATTGCTAGAGTCGGACACGGCTGGATTCCAATCAAAACTAGTAGAGATTTTATTTCTGAGGGTAAACAAATATTATCTGAAGCTTTTATAAATGCAGGAAGGAAGGATCAGCCAAGGATAAGGGGTCAACTTCCAACTTGTGTTGATGAGGACGGATTGCCCAACATTCAACTAACTCTCAAGGAGATTGAAAAATCGATGGCAGCTGGATTAGATGAAGTTGAAGTGTTTCCAATTAATTTTGTTCAAGGGCCTGAGGATATTTATAAAGTTTTAAAATTGATTTCAGAGGTAAAAAATAGTGGAAAATAGAGTTATAACATCTAAAACTTCTGTCGTTATGGTGCCCACAAAATTGTCTAATTTGTATGCATCTTATATTGATAAAAGACAATTTTCATCCTTAGGTTCTATTATGTGGGACGAATTTTCTATGTATGGTCACTATGAGATTAATGGCTTAAAGAATTTTATAGCTGCAATGCAACAATTAGAAAATTATAAAAGTACCATGCATCAAATAATGAATGTTAATGGAGAGTGGCAAGAAAATACTTATAAAGGAGATACCTATTGTATTGCCAGTCACATATTTGATAATGAAGGAAGTCTCCATAAATTAGATATGGGAATCATTTATTCAGATGTTATTGAGGTCCGAGATAGTAAAGCTAAATTTATCTCCAGAGATTTTAAGCTTCAATGGCAAAAAACTGTTGAATTGGATGAATTAAAATAATAGTTTGATTAGTGCTCTTGATTGAGCATTCAATCAAGCCAGTTTATGTAAAATTAGAAAAAAATATAAAATAATTTCGGAGAAACTTATGTCACATATGAATATTGTAAAATTCCACGTAAAACCAGAATTTAGAGAAGATTTTTTGAAAACTTTTGAAGAGGCTAATTTAAATGATGGTCAAATATCAGCGAAATTAGTTCAAATTGACGATAACAAATTTTGTAGTATGGGCTTATGGGATTCTAAGGATTCCATGGATAAAGCCATGCCAGATATGATTGGCTTTTTAGATACCATAAGGCATATGTTGGAGGAAATTTCTGAGGAACTAGGTGTCACCGATCCTGCGTCTGGACCATTAATCATGGAACATTAAGAGATTTTTTTAAGAGATCTCTTAAAAAAATCTAATAGTAACATTGCACTTTCAATACCTGCATAATTTTCTCTAACAATAAGTGCTATTTCCCTATGTGGTCCTGGTTCATTTAAGTGTGAGATTGATAATTCTTTTCTTGAGCCTACTAACTCTTTCAAAGCCATTTGTGGCACAAGTGTACTTCCCATCTGCCCTTTAACTAATTGAATAAGGGTTAATAAACTTGAAGCTTTAAGGGAATGCTTTGAAGCACTCGCTATATTACATGCATCTAAAATATGATCTTTAAGACAATGGCCATCATCGAGAAGCATTAATTTTGATTGATCTAGTTGATTAGCTTTTATCTCTGTTTCTGCAGCATTTTTATTTTTTTTGTGTGAAACTAAATAAAAATCTTCTTCCCAAAACTTAAGGCTTATTAATCCCTTTAGGTCATATGGTAATGCAAGTATAGCCATATCAAGCTCTCCTTCTTTAAGTTTTTTTACAAGAAATTGTGATTGAAGTTCTTCAATTCTAAGAGTTAAATTTGGAAATTCCTTTTGTATTGTTGGCAGAATTAAGGGCAGAAAATATGGGCTAACTGTTGGAATAATGCCTAAAGAAATTGGATGATTAAGAGCTTGCGAATTTTGTTTTGCTAATTCTTTAATATCTTGGACATCTAATTTAATTTGCTGAGCCTTCTTTAAAATTTCTTGTCCGAGGCTTGTAACAATAACTTTTTTATTGTCCCTCTCAAATATTTTTACACCAAGTTGTGTTTCTAATTCTGTAATTGCATTACTTAATGTTGAGGGAGATATAAAACACGCATCGGCTGCTTTTTTAAAATGAAGGTTTTTTGCAACCGCTAGGGCATAATCAATTTGCTTTAAAGTCATCATAATAGATTAATTTTATCATTTATTAAATCGAATATAACATTCTTTTTTTATATATTTACCAATACATAAAAATTTAGTAATGTATTTAATAACCACAGCTTAATGCTATAAAAATTAAAACATTGGAGTGAGTATAAATGAGCACTGAATCTCAAGAAAAATGCCCAGTAATGCATGGAGCATTGACTAGCAATCAATCCTCGGGAACATCAACAAAAGATTGGTGGCCTGAACAATTAAATCTAAACATCTTGCATCAACACGATCAGAAATCTAATCCCATGGGTGATGATTTTAATTACAGAGAAGAGTTCGCCAAGATTGACTATAAAGCTCTTAAAAAAGATCTAAATGATTTAATGACTGACTCACAAGAATGGTGGCCTGCAGATTATGGCCATTATGGACCATTTTTTATTAGATTAACTTGGCATGCTGCAGGCACTTATAGGAGTACTGATGGAAGAGGCGGAGGAGGAACAGGTGCTCAGAGATTTGCTCCTTTAAATAGCTGGCCAGATAATGGAAATTTAGATAAAGCAAGAAGACTGTTGTGGCCTATTAAACAAAAATATGGCAATCAAATCAGTTGGGCTGATCTACTAATCCTAGCCGGTAATGTTGCTATTGAATCTATGGGTGGAAAAACATTTGGTTTCAGTGGAGGTCGAGATGATATTTGGGGGCCTGAAGAAGACATTCTTTGGGGTGCCGAAAATGAATGGCTTGAAAATAATAGATATAAGGGTGAAAGAGAGCTAGATAGTCCATTAGCTGCAGTTCAAATGGGACTCATTTATGTCAATCCTCAAGGTCCTGATGGTAATCCAGATCCATTAGCTAGCGCTAAAGATATAAGAGAAACTTTTGGCAGAATGGCTATGAATGATGAAGAAACTGTTGCACTAGTTGCAGGAGGCCATACGTTTGGTAAAGCTCATGGTGCTGGAGATGACTCGCAAGTTGGAGTTGAGCCAGAAGGCGCTCCTCTAGAGCAGCTTGGTCTCGGTTGGACAAACTCTCAAGGAAATGGAGTTGGATCTGACACAATAACAAGTGGATTAGAGGGAGCGTGGACATCAAATCCGATTAAGTGGGATAACGGATACTTTGATCTTCTATTTGGCTACGACTGGGAACTTGGTAAAAGTCCAGCTGGAGCATTACAATGGTTTGCTGTTGACCAAAAAGAAGAGGACATGGCTCCAGACGCTCATGATCCATCTAAGAAAGTTCCAACTATGATGGCAACAACAGATATAGCTCTTAAAGAAGATCCTATTTATAAGGTTATTTCAAAACGTTTTCATGAAAATCCAGAGGAGTTTGCAGATGCATTTGCAAGAGCCTGGTTTAAGTTACTTCATCGAGACATGGGACCAAAATCAAGATATATGGGACCAGAAGCTCCTGATGAGGAATTAATTTGGCAGGACCCAGTTCCAGCAGGCAACGCTGATTACGACATAGATGCTGTAAAAGATAAAATTAATCAAAGCGGTCTAACAATTCAAGAAATGGTAGAAACTGCATGGGCTAGTGCTTCTACCTATCGAGGATCAGATATGCGTGGTGGAGCCAATGGTGCAAGAATTAGACTAGCGCCTCAGAAAGATTGGGAAGTTAATAAACCAGAACAATTATCAAAGGTCCTAGAAGTTTATGAAAAAATTTCTTCAGACACTGGTGCCTCAATAGCAGATGTTATTGTACTAGCTGGAAATGTAGGGATCGAGAAAGCTTCAGGAATGGATGTTCCTTTTTCACCCGGAAGAGGTGACGCATCTCAGGATCAAACTGATATTGAATCCTTTGCTTACTTAGAACCACGTTCAGACGGCTTCAGGAATTATCATGAGTCAGGGATTGAAGTGAAACCTGAGGAGATGCTCTTAGATAAATCTCAGCTACTAGGCTTAACTGCGCCGGAGATGACAGTTCTTATTGGCGGGATGAGATCATTAGGTATTAATCACAGTGATTACGGTATCAAACCTGAAAATCCTGATGCTTTAGATAATGATTTCTTTAAAACTCTTTTAGATATGAGAGTTTCTTGGAAACCAAATGGCACGGGAAATTCTTACGAAGGATCTGACAGGGTAACTGGAGAGTCTGTAAGAACAGCCACAAGGCCAGACCTGGTATTTGGTTCAAATTCTCAGCTAAGAGCTCTTGTTGAGGTTTATGCAGCTAATGATTCTAAAGAAAAATTTCTAAAAGATTTTGTAAAAGCATGGGATAAAGTAATGACAAACGATTTGTTTTAAAAAGCTAATCGTTTAATTTAAAGAACAATCAAAATTGGAAAAACCTAGTTTATTTAGAAGAGTAATAATGTTCATAGTAGATACGTGGAGATCTATTATGGATGTTAGATATAATCCTTTGAAGCATGTTGAACCAAGCCTTCAAACCTATTTTATGTTGGTTCTATTTTCTATATGGAGTGCAGCCTTTGGATTTATCGCAATTTTTTGGTTAGGATTCCTCGGGTATGACATTCTTACAAGCATATTGGTTCATGTTGGAATTATCATTCCAATTGCCTTCACCAATGCAATATTTGTAGATGCCGAAAGAGATGGTGAGAATTGGATAAAAGAATGGCGCGAGGAACAGTCCAGATACAAGCTAGTCGCCAATAGACTGAAAAGAAAGAATTTAGTTATATGGGACCCAAATAAAGAGGCTTGATTTTCACCTAAGCATTAATTCAATATTCACAAATAAGGCTATTTTTTTTTGTTCAGTCAATGATGCGGAGGCTTTTCGTAATTAATCTCTTTAAAGTTATATTTTTCATCCCTTTTTTTGATATTTATTTTGTCATATTTTGACATTACATCGGCAGCATCATCTACTGCACTTGGCATATCTTTTTTTTCTGATCTGGACTTGTGAATAGATGTTACCTTTTTTTTATTCATAAGAATTATTTTACATAATCATCGTATATTTTGATGAATTAAAAATGTTTAGTATCATTCGATAATGAAAACAGCAATTTATCCAGGCTCATTTGATCCAATTACATTTGGGCATATTGATATTGTAGAGAGAGCTGCTAGCCTTTTTGACAAAGTCATACTTGGTGTTGCCGAAAGTCAATCAAAGAATCCATTGTTTTCTGTGGACGAGAGAATAGAGCTTATTTCAGATATCTTTAAAGACAATCTTAAAATTGAGGTTATAGGCTACTCAAAACAGCTAACTGTTGATTTGGCAAGAGACAATAATGCGATTGCAATTATCAGAGGTCTAAGGGCTGTTGCAGATTTTGAATATGAGTTTCAATTAGCAACAATGAATAGAAGTTTGGCTCCAGATATTGAGAGCATATTTTTTACTCCCAAGGATACCTTGATATATGTTTCATCTAGTTTGGTTAAAGAAATAGCTACTTTTGGAGGCGATGTTTCAAGATTTGTTCCTGAAAATGTCAAAACTGCCTTGAATAACAAGATTGCTAATTAACCTTGGCACTTTTTACAAAAAAACGTTGCTCTTTGTGCTTGAATGATCCTTGCTATAATTTCCTTTTTACAAAATAAGCAATATTTGCCAGCCCGATCATAGACCATTAAATCAATTTTAAAGTACCCTTTATTGCCATCTGGCTGATAGAAATCTTGAAGAGTTGTTCCGCCAGCTTTTATGGCAAGTTTCAAAATTTTTTTTGTTGATTCTACAATTTGCATGTTTTCTTTTTTTGTAAGAGTTTTGCATTTTCGTGTCGGTCGAATTTTTGCATCAAATAATATTTCGTTTGCATAAATATTACCAATACCAACGACATTTTTTTGATTCATTAAAGCATTCTTTATTGGCGATTTAGATTTCTTAATCTTATTAAATAGATATGCACCATCAAATTGTTTAGATAGTGGTTCAGGCCCAAGGCTATTTAATAAGAAATGATTTTCAAGATTTGAAATAAAATGAAAAGAACCAAATCTTCTAGGATCATTAAAAATTATTTTTTCAGTTTCGAAGATTAGCTCAACATGATCGTGCTTCTTGTAAAGATTTGAGTATTTATCAGTAATTCTAAGAGTTCCAGTCATACCTAAATGAATCAAGATGTCGAATTCACCAAAATTTATCATTATGTATTTAGCTCTTCTGGTGATATTTAATACTTTTTTACCATGAAGCTTCTGAAAGTCTTGCGAGTCTACTCTCCACCTTAAATTAGGATTAAAAATCTCTATGGATTCAATATTTTGTTTTTTAAATTTTTGAATCGCTTGAACTGAGGTTTCAACCTCCGGCAATTCAGGCATATCTGCTAGCCAAGTAAGTTATTAATCTCAACTAAATTTTCAGGAGCAAGAGTCCCAGCAGCTAAATGCAAGCGAAGAGTTGTAATTAAATAATCATATTTTGCATTTGAAAGATTTCGTTCAGCACTATATAAGTTTTTTTCTGCTTGGAGCAAATCAACAATATTTCTGGTACCAACTTCATATCCAACCCTTGTTGCCTCTAGGGCACTTGAAGCTGAGACTACTGCTTGTTTTTGTGCTCTTAGATTTGCCACCAATGTAATAACGTTTGAGTACTGACTTCTAACATCTTGAATGACACTTCTTTCCGTAAATAGGGCATCTTCAGATGACTTATTTGACTCTGCATATGCCTGTTTAGTTCTTGATAATACAGCTCCACCTTGAAAAATTGGCATTGAAAGTTGCAGACTATAGGTATCACGCTGAGTTTCATCTGGGACTGTGATGTTAAAAGCACCCCCAGTGTTGAGCCCGTCAAAAGAATATTGATTAGTTTCTGACTCTGACTGAGTTCCTACGATGTCAACTTTTGGTAAATGGTTAGATGCTACGCTTCTAGCATTATTTTTTGATGCAAACTTTCTTAGATTTGCAGCTTGTAGCCTAAAATTATTTTTTACAGCCTTTCTTGCCCATTCTTCTTTTGACGCAGGGATTGGATTAGAAACATTTAAGTCATTAATAAGGCCATCAATAGAAATTATTTCTCTTCCAACCAATGCGTTTAAAGACTCTTTTGTTGTATAAACTTCTCCTTCAATTCTTATTCTTGCAGCAAGGCTAAGATCAAATGCTAACTGAGCTTCTTGAACTTCTGTTACTGCGGAGAGTCCTACTTCATACCTCTGCCTTATTTGATCTAATTGTTTTTTTATTGCTTTTTCTTCTGACTTAGCAGCACTCAAATTATCAATAGCTCTTAAAACATTAAAATAAAGTTCTGCTGTTCTGACTATTAGTGCTTGCTGTGAATATGCAAAATCGGCCTCTGCGGCATCTGTAAGAAATTTGGATTGGCGATATTTAAACCATGTATCAAGTCGGATTAATGGTTGAGTTAAACGAGCAGAAGTATTGAAATTATTATATTCATTTTGAAGGTTTCCATTTTGGTAGTATTCGTTCCAATTAGTTTGAGCGCTAATTGAAATATTTGGAAGTAAACCAGCTCTACCTTGAACTTTAATTTCCTTGCCAGATAAATATGAAAATTCTGCAGATTTATATTGAGGGTCATTTTCTAAGGCATCATTATATATATCTAAAAGACTATCAGCTAAGCTGCTCTCACTCTGACAAAGAAGGATTGCAATCAATATATATTTAATCATAGTTTATTTAATGTTTACAGCGCTCACATTAGAACTTAAATGCAGTGTATATGTCAAGTTAACTTTACATATAAATACTGTAGTTATTATTTTAATCTATTGTAAATAAATCTCCTAAAATCTATTAATTTATACAATTCTTTTAATTTACTTAGAGTAGAATATTAGTTGAAAGTTTAAAAGCATTAGGAAACAAAATTGGCTAAAAACTATGATTCTGAGTCGATAGAAGTTCTATCAGGCTTAGATCCGGTCAGAAAAAGACCGGGCATGTATACAGACACCTCTAAGCCAAACCATTTAATACAGGAAGTTCTTGATAATTCTATTGACGAGGCTTTAGTTGGTCATTGCTCAAAGATTAAAGTTAATATTCATAAGGATGGTTACATTTCAGTGATTGATGACGGAAGAGGAATGCCAGTAGATATTCATCCTGAACATAAGGTTTCAGGCGTTGAGCTTATTATGTGCAAGTTGCATGCTGGTGCAAAATTTTCAGGTGAGGATTACAATTTTTCTGGTGGCTTGCATGGCGTTGGCGTTTCAGTTGTTAATGCTCTGTCAAAAAAATTATCTGTTGAAATTAAAAGGGATGGCCATAAATTTGAGATGAATTTCAATGGTGGCGAAAAAATTTCTGACCTTAAAAAAGTTGGAGATATTGGAGCAAGGAATACAGGAACAGCTATAAATTTTCTTCCCGATGATCAATATTTTGAAACAACAAAAATTGATAAATCAAATCTTAAGCATTTACTTAAAGCAAAAGCAGTGCTCTGTTCCGGCCTAACTGTTGAATATTTTGATGAGAAAAAAAATGAAAAAATACTATGGAATTATGAAAGTGGTCTCATTTCTTATTTATCAGAATCTTCTGAAGATCTTGAGCTACTATTAGAAGAATCAATTTCTTGTAGCAAATCAGGAGATGATAACGCGTTAGACTTTGTCTTGAATTGGTCAACTAAGCCTGTAAAGAATCTAATGAATGAATCTTATGTCAACCTTATTCCAACCGCACAAGGAGGATCTCATTTGAATGGATTTAAAGCAGGCTTACTTGAGTCAGTCAAAGAGTTTTGTGAATTTAGAAATTTAATTCCAAAAGGATTGAAGATAACAGCTGATGACGTAGTGCAGCACAGTACTTTTGTCGTTTCCTCAAAATTAACGAATCCACAATTCGCTGGGCAAACTAAAGAGAGATTAGATTCAAAGGATCATCAAACTTTTGTTTACTCTACAACAAAAGATATCTTAAGTATTTGGTTCAATCAGCATACAGAGGAGGGTGAAAAATTAGCAGAGCTAGCTATTGCTTCAGCTCAAGCTAGAACAAAAGAAACGAAAGTTGTTGACCGAAAGAAATCTTTTCAGGGTCCAGCTCTTCCAGGCAAACTATCAGACTGTAACAGCACTGATTTATCTGAAACAGAACTATTTTTTGTAGAGGGAGATTCAGCAGGTGGCTCCGCTAAGCAGTCTAGAGAAAGAAAATTTCAAGCAATCATGCCCTTAAGAGGTAAAATTTTAAATACTTGGGACCTTGAGAGCACAGAGATTATCAAATCTGCTGAAATCAAAGATATTGCTACGGCGATCGGAGTTAATCCAGGTAGCTCGGACATTGAATCACTTCGCTATGGGAAAATATGTATTTTAGCTGATGCAGATTCAGATGGCCTTCACATTGCTACCTTACTGTGCGCCCTTTTTTTAAGGCATTACAAACCATTAATTCAAGCTGGACATATTTTTGTGGCAATGCCACCTTTATTTAGAATAGATTGTGCAAAGGAAGTGTTTTACGCTTTAGACGAAGATGAGAAAGACTCAATAGTGAAAAAATTAAAAACAAAAGCTGGCAAACCAAAAATTGATATTCAAAGATTTAAAGGTTTGGGAGAGATGAATCCATCTCAATTACGAGAAACAGTTATGGATCCTCAAACTAGAAGATTAGTTCAGTTAACTATAACCTCATCTGATAATGTAAATAGCATGATGGATCTATTGTTATCAAAAAAGAATGCTGGAGCCCGTAAAGAATGGCTTGAAAAAAGAGGCAAAATTGTAAGCGTTTAGTTATGAACATTAATAAAAACCTCAGTTCAATAAGCCTTAAAGATTACGCTGAGGAATCATATTTAAACTATTCAATGTATGTCATTTTAGATCGTGCATTGCCGCACATTGGGGACGGCATGAAACCTGTTCAAAGAAGAATTTTATATGCTATGAGTGAATTAGGTTTGAATGCAAGTTCAAAATATAAAAAATCTGCAAGGACTGTTGGAGATGTCATAGGCAAATTCCATCCTCATGGAGACAGCGCTGCTTATGAGGCAATGGTCTTGATGGCGCAGCATTTTTCTTTTAGATACCCCCTTGTGGATGGACAAGGAAATTGGGGTACCCAAGATGACCCAAAGTCTTTTGCAGCAATGCGTTATACAGAATCAAAACTTACTGGATTTGCTGACTTACTTCTGTCGGAGTTAAAACTAGGTACTGTAGACTGGCAACCTAATTTTGATGGTTCTTTATTGGAGCCAACTTTATTGCCAGCAAAGATACCAAGTATTTTATTAAATGGAACTACTGGAATAGCTGTTGGAATGGCGACTGACATTCCTTCTCATAATTTAAATGAAGTGCTTGATGCTGCCATTCATGTTTTAGATCATCCAAAATCAAGCACGAAAGATTTATTAAAATTTATTAAGGGTCCTGATTTTAGCAATCCTGCTCCAATCATTGTTTCGTCAGAAGAGCTAAAAGAAATGTATGAAACTGGGAGGGGTGGCTTTAAAGTGAGAGCTCATTGGGAGTCTGAGGGTAATGACATTATTGTCAGAGCATTGCCACATCAAGCTTCTGGATCAAAAATTCTAGAACAAATTGCAGATCAAATGCAAAAAAAGAAACTGCCAATGGTAGTTGATTTGAGGGATGAAGGAGATCATAAAGAGCCTGTAAGGCTAGTCATCTCATTAAAATCTAACAGAATTAGTGCCTCTGAAGTTATGAATCATCTTTATGCAACAACCGATCTGCAAAAAAATTACCGCGTAAACATCAATTTAATAAGTTTAAAAGGTTCCCCAAGAGTCTTTGCACTTAAAGATCTAGTTTCAGAATGGCTGAAATTCAGACAGCAAACAGTTTTAAGGAAATTGGAACATAGGCTTGATCAAGTAGATGACAGAATTCATGTATTAGAGGGTTTATTAATTGTATATTTTGATCTTGACAAGGTGATAAAGATTATAAGAAATAGTGATGATCCAAAAAAAGAATTAATGAAAATTTTTAAAATTTCAGAGATCCAAACCAATGCTATTTTAGAAATACGGCTCAGACAGTTAGCAAAGCTTGAGCAAATTAAGCTTGAGGAAGAAAGGTATGAGCTAGAAAAGGAACGAGCAGAGCTTGAGAAAATTATAAAATCCAAAGCTAGGTTAAAAACTTACATTAAAAGAGAGCTTAAAGAAATTAAAAATAAATTTGGAGATGAAAGAAATGCTCCAATTGAGTCTTCTTCAGATGCTAAAGCATTCTCAGAAGAAGAAATGGTTACATCAGAAGCTGTAACAATCATTTTATCAGAGGCGGGTTGGATCAGATCTGCTAAAGGACATGATGTCGAAGCAAGCAATCTTACATACAGAGGAGATGATAAATTACAACATTTTGCTAAAGGAAGAAATAATCAAACAGCTGTGTTTTTTGATTCAGGCGGTAAGGCTTATTCATTGCAGGCACACTCCTTGCCATCTGCAAGAGGCATGGGAGAGCCTATAACTGGGCGGGTTATTTCTGAATCAGGAGTTACTTTTGAAGGCGTGGCAATTGGAACAGATGATTCAAAAATATTAATTTCTAATTCTGCTGGATTTGGTTTTATAAGCACTCTATCTAATGCAATTTCTAATCAAAAAAAAGGTAAGCAATTTATGAGGGTTCCGGAAGGATCTAATGTTATCTCTCCAGTTACAATTAATGATAATCATAAATTTGTTGCTGCAACTTTTTCGACGCAGGACAATAAAGGCAAAGTCAGTAATAAAATGTTAATTTTTCCAATTGAGGAATTGCCTGTTTTGCCAAAAGGAAGGGGAAATAAATTAATCAGCATCTCAACTAAAGCTTTCAAAGAAAAGTCTGAATTTATGATGGATGTTTGCTGCTTAGCTGAGGATAGTAAACTTCATATTTATCATGAAGGAAAAACTGGAGGTAAAACTTGGACGATTAAAGAGCTGGAGGAGTACATTACCTCTAGAGCAAAGCGAGGTAGAGTGCTGCCAACAGGATATAATGGAATGATCAAGCTGGAAGAGATAGAAAAAACTAAGGATGCTGCTCCTGAATAACAGTTCTCAAAATTTTCAATCCTTTTAAGATTAAACTATCAGCAATAATAAGGCTTGGCGCTATTCTAATAGTATTATCATTTGCTTTAAGTATCATTAGGCCGTTTTCATAACAGGCTCTCATTACAGTATCTAAATTAAAATTTTCTGTAACGTTTAATTTACAACCTATCCAAAGCCCAGAACTTCTAATGGCACTAAAACACTTATGATCTTTGTTGATACTCTGTAATTCTCTTAAAAAGATTTTTTCTTTTTTCTTAACACCATTTAGTAACATTTTTTTTGTAAGCAGAGTCATTACTTTTTCAGCTACTGCACATGCTAGTGGATTACCCCCAAATGTAGTTCCATGGGATCCTATTTCCATGCTTTTGGCTATTTTAGTTGTAGTTAAGACAGCTGCAATTGGAATTCCTCCACCAATACCTTTGGCGCAGCACATGATATCTGGCTTAACGCCAAATTGTTCATAAGCAAACAAGGTTCCTGTTCTTCCAGCCCCTGATTGAACTTCATCCACGATTATTAGAACTTTATTTTCTTTGCATAGCTTTTTAATCTTTTGAATGAAGTCTTTTTTTGCTTTAATGATTCCAGCTTCACCTTGAACTAGTTCTATGATTACTGCCGCAGTGTTTTTTGTAATTGCCTTTTCTAAATTCTTCGTTTCATTAAAAGGATGATTTTTGATTCCACCTGGCATTGGTCCAAAGCCTTTAACAAATCTCTCAGATCCATTCAGGGCAATTGCCATCATGGTTCGACCATGAAAAGCATCGGAGAAGGATACTATTCCATTTTTCTTTTTACTTATATTTTCATATGCAAATTTTCTAGCAGTTTTAATTGCGCCTTCAACTGCCTCTGCACCAGAATTAGCAAAAAAGACTTTTTCTGCAAAGGTATGTTTGCAAAAAATTTTAGCCAATCTTATTGCTGGCTCATTCATTAAAACATTGGAAAGATGCCACATTTTTTTTGATTGATCGACTAATGCTTTATTCAGTTCTGGATGACAATGCCCCAAGCTAGAAACTGCAATTCCAGAAGCAAAGTCTATGTATTTTTTATTTTTTTTATCCCACACCAAGGAGCCTTTAGCTTTTGATGGTATAAAAGATGCCGGATTGTATGTCGGCATCATATATCGGTTAAAATCTGTTCGAGTGACCATAATAGGCATCATTGTAATATGATTAAGATTCAAGAAACCACAGAAAATAATTTTTTAATTGAGATTTCTCCCAATTATTCATTGAGAGGGTGGAATAGAGTAATTTTTTTAGGCAGTTTGGCCTTCATATGTTTATCCATTGGAGTATTTTTTTTCATAATGGGCGCTGGATTAATTCTTCCCTTTGCAGGATTAGAGGTAATAATAGTATTAACTTGTTTTTATATTAGTTTTCGTTGGAGTCAACAAAAAGAAGTTGTTTATATTTCAAATGAAAAAATTAAATTAGAGAGGGGCAGGCTAATTAAAGAAAAAACTTGGGAAGAATATAGAAGTTTTGTTGTCCTTGAAGTAGAAAAGAACCAATACAATTCTGATGAATTTTGTTTTCAATCAAAGGGCAGGCGTTTTTATTTTGGCTCTTTTTTAAATGATGAAGATAAAACAATTTTGAAAAACGAATTAAAAAGGATCATAAATCATCTAAATGCTTTATCTCCAGGCATTTAATTTTTTTGGGACCATTTCCATTTTTCCAGCTTGATAATTTACATTATTTATTACCTTAGATTTTCCTCCAATCAAAGGCTCAAAATATTGTCGTGCTTTATTTGTCATACCAAATCCATCAGCTGAAATAAATCTTGCAGGGAGTTTTTTTTCAACATTTGCAATTTTGGACAGAGGTGCTGAAACAATCTCCCATTTATAAGGAGATGAACTTTTTCTTTTAATTATTGGCATAACTCCATTTAATCCTTTTACAGCGTATTCAACTGCTTTTTTGCCTACTTCATATGCGTGTGACCTATCCAACTCAGATGATAGGTGAGTTGCACTTCGTTGAAGATAATCAGCTACAGCCCAATGATTTTTAATCTTTAACTTCTTAGTAATTAAACCTGCCAAATAAGGTGCAACACCTCCAAGTTGACTGTGACCAAATGCATCTACCGAGCCTGACTCAGCTAGAAATTTTCCTTTAGAATCTTTAACTCCTTCCGATGCAACAATCACACAAAAGCCATTTTTTTTAACCATTTCTTTTACTTTTGCTAAAAACTTTAGTTGATTAAAATTAACTTCAGGAAGAAGGATAATATGTGGAGCGTTAGGGTAACTTTTTTGAGCAAGGCAACTTGATCCAGCGATCCAGCCCGCATGCCTACCCATAACTTCAAGAATAAAAACTTTAGTTGAAGTCTCACACATTGATTCAACGTCTAATGCTGCTTCAATGGTTGAAGTAACAACGTATTTAGCAACCGAACCAAACCCTGGACAACAATCGGTAACCGCAAGATCATTATCAACAGTTTTTGGTATTGCAATACATTGAAGAGGATAGTTAAGTGTATCGCTAATTTGTGAAATTTTGAGGGCGGTATCCGCAGAATCATTCCCTCCATTGTAAAAAAAATAACTGATATCGTGAGCCTTGAAAACTTCTATTAATCTTTCATATTCCTCTATATTTTCATCAATATCTTTTAATTTATACCTGCAAGAACCAAATACTCCTCCAGGTCGAAATTGAAGACTTTCAATAAATTTTTTTGATTCTTTTGATGTATCAATTAACTCTTCTTTCAAAGCACCAAGGATACCATTTTTAGCGGCAAAAACCTTTCCAATTTTCTGAGATTTTCTTGCTTCTAAAATTACTGCACTGGCAGAGGCATTAATAACTGATGTAACACCACCTGATTGAGCGTAAAAGGCATTTTTTTTCATTAGTTTATAAAATAATTAATATAGTCTATGGTAACAAATGTTACCGATAAATATTTAAAAATGAAAATTCATATTTTAGGCATTTGTGGCACCTTCATGGGGGGCCTTGCTCAGATTCTTGTTGAAAAAGGGCATTCAGTTTCTGGAAGTGATAAGCAATTTTATCCTCCGATGTCAGATCAGCTTGATTCCTTAGGTGTAGATATGGTGATGGGTTATGAAGAATCTGATTTGCCTGCTGCCGACCTTTATGTAATTGGTAATGCATTAAGCAGAGGTAATCCGTCTGTCGAACATATCCTCAATCACAAGCTTGAGTATACTTCGGGTCCAAAAATATTGGGGGAGATTATTCAAGATAAAACAATAATTGCTGTATCCGGAACACATGGCAAAACCTCTACATCTTTTTTAATTTGTGAAATTTTTAAAGCTAGAGGCATTGATGTTGGATTTTTGGTTGGAGGTGTTAGCGAGTCATTTAAAAATTCTGCACGCCTTGGATCATCTAATTTTTTTGTCGTTGAAGCCGATGAATATGATTCAGCCTTTTTTGATAAGCGTTCAAAATTCATCCACTATCATCCTCATACTTTCATCATAAATAATATTGAATTTGATCATGCGGACATATTTGAAGACTTATCAGATATCCTGAAACAATTTCATCATGCAGTGAGAACAGTTCCAGAAAATGGTCACATTTTATTTCATGGCAAAGATAAAAATATTTTAAAACTAATAGATATGGGTTGTTGGTCAAACTTGCATCAAATAGGCGATAAAGAAAATATACAGCTTGCAATCGAGGAGGGCGTAATCAAATATGATTCCGAAAAATATAATATTGTTGATCTTCCAATGCATGGTTATCACAACCTAAGCAATGCGGTCATGGCTATGTATGCTGCTTTCTTATACGGCATTCATCCAAAAGACTCTTTTTCAGCTCTAACAAAATCAAAAGGAGTGAAAAGAAGATTTGAAACAGTATTTCAAAATGATAACAAACAAGTTATAGATGATTTTGCTCATCATCCCACCGCAATACTTCATACAGTTCAAGCTGCTGTAAGTTGTTTTTCTTCTAAGAGAATAATTGGCATCATTGAGCTGGCTTCAAATACTATGTCGCAGGGATATCATGGGCAAGAACTTTATGACACCACTTCTGCTCTGGAAAAATCTTACTGGCTCAATTTATCAGGTAAAAAAAATCAGGAATTTGAGTATGATTCAATTAAGCTATTATTGGAAGATTTAAAAGAGGAAATAGATAATTTTGATGTTATTCTAATTATGAGTAATAAAGATAGTAAAAAAATATCGGAGCCAATAATTGAACTCATCAAAAGCAAATAAACTTCCAGTTTTCCCGTTGGGATTAGTTGTTTTACCAGGAACAATACAAACACTTCAAATCTTCGAGCCTAGATATCTTTCAATGGTAAAAAATTGTATGAAAACTGACACTGGCTTTGTCATCACTTTGAGTACAAATAATCAATCTGGTGAAAGTCTTATGTCGCAGGGAACTTTTGTTGAAATAATTGACTTTAATCAATTGCCTAATGGATTGCTAGGAATTACTGTCAAAGGATGTCAAAAAGTTTCTATAAAATCAGTGGAGCAACTTGAATCAGGGCTTCATTATGCCTGTATTTCTCCCATAACTGAGCCTAAAGTCGATGATCAAGCAGTTTTAGCTCAATTTCCCGAGCTAATTAATGTCCTTAGTCAGCTTAAAGAGCACCCTCAAGTAAAATCTTTGCCTTTAGAAATTGATCTGCTGTCAGCAGAATCTGTTAGTTATCAATTAGCTGGGCTAATTCCCATTACTCCGATTCAAAAACAGTCTTTGCTTGAGGCTTTTGATGCGTCTCAAAGGATGAATATGCTTGCCAAAATAGTAAACAAAATTTCAGAAAACTCTTCTTAAATTTTAAGCAACTGCTTCCCTTTATTCTCTCCAGTAAAGAGTCTATTTAAAGTTTGTGGACAATTTTCAATTCCTTTTTGAATATCTTCTCTATGCTTGAGTTTTCCTTCCATAACCCAGGTTGCAATTTCTTCTAGGGCTTTTTCAGATTTGGGTAAATAATCTAGAACCAAAAATCCTTGCATTTTTGCCCTCTTTATAATCAATGAAAATAGGTTGTTTGGACCATCAGCTGGTCTGGTTGCATCATATCCGGATGAAATTCCTCCGCACAACAGAACACGAGCATTTATATTGATTAATTCAAGAACAGTTTCCAATATTTTTCCGCCAACGTTATCAAAATATATGTCAATTCCATTTTCAACCACTTTTGGTAATTCTTTATGGACATCAGAATTTTTATAGTCAATAACTTCATCGACACCAATATCTTTCAGCCAATCACATTTTTCTTTACCTCCTGCAATCCCTATGACATGACATCCTTTTAATTTTGCAATCTGAACAACAACAGAGCCTGTAGCACCCGCCGCTCCAGATACTAAAACTGTTTCTCCAGATTTTGGTTTTCCAAGCTCAATTAATCCATAGTATGCGGTTATACCAGTTGAACCCAAAACATTTAACATTGTAGGAATAGGCAATAAATCAGGAACTACCCTGAATCTTTCATCTACATTAGGTTTTATAAGACAATGAGTTTGCCAACCTATTAAACCAAAGGTTAGGTCACCAATTTTGTACTCTGGGTTATTAGAATCTATCACTCTACCTATTCCACCAGATCGAATAACTTCGCCAATCTGAACAGGCGGAAGATACCCAGGCATATCATTCAACCAACCTCTTTGAGTTGGATCAAAAGAAAGATATAGATTTTCAAGGAGTATTTCGCCTTTGTTAATTTTTGGGAGCACCTCAGTAACAAGTTCAAAATCAGAATCTTTCACCAAGCCCGAAGGTCTATCTTTTAAAATCCATTTTCTATTTTTTACTGCCATCTCAGATCTCCTGAATTTAATTTTTTATTTGTCTATGAATAAATTTATCTCATTTTATTATTAAGAAGCTTTTCTTTGAAGAGGAGGTTTTTTTGCCTTCACTCTTATCCAATTTAATGCACTAAATATAGAAGGTATTGAAGAGAGTTTTTGTTCCAACTTATATTTACCTGGATAGTTGACCAATAATAATCCAGTGACTATCGTGAGCAAACCTTGGCCAGGTAAAACTAGCATTAATAGACCTCCAATAATTAGAGAGAGCCCAATTAGATTTTTTCCAAACACGACTACAAATCTAAGGATTGGTTTTTGTTCTTTCCATTTAGAGGGTTGTCTTTTTGATTTTAGAAAATAGTCCTCAGGTATTTGAGCAACAAACCAACTAATCCCCAAAATACTGATCAAAAAAATAAAAATAGAGGATATCCCCATACCAATAAGGACCTCGGGATGATCAGCAAACCACTGGATAAAAGAATTAATTAAATACATTTATGTATCTTAATCAAAAGATTGATTGAACGAGTATATAAATTAGAAATATTTTATAGATTTCTTCAATTAAGTTAGATATTCTGATAATTAATCTAGGACGTAAAAAATTAAAACTAATTTTAAAAAATCTTACAACACACTACAAGGTGATAAATATCTATGGACTCTGATTTAAAAACAATTTGTGTTGACGCTCTGAATGATTTAAAAGCTCAGAACATTCTCATCTTAGATATTCGAGATACATCAGTTTTTGCTGATTGGTTAATCATTTCCACGGCATCATCTTCAAGAAATGCTAAAGCAATTGCTAATAAATTAATAGAATCTATTAAACTTCATCAGCGAAAATTAGTTGGTATAGAAGGCCAAGATGAATGTGAGTGGATATTGGTTGATTGTGGAGATGTTGTTGTAAATATAATGCAAAAAGACACTCGTGAATTTTATGATTTAGAAAGTTTGTGGGGTGAAAAAACTCTCGCTTCTGCATAATGAAATGCAAAATAATAAGTATCAGTCATAAGCTAACTGATTGGGAAAAGCAGGCTCTTCAATTTTATTCAAAACGAATTCCCTCAAACTTGAAAATTTCTTTTGTTGAGATTAAGCCCTTATCGTCTAAAAATTTAGATAAAGAGTCAATATTAGAGGCTGAGAGAGGAGAAATTGTTAAACTACTCGATACTGATTCATATATAATTTTGTGGGATAGAATAGGGCAAAAGATCAATAGCCTTGGATTCGCAACCCTTTTACAAGATAAAATTGATCATGGAATAAATATTAACTTTATCATTGGTGGTGCTCATGGAGTATCAAAAAAATTGTTCGCAACATCACAATTAATTTTATCAGCCTCTGAGTTAACTTTTCCTCACAGACTTTTTAAAATATTTTTAATGGAACAAATTTACAGAGCAAGTTCGATTCACAGAAATCATCCATACCATAAATAATGATTTTTGAAGAAAGACAAATCGAAAAAAATAATTTTTCTTCAAGGGCGATATTGCTTTTTGGAATTGTGGTTTTAAGTCTAACTGCAGTTCTCGTTCAAGTTTTTGTTTTACAAATATCTGGATATAACGATTATCAGCTTGCAGCATTAAAAAATAAAAATTATATAGTTCCTGTCCAAGCTCTTAGGGGGGAGATTTTTGATAGAGATGGCAAAGCTCTTATTAAAAATGAACCAACTTTTGATTTAATTACAAGGCCTAATCAAATTGCTGACATAGATTCTTTTCTAGATGAGATTCAACCTGTAATTTTTTTATCTGAATCAGATAGATATCAGTATAAAAAACTTGAACAAGAAAAAGCATTTGTGAATAAAGAATTAGTTTTAAAAAAAGATCTTTCTGAAGAAGAAATTGCTAGATTTAATGTAAGGGGTTTTAATTTTCAAAATGCATTCATAGCTAAGCGTTATAGAAGAATGAGTGAATATCCTAATATTTTTTCACACGTCTTAGGATATACCTCAAGAACTGAGGATGAATTTAAATCAATGCCTGAAATTCCTCGAAGTAATTGGAGAGATGCTGAATTAGTTTACGCACATGGTCTTATAAAGGGTCGTACAGGATTGGAAGAGATATATGAAGATCATCTAAGTGGAAGTCATGGTAAAAGAGTATATGAAATAAATTCTAGAGGAAAACTGGTTCAATCAATCTCTCTTACTAAGCCTTTACAAGGTTCTGACTTGTATACAAATTTAGATATTGAAGCTCAAAAAAGTGCTGCAAAATTCCTTGGCAACAGAAGAGGTGCAGTCGTTGCTATAGACTTAGATTCTGGAGGTATTAACGTTTTATATAGCTCTCCAACTTATTCAATAAATCAGTTATCAAATGGAATGAATGAGGATGATTTTCAAACTTTAGTTAATAATTCTGACAAACCTTTTTTTAATAGAGCTTTGCAAGGAAGATATCCGCCAGCATCAACTATTAAACCTGCAATTGGCATGTATGGATTATCAAATAATATTGTTAATTGGGATTTTGAGATAAAAGATCCAGGATTTTTTACGCTACCAGAGACAGGTAGGGTTTTTAGAGGTTGGCGTAGGGGTGGTCATGGAAAAGTAAATATGCATAAAGCATTTTTGGTAAGTTCAAATACTTACTTCTACTCATTAGCATACCAAGCTGATATCGAGGAATTGTCTAATCATTTATTTAGCCTCGGTTTTGGGCAAAAAGTATGCTTTGATTGTTATGATGAGGATCAAGCATTAGTTCCCACTCCTGAATGGAAATACAGCGTCATGAATGCAGGTTGGGTTAAAGGTGATACAGTTAATTTAGGTATAGGACAGGGCTATTTATTAGCAACACCTATGCAATTAGCGAACTACGCATCTCTTATTGCTAAAAAAGGAAGATTTATTGAGCCCTCTATTGTAAGACTTGAGAATAAAACAAAACCTTTAAAAATTTGGGAGGATGATAGATTTGATGATTCAGATTGGATCAAAATGCATCAAGCCCTGCTTGGCGTTATTGAGAGTGATTTTGGAACTGCAAGAAGTATTCGTGATCTCAAGGAATTTCAAGTAGCTGGAAAATCTGGAACAGCAGAGCTAGTTAGTTTGGACAGCAAGGAAGCTTATCAAGAAGTAAGAACCTCAGAATTATTGAGAGATCACTCTATTATTATTGCCTTTGGTCCAATGCCAAACCCAAGATATGCTGTCTCAGTTGTGATTGAGAATGGTGAAAGCGGAGGAGCTGTTGCTGGACCAGTTGCAATTGAAGTTTTAAAGAGCTTAATTAATGATTAAACAATTGCAAAAAATATACTTTGATCCATATTTATTTTTTAGCCTTCTTTTGCTCTCAACACTTGGACTTTTTTTTCTATTTTCTGCCTCAAATGCAGATTTCAGCATTCTTTTAAAGCAATTTTTTTATGTTGTTTTTGGGTTAATAATTATGACTTTGGTTAGTCAGCCTGATCCTGATATTTATAGAAGAACCTCAGGATTGTTCCTTATTTTTTCATTTTTGCTGTTAGGAGTTACATATCTTTTTGGTCCCGAAATTAATGGAGCACAGAGATGGGTAAGGGTTGGACCTTTTTCTTTTCAATCTTCAGAACTATTGAAGCTAGCAGTACCAATTTTTTTAGCTAATTTCTTATTTAACAAAAAACTTCCAATACAAAGAAAAGAAATATTTATAAGTTTATTAATTATTTTGAGCTGTTTTTTTGTTGTATTTAGCCAGCCAGATCTTGGAACTGCAATAATTATTGCTTGCTCAGGATTCTTTGTGCTTTTTCTTTCTGGCTTAAGTTGGAGTTTTATAGGAGGGTCATTTGTCTTATTAATTTTAAGCTCACCTTTTATCTGGAATATTCTATTGCAACCTTTCCAAAGACAAAGAATTGCAACATTCTTTAATCAAGATATAGATCCATTTGGCGCAAGCTGGAATATAATTCAATCCAAAGTCGCAATAGGCTCAGGTGGCTTTTTTGGAAAAGGTTTCAGGGAGGGTTCTCAAACACAATTAAATTTTCTTCCAGAAACAGAAACTGATTTCATTTTTTCTGTTATTGCAGAGGAGTTTGGATTTATTGGAGTTTTATTCTTACTGAGTATTTATCTATTTATTTTGTTAAGGTGTTTTTATTTAGCATTAAATGCTAGGGATAGATTTTGTAGATTGGTAATTGGCGGGATAACTCTGACTTTTGCCGCAAATTTAATTATAAATTTATGCATGGTCGTAGGACTCCTTCCAGTTGTAGGCATGCCTCTTCCTTTTATTAGTAAAGGTGGGTCATCTTTAATATCATTATTTTTTGCTTTTGGCATAATTATATCAATGAGTACTCATAAAAAATTTTTACCTCAATGAAAATTCTAATTATAATTTTATTTTTTTTATCAAATAATATTTCTGCTGACTACTCCGAGCATCCAGAAGCTAAAGAGGTTATTGAAACTCTTGTTCGTGATCATGGGTTTGAAAAAAGTTATGTAATTCAGGTTCTCGAATCTGCTAAAAAACATGAGATGATTCTGCAATCAATGTCATCCCCAGCAGAATTTACTTGGACTTGGGATAGGTATAGAAAACTTTTTATAGAAGAGAAAAGAATTATTAATGGTAAAAAATTTATTAAAGAAAATGCATCTCTTTTTGATAGGGTTGAAGAAGATTTTGGAGTACCAAGAGAAATTATTACTTCCATATTAGGAGTTGAGACTAGATATGGAAAAATTAAAGGTAGCTACAGAGTACTTGATAGTTTAACAACCCTTGGTTTTGATTTTCCGAGAAGATCAAAATTCTTTAAGAGTGAACTTATTCACTTCTTCGTTTTATCTAGAGAGAATAATTTAGATATTAACTCAGTTCAAGGATCATATGCTGGTGCTATGGGATATGGACAATTTATTTCCTCTAGTTATCGAGCCTATGCAATAGATTATGACGGAGATGGATATGCTGATTTATTTAATTCTGTGCCAGATGCTGTTGCCAGCATTGCTAATTATTTAAAAAAACATGGCTGGAAAAGAGACGGTGTAATAGTAAAAAAAGTCCAATTAAACAATGTTAGTAAGATTTATGAACTTCCAAGTAATTTCAATAAATTTATTCCTCTTCAATATACAGAAGGCTTCAAAGAGGAATATATCATTAAAGAGGGCGATAGCTTATTATCAATTGCAATAGAAAATAATCTTGAATTACAAAATTTAATGAACATGAACGATATTAAAGATAAAAATCTTATTAAAGCTGGACAAAAAATCTTTTTAAGCAAGCCAAGAGATAAATATTTTATTGGAGACGAAAATTTTATTGCTATTACCAAATATAATCGTAGTCATTTTTATGCAAAAGCCGTGTATGATTTATCCATCGAATTTAAGTAATATCAATATAATGAAAAAAATATTTTATATTTTCCTTTTTGCCTTATTTTGTATTGACATTCTTGCTCAATCGATGGTTCCGAAAGCACCTAAATTAAATTTAGATAGTTACATATTGATTGAGGCAAGCACCGATACTGTTATAGCAGAATTCAATGCTGATAATCATATTTCTCCAGCAAGCATGACAAAGGTAATGACTGGATATGTTATAGCTGATCAAATTGCTTCTGGTGCAATTAGTTTAGATGACAAAGTTTTGATCAGTGAAAAGGCATGGAAAACTGGTGGATCTAAAATGTTTATTGAGGCTGGGAAAAGGATTTCAGTTCGAGACCTATTATCTGGAATAGTTATTCAGTCCGGAAATGACGCTACTGTCGCAATGGCTGAGTATGTAGCTGGCTCAGAAGAAGGATTTGTCGATTTTATGAATGCCTATGCTTCTGAATTAGGTTTAAGCAATACTTTGTTTCAAAATGCTGTTGGTTGGACAGATCCAGATCATTTTTCATCTGCAAAAGATTTAGCAAATATCACAAAAGCAATGATTAATAAGTTTCCTGATCACTATGCAATATACAAAGAAAAAGAATTCACATTTAGCGGCATAAGACAGCTCAATAGAAACAAGCTTCTATGGAGAGATGAAACAGTAGATGGAGTTAAAACAGGACATACTGATTCAGCTGGATATTGTTTAATCTCATCTGCAAAGAGAAACGATATGAGATTAATTGCAGTGGTAGCTGGAAGCCCCTCAGAAAACGAAAGGCTAACTGCATCTCAAAGACTTCTTGAGTATGGATTTAGATTTTTTGCTACCCAAAAACTAGTTACAAAAGATACTGAGGTCACCTCTGCAAAAGTATGGGGCGGTAAGTTGGATAAAGTGCCTCTTGGAGCTAAGGAGGACATTTTGTTAACTTTACCTAGATCTGCTTTTAAAAATTTGAAAGCAAATTATAATTTTAATAACAATCTTCAAGCTCCCATATCTGAAGGCGATGTAATTGGTAGTATTGAATTTATTTCTAACGACCAATTAGTGCTATCAGCACCACTGATTGCAATAGAGTCTGTCGAAGCAAAAGGTTTCTTTGGAAGAATTTGGGCTCGAATTGTCTTCTGGGTCATGAGCTTATTTTCTTTGGGTAAATGATAGATATCTCTGCAATATATCAAGGTAAATTAAGCACACTTGATGATATCAGGGTGTCACCTCTTTCTCGAGCTTATACGTTTTCAGATAGTATCTATGAGGTAATTCCGTATTTTTTAGGAAAACCATTGTGCTTTAAAGAGCATTTTGATCGCATGATCGAAAGCGTTAATCAAATGAATATGATTGTTGATTTTAAGAGCGTACGTCATGATATTGAACAACTTGAATCTGCCTTAGTTGATCAAGATGGTTATATTTATTATCAAATTTCTAGAGGCATTGATGCTATTAGGTCCCATCTTTACCAAGATGATCTTGAAATAGAAAGGTTTGGTTATGCAATGCCATCTACTCCTTCCTCTTCTCCAATAAGTGCTATGTTGTGCAATGATGACCGATGGAGAAAATGTAACATCAAATCAACTTCGTTGCTTGGGAACGTTTTATCTATGAACAAGGCAAAATCTCTAGGCTGCCAAGAAGTTGTAATGCATCGAGATGGTTTTATGACTGAAGCAGGTGCAAGTAATGTTTTTTATTTTGATTCTTCGGGAGTAGTAAGAACATCAGCACTATCTGAAAATATTTTGCCAGGAATAACTAGGCAGATCTTAATTTCGGCACTCGAAGGCACTTCATATTTTGTGCAAGAAGGCAAATGCGATATCAAAGATTTTAATACTTCACCTTGCATATGGTTAACAAGCTCTACAAAAGGCCTTTTACCGATAACTAATTTAATCGGTACTGATTATGAGTTACAAGAGAATTATGAGGGGTATATAGAAATTTCAGAATATTTTAAGTCTGCAATGCAGTCGCATCTTGAAGCTTAAGAACTAAGCCATCTATTTGCTCCCAGGTATTTGCCTTTACAAGACCTTTGTTAATTAAATCAATTTTTAGTATTTCTTCATTTAGCTTTAAAAACTCCTTTGTCTTAGCTCGCTTTACTAAATCCAAATAAAGACTAATTTTAGATGACCAAACTCCACTCTTAATTAATGCAGATTTTTTATCTTTTGCTTTTAATGACTCTAAGCAAGAGTTTATAACCTTTGAAATTATCCAAATAATTGGAGCAGAGCTCTGACGATCTTGCTCTCGCATAAAACTAATTGTTTTGAGAACTTTTTTAAAATTTCTTTGAATTAATAAATCTTCAAGTTCAAATGCACTAATGCCAGATCCAAAGATAATATGATCTGTTTTTGACTCATTAATAGAATCTTTACTCAAAAATAATAGTTTCAGTAGTGCTACTTCATTTTTTTGGCCTAAAAGATTTGCCTCATTGTTTTGAAAAATTGAAGCTCCAAATATTGGAAGTAAGTTTTTAGGCAAAAAGTCTAACTGTCGTTTAAGCCAAATTTTTTCTTCCATAACTTTTAATTTGCTGCAATTAATAATAAGGCCAAAGGAATCAAAATTTTTTATCCATATTCCATTTACTGGGGTTTTCTCAATACTTGATTCAATAATTAATGCAATGTTAGAAGATTTAAAAATATGCCCGTCTTCAATAAACGACTTAATTTTTTCTGGAAATTTCCCCGAAGTATGCTTTATGTGAATGATAAGATTTTCTTGAAAAAGAGAGCCACCCATATTTCTTGAAGTTATTTCTTGAATTGAATCGAGTTCATCTTGAGAGATAGAGACTTTCTCGCTGAACCCTTTGATTTTTAAGTTTTCTAATATCTTTTTAACAGCATTTTGCTTTAAAACATGTTCGCCGCCAGTTAAAAGGAAATATTTATGATCTTTAGGATCTAAAAAATTTATAAAACTAACTTTCAATTAACCAATATTCCTGTACAAGCTTTTCTAGTAAAGAAAATTCCAATTCCTCAATTATTATTTTTTGCGCCATCAATTCTGACTGCGGATTAGATTCATTAACTGGTATCCAACCAGATATTTGAAGAATACCACTTTTACTATGAGTTGAATTTAAAAAAATATATTCTAATTCACCAATAACTTCTATTTGTTTTGCTCTTGCCGCAATTCCTCCGTAGAAATTTTTCTTCCTAAAGTTAATATCTAAGATTTTCAGACTCATATTATCCTTAGATGCGCCAGCAGAAAAATATCTTACTGTTTTGTTCTTAAAGGAGTCTTTAATACTAGACCCAAAGCTAATTTTTTCTAATTCTATATGTTTTTTTTCAACCCACTGATATTGGCAATTTGTGATCAATAAAAAACAAATAAGTATTGAGAAATACTTTTTAAATTTATTTTGCCCCATCAAAGAAGTCTTCAAAGCCAGATGGATCATGTCTTCCAACAACTAAGTTTTCAAGTATTCCGATACCTTTTTCAGAGCCTAGTGTTGCTTTTGCAATTTGATGAGTATGGAAAAAAGTGTAATCACCTGGATCAATATTAGATAAGTCCCATACTTCATATCCTGTTTCACTTTCTCCTTTCCAAATACCATGTTTCCATTCATCATGCTGATAACCAATTCCTTTACAGAAAAATATTGGACCCATAGTCTCTAACTCTATTTCAAATTTTTTATTATCCTTAAGCATGCCAGATATTTTTGCGCCAGTAGCCCATCGGGTACCCTTTTTCCAGTTTACGGAATGATGAAGGGAGTGCATTGTCTCGATTTCAATATCAGTGGGGGCAGAGGACATATCATCATATAGGGGTAATTTGTGCCCAGAAATTTGAGTTGTATTTCCATTTTGGTCCTGAAATGTGCCAAATTGAGTGCAAAACTTATCAAAATGGATAGGAGCCCAACACCAGTAAACTCCTGGTTCTTGATTCAGCATACCTGGAGCACCGCCTTCAGGTTCTCCTACTGGTCTGACACCCCATGATCTGTCCCTTGTGCCATAAACCGCCATAGGTTTTACCAATCCAGCTTCAGTTGATATTTCACCCGTCCATTTTCCAAGCTGTGTAAACCTTATTGTATTCATAATTGTTCTAGTGCCCTCCATTAATAGAGATCTAGGTTCTTGATGCGCAATAGAGTTAGCTGAAAATTTGAGATTACAATTTAACTTGTTATCAGGATCTTTTAATGAGAATGTTAACTCATTCATTGGTTCGTCAATTGTTAGGCACATCGGACCAATATTTATAGGCAGTCTGTTTTTTTCTAGGCGTTGACTTGCATGAAATGAATACTGCTTACCCTTATAAGAGATGCTGAAGTGGGCATCCATAACATGCCTATTAGGATAAAGGGCTATACCTATTTCAAAGATGTATTCATTTTCAGGATCCATACCATTAAAGAAATACCTGTCATAGAAATTTCTATCAGTCGAGCCAGGAATCGTAATTGGCTCTACTGCCTGATGGATTGGGTAGTCATCGAATGGTGTTATGTAGTTCATTTATATTACAAAATTAATTAGCTTCTCTTTAACATAGATTACCTTTTTTATAGGTTGATTAGCTAGAACTTTTTTAACATTTTCATTCTCTTTTGAAAGCTTTTCTATTGAAGTTTGGTCAGCATCTACTGAAATGATTTCTTTGCCTCTGACCTTGCCATTTACTTGAATTATTAACTGAAAATCTTCGACTTTTAGAAAATCGTCATTATATTGTGGCCAGGAATTCTCAAAATTGTATCCGTCAGAGTCAGTATATTTTTTCCATAAATAAAGACTTATGTGTGGAGTGATTGGCGATAGCATTTTGAGTGTAAATTGAATAACTTCGTCCAAACAAAATACCTCTGCTGAACTTGCATCATCTGATTTAAATGAATCAGGTATCGCATTCAATAACTCCATAATTGATGCTATTGCTGTATTAAATGAGTTTCGCTCTCCATAATCATTAGTTACTTTTTTTAAAGTTTGATGACTTTTTTGACGAAGTTTAAGCTCAAGTTTTGAAAAATCGGTTGGTGGTTTTTCTAAAAATATTTTTCTATCTGATATTAGAGCCCAAAGTCGTTTTAGAAATCTATATGAGCCTTCAATTGCAGTATCTGACCACTCTAGAGACTGTTCGGGCGGAGATGTAAACATCATATAAAGCCTAATGGTATCAGCTCCATATTTATCAATGAACTTTTGTGGATCTACAGTATTTCCTTTTGACTTAGACATTTTAAATCCATCCTTCAATACCATGCCTTGTGTAAGAAGTTTTTTAAAAGGCTCGTCACCCTCCACGAGACCAATATCTCTCATTGCTTTATGGAAAAATCTTGAATATAAGAGATGTAAAATTGCGTGTTCAATTCCACCTATGTACAGGTCAACAGGCAGCCAATATTTTGAATTTTCGTCAAGAGCTTTTTCATCATTATCTGCAGCAGTAAATCTTGCGTAGTACCATGACGAGTCTACAAATGTATCAAATGTATCAACTTCACGAGTCTTTCCAGACCCCAAATCAAAAAAATCTTTATTTTGACTTAATGGTTTAGGGGCTTCTCCATCTTTAATTTTTGGCAATTCCACTGGAAGATCCTTTTTTTCTAAAAAAATAGGCTCACCATTATCGAAAACTACAGGTATGGGACATCCCCAAAACCTTTGCCTGCTTACACCCCAGTCTCTTAATCTAAAATTTTCAATGCTTTTTCCGATAGCATTTTTTTCTAAGCAATCATTAATATTTTTAATCGCTTCATCTGATTCTTGTCCGGTAAAAATATCTGAGTGAATAAGTTTACCTTTTATAGGCGATGGCAATTCATCACTTTCAATGACCTGCTTAATTTCAATGTTATATTTTTTAGCAAATTCATAGTCTCTTTCATCATGAGCTGGAACACCCATAACCACTCCTGTCCCATAATCCATGAGGACATAATTTGCAATCCAAACATCAAGATTATTATCGGAGAAGGGATGTCGTACTTTTAAACTTGTTTTAAGTCCCAGTTTATCTGCTTTAGTCAAATCTGCTTCAGCCATTTTTATTGCATTACATTCTTTTATAAATTCATTGATCTCAGCATTATCTTTCGCAAGATTTTGAGCAATTGGATGATTTGGCGAAATAGCTATAAATGTTACGCCATAGATGGTATCAATTCTTGTTGTAAAAGCAGTTAACTCATCGCTACTAAGCAAAGTAAATTTTACTTCTGATCCAAATGACTTACCGATCCAATTCTTTTGCATTGACTTTACATTCTCAGGCCAGTCTAAGTTTTCAATTGATGACAACAATTCATCAGCATAATCAGTAATCCTTAGGAACCATTGGTCAATTTCTTTAAGTTCTACTGTTGCTCCAGATCTCCAACCTTTACCATCAATTACTTGCTCATTTGCTAAGACAGTTTCATCGACTGGATCCCAGTTAACTAAAGATTTTTTTCTATACACAAGACCTTTTTTTTGTAATTTAGTAAAGATCTCCTGTTCCCATTTAAAATAATTTGGATCGCAGGTTTTAACCTCTCTTGACCAATCGTAACTTAAGCCCAATCTCTCTAATTGCGCTTTCATACTTTGGATATTTTGCTCAGTCCAACTTTTTGGATCAACTTTATTCTCTATCGCTGCATTTTCTGCAGGTAGACCAAATGCATCCCAACCCATTGGTTGCAGTACATTGAAACCTTGCATTCTTTTAAATCTTGAAATTACATCTCCAATTGTGTAATTCCTTACATGCCCCATATGCAATTTTCCAGATGGATAAGGAAACATAGATAGGCAGTAAAATTTTTCTTTAGTTTTAGATAAGTCGGCTTTATAAGAGTCCTTCTTTTTCCATGATTCCTGAATGAGATTTTCTAATTTTTGGGGATTATATTCTTCTAAACTCATTTCTTTATAAAGGATTCTTCAAGATAATTAATATTGTGTTTATTCTGACAGAATATCTCATCTTTTAAGAGCTTTTGATGCAAAGAATGATTAGTGCTTATGCCCTCTACAAAGAATTCGTCTAAGGCACTTAACATTCTTTTAATGCATGATTTTCTGGTGTTTGCAGTTGTAATTATTTTTGCAAGTAGAGAGTCATAGTATGGGGGCACCTTATATCCTGAATAAATGTGAGAATCAAATCTCACCCCAAATCCACCAGGCGGATGCATTTTACTAATAACTCCAGGTGATGGTACAAAAGTTTCAGGATCCTCAGCATTAATCCTGCATTCAATTGCATGACCCCGAACAATAATTTCTTTTTGATCAAGAGTTATTGGTATACCAAGAGCAATTTTTAATTGCGCCTTTACAATATCAAATCCAGTAATCATTTCTGATACAGGATGCTCAACCTGTATTCTTGTATTCATCTCGATGAAATAGAATCTTTCATTCTCATAGAGAAATTCCAGAGTTCCAACACCTGAGTAGTCAATATTTTTACATAACCTTAAACATGCTTCTAATGTTTCAGTCAGAGAGTCTTCATTAACATCAAGAGCAGGAGCCTCTTCTATAATCTTTTGATGCCTTCTTTGCATGCTGCAATCTCTCGTTCCAAGATGTATAGCACTACCTTTTCCGTCAGCAACGATTTGAACTTCTATATGCCTTGGATTTTTGATAAATTTTTCAAAATACACGGTATCATTTCCAAAAGCATTCTTTGCTTCCTGTCTTGTAAGTTGTATAGAGGAAATTAGCGTTGACTCATCATGCACAACTCTCATTCCTCTTCCACCTCCTCCGGCTGATGCTTTGATCATGAGAGGATAACCAACATTTTTGGCTATTTTTTTTATATCCTCATCATTATCAGGCATTTCACCCTTATAGCCCGGTACCGTTGGGATATCTGAATCTTCTGCAAGATCCTTTGCAGTAATTTTATCTCCCATTTTTCGGATAACATTTGAAGAGGGTCCTATAAAAATAAAACCACTGGCCTCGCATCTCTCTGAAAAATCAGGATCTTCAGCAAGAAAGCCATATCCTGGATATATTGCATTTGCACCTGATAACTCAGCAGCTGAAAGAATTGCTGGAATATTTAAGTAGCTTTCAAGTGGATTTTCGGGTCCAACACAAACAGTTTCATCTGCTAATCTTAAGTGCTTAAGTTCTTTGTCTCCAGAGGAGTGAATTGCAACAGTTTGAAGTTCTAGTTCTTTGCAGGCCCTTAGAGCTCGCAGAGCAATTTCTCCTCGATTGGCAATTAAAATTTTTTTTGACATTAATCTATGACTATCAGAGATTGATCAAATTCAACTGGCGAGCCGTCCTCAACATTAATCGCGGTAACTTGACCAGTAAATTCTGATTTTATTTCATTCATCATTTTCATTGCTTCCACTATACAAACAACATCTCCAGCATTCACATGACTTCCAATATCAACAAAAGGAGGTTTTTCTGGCGCAGGCTTTCTGTAAAAAGTTCCTACTATTGGTGATTTTATAGATGAGCCTGAACTATTTTCAGCAGCATCATTATTTCTAGATAATATATCTACTTTTGTGGATTCAATAGGCACTGATTGAACCTCTATGGGTTTCGTGCTTCCTCTAGAAATCCTAACTGAATCCTCACCTTCTTGAATTTCAATTTCACTTAGATCAGATTCTTGAAGCATTTCAATTAATTTCTTAATCTTTCGAATATCCATTATTTTTTATCCTGAAAACTCTTAATAATGTGACTCAATGCAAGTTCATACCCCTGTGTTCCAAGTCCACAAATAACGCCTCTCGCAATATCTGAAAAAAAAGATTTATGTCTAAACTCTTCTCTTGCAAAAATATTAGATATATGAACTTCGTAAAATGGAACTCCGATACCAAGCAAACAATCCCGAATTGCAATACTAGTATGAGTTAAAGCTCCTGGATTGATAATAATATAGTCTATTTGGTCAATTGACTCTTGAAGCTTAGTAACAATTTCATGCTCTGCGTTACTCTGAAAAGCTTCAATCTCAATATCATTAGAATTTGCTACATCGAGTAAACCTTGATTAATTTCTTCCATTGTAGTTGAGCCATAAACGTCAGGCTCTCTTAAACCAAGTAGATTTAAATTTGGACCGTGTATGACTAGTATTTTCATTTTAAAAGATTTTATAGTGTTTTTTCATGAAATTAAACGAATTTAAAGACTTTTTAGTATTTTTGGATAGCAATATTTACCTTCAGCACAACCCTGATAACCTATTTTTATGTTGCTAAACAAACTTTTATCATCACTTAAAAGCTCAGCATCAACCTTCAAAAAGTCTTTTAAAATAAGAGTTTCTCCAAAAAATTCATCAACTACCCTTAATTCATTTTTTGTTATGAACCTATGCTTTAGCAATTTATTACCATCTTGAATTAAAATTGATTTTTTATAAAGGTAATAACCTGGCTTTATTTCCCATGATGCAATAATTTTGTTTTCTTTTATTTCTGTATTAAATATAAACGCATCATTAACACTTAGTAAATCTGTTTCTTCAGATAGTAGATTACTAAATATAAATCCGGATAGAAAAACAAACGAGTATAATAATTTTTTTGATTTCATAGATGCATTATAAAAAGATAAAGTGATTATAAAAATATTTTTAAAGATTTTTTTTGCTCTTCCAACTTGGCTTTTAAAATGTCTTACTTTGCAGAAAAAAATTATAGTTAATAATCAAATACTAGATTATCAAACACAAATATTTCTTGGCCTCCTTTCATTGCAAAATAATTCATTTGAGGATCCGGATTCTCATAATTCAGTAGAAGACTTAAGAGAAAAGGTTGAAAATGGTAGATCTGATTTGCCACTGAATGCAAAACCTAGGGAGCATATTAAAACCATTGATTATTGTATTGAAAAAGATTGGGGTACTCTGATGATCAGGGAATACCTTCCCGAAAAATTAGAATCTAATACAATAATTTTATATTTTCATGGAGGAGGATATGTTGTTTCAAGCGTTAATACCCATGATGCATGGGTTAAATTGCTTTCATCTAACTTAAAGGCTAGGGTTTTTTCTCTAGAATACAGATTGGCACCGGAAAATAAATTCCCATTAGCCCTAGAGGATGCTAATTCTGCTATTGAATGGATCTCTAAAGAAAAAAACATCCCTATTTCTGAAATTAGTTTATGCGGAGACAGTGCCGGAGGGCACTTAGCAGCTTCTTTATCAACATATAGATCTCTTAATAATTTTGAGCTTCCTCATTCTCAATGTTTAATATATCCAATGACAGATCCCTTATGTAATTCAAAATCACAAGTCGAGTTTAGCAAAGGCTTTTTTTTAGGTCAGAATTTTATGATTTGGTTTTGGAAGCAGCTTATGGCATCAGATAGTAATCATGCCGATCCAACTTTTAACTTAACTATTGATCCAGATGTTGCATTGCCAAAGACATTGATTATAACAGTAGGATTTGATCCTCTGTGTGATGAAGGCGAAGCTTATGCGAGGCAGATTAATAACTCAGGAAATTATGTGGAGCAAATTCATTATCCTCATCTTATTCATGGTTTTGTTAATCTAACCGCACTGAAGTCAGCAAAAATTGCTGCGCTAGATATTATTAAATCCTACAAAAATTTTATTTAAATGACTCCTTTACTTAAAATTTCAAATTTGTACGTAAATTTTCAAGTTAGAAAAAGTAAATTTTCTGCAGTGAAGAACTTTAATTTGCTGATTGAAAAAAATCAGATTGTTGGTTTAGTTGGAGAATCTGGGTCTGGCAAATCAGTTACAGCAATGTCAATTATGCGCTTGCTTCAAGAGCCTAAGGCATCATATGGAGAGAAATCATCAATTGAATTTGATGGTGAGGAAATACTAAGTGCTAATAAAAAATCTTTAAGAAAGATTAGAGGGAATAAGATTTCAATGATTTTTCAAGAACCAATGACTTCACTTAATCCATATCATAAAGTTGGAGATCAAATTGTAGAATCTATTTTATTGCATAAAAAACAATACAAGCATGATGCTATTTTAGAGGCAAAAAATTTAATGGGTTTGGTTGAGATCCCGGATGTTGATAGAAGGTTCGACTCATATCCACATGAGCTTTCTGGTGGTCAGCGGCAGAGAATTATGATTGCCATGGCCCTTGCAAACAAACCTAAATTACTAATTGCTGATGAACCAACTACTGCACTTGATGTAACAATCCAGGCTCAAATATTAGACTTAATGATCAAGTTAAAAAATGAAATAGGAATGTCAATATTATTCATCACTCATGATTTAGGATTAATTCAAAAATTTTCTGACACTATTACAGTAATGCAGGATGGAGTGGTTGTGGAGCAGGGAGATACAAAGACTGTTTTTTCAAGTCCGCAACATGCCTATACAAAAAAACTTATTGATTCAGAACCGAAGGCAAAAAAAGAGACATTAACTGAAAAAAAATCATTTATTGATG
This sequence comes from uncultured SAR86 cluster bacterium, assembly GCA_902541245.1. GTDB lineage: Bacteria > Pseudomonadota > Gammaproteobacteria > Magnimaribacterales > D2472 > D2472. Next base: position 43,030 of record CACBPT010000002.1, on the reverse strand, counting down.
TTAAGGATCTGAATATTTTTTATCCTTTACCAAACAAAAATTTTTTTAAGAAAGAATTCTTTCATGCTGTTAAAGATGTGAATTTTTCTATACCAAGACAATCAACAATTGGATTAGTTGGCGAGTCTGGATCTGGTAAATCAACACTTGGGAAAGCTTTAGCAGGACTGATTGATTTCAAAGGTTCAGTTCTTTTTGAAGGTCGTAATATCGGTCAATTAAATTCAAGAGAATCAAAATTAATCAAAAAAGATATTCAAATTGTATTTCAAGATCCATATGGGTCTCTTTCACCAAGAATGACAATAGGAGAGATAGTTGGTGAAGGCCTTGACGTTCACTTTAATCTTAAAAAAAATCAAAAAGACGAACGTATTGCTGAAGCTTTGAAGTCAGTTGAGATTAATCCAGACGATAGATTTAAATATCCTCACGAATTTTCAGGTGGACAAAGGCAAAGAATTGCAATTGCCAGGTCTTTAATACTAAATCCATCATTTATGATTTTAGATGAGCCTACTTCTGCACTAGATAGATCAATTCAAATGCAGATAATTGAGCTTTTAAAGAATATTCAAACAGACTTTAAAATGACTTACTTGTTTATTAGCCACGACTTGAAGGTTGTTCAATCAATGTCGGATTACATATTTGTGATGCAAAATGGATACATTGTTGAGTCAGGACCAGCAAAACAAGTTTTCTCAAACCCAGAAGAAGTCTATACTGATAAACTTCTTAATGCAGCATTGCGTTATTCAACTGTTTAATTATGTCTAATAGAAAACATTCAAGGAATTTAGTAGACGGACCCTTTCAGGCCGCGTCTCGATCAATGCTTAGAGGTGTTGGTTTTGAAACAGCTGATTTCTCAAAACCATTAGTTGGCATTGCTTCGACTTGGTCAAAAGTCACACCCTGTAATATGCATATCAATGAGCTAGCTGATCTCGTTGAAAGCTCAATAGATGCATCGGGATGCAAAGGAGTTCTTTTTAATACTATTACTGTATCTGATGGGATATCTATGGGTACACAAGGTATGAAATTTTCATTAGTTTCTAGGGAAGTTATTGCAGATTCAATTGAAACTGTTGTTGGATGCCTTGGTTATGATGGAGTTATTGCAATCGGTGGGTGTGATAAGAATATGCCTGGAGCACTTATGGGATTAGCAAGACTAGATAGACCCTCAATTTTCATCTATGGAGGATCCATTCGGCCAAGTTCTATAAATACAGATTATGTAACAGTTTCTGAAAAAGTTGGCGAATATGCAAAAGGAGATATAACTGAGGATGAGCTAATAGCTATTGAAGAAGTTTCAGTCGTGGGACCAGGATCTTGTGGAGGTATGTATACAGCAAATACCATGGCATCAAGCATTGAAGCATTGGGGATGAGTTTGCCAGGAAGTAGCAGTCAGGATGCAGTGTCTGATGATAAAAAAGTAGATTGTCAAAATGCTGGGGAAGCAATAAAACGTTTACTTGATCTTGATTTAAAACCAAGTGATATCATGACAAAAAAAGCTTTTGAAAATTCTATAGCAGTTGTAATTGCGCTTGGAGGATCAACAAATGCTGTCTTACATCTCATTGCAATTGCTCATTGCATAGGCGTTGACTTAGATCTAGATGATTTTACTAGGATTGGAAAAGTGACTCCTGTATTAGCAGACATTAAACCTTTTGGCGATCACTTTATGTCTCAATTAAACGAAATAGGTGGAATTACTCCCATGATGAAAACTATGCTTGATAATAATCTTTTGCATGGAGATTGCATGACCGTAACTGGTAAAACATTAGAAGAAAATCTCAAGGATGTAAATCCTTATCCTAGCAATCAAAAGATTATCATGCCATTGAATAATCCCGTAAAGGATTCAAGTCACCTAAGGGTGCTTTACGGAAATTTAGCTCCAGAAGGAGCCGTAGCAAAAATTACTGGCAAAGAAGGGACTGTTTTCACTGGAAATGCCAGAGTCTTTAATTCTGAGGAAGAGGGAATGACAGCAATTCTTGATAAGAAGATTAAAGATGGAGATGTTGTTGTTATAAGGTTTGAGGGTCCCCAAGGTGGTCCTGGCATGAGAGAAATGCTTAAGCCAACATCTGCAATCATGGGACAGGGTTTGGGAGATAGAGTTGCTTTTATTACTGATGGAAGATTTTCAGGTGGTACTCATGGTTTTGTAGTTGGTCATATAAGTCCTGAGGCAGAATTAGGTGGCCCTATTGCTCTAATAGAAGATGGAGATGAGATTACCATTGACGCAAATAAGGATATTTTAGAACTCAATATTTCTGAAAATGAAATGAAAAAAAGAGCAGATTTATGGAAAAATCCTAATTCGTCCCCAAAAAGTGGTGTACTAGCAAAATATAAAAAGACTGTTCAATCAGCTTCTAAAGGCGCTATTACTGATTAACTTAAATGATTAAAAGAACATATCCTCAAACAAGGTTGCGCAGAACTCGCGCAAAAAGTTTTTTAAGAGACTTAATTGCTGAGAATAATTTAAACACTGACGATCTAATTCAACCAATTTTTATAGCCGATCAATCTGAAGATAAAATTGAAATACCATCTATGCCTAGGATACATAGGCATAATTTAGATTCTTTGTACTTCGAGGTAGAAGCACTAACCCAAGTAGGAATTAAATCAATCGCCATTTTTCCCGCAATTGATGCAGGCAAAAAAGATAAAGATGGATCATACGCATTAGATGAAAGCAATATAGTATGTTTAGCATTAACTGGCTTAGCAGAAAGATTTCCAGACATTATTAAAATTGCAGATGTTGCACTTGATCCATATACAGATCATGGGCACGACGGACTTTTGATGAATGGAAGGGTCGAGAATGATGAAACTGTTAAATTACTGCAAGATCAAGCTTTGCTGTTAGCGCAATCTGGCGCTGATATTATAGCTCCATCAGATATGATGGATGGAAGAATAAAGGCTATTAGGGATACCTTAGAATCGAATAAATTTTTTGATACGATTATCTTATCTTATGCTGCCAAATATGCTTCTAGTTTTTATGGTCCATTCAGAGAGGCCGTTGGATCAGCTGCAAATCTAGGTAAGGCTTCGAAGAAAACATATCAAATGAATTTTGCAAATCTCGATGAAGCTCTTCATGAAGTAGGGATGGATATAGAAGAAGGAGCTGATATAGTAATGGTTAAACCTGGAACTGCTTATCTTGATGTTGTGCATTCAATTAAATCAAAATTTCAGGTCCCAACTTTTGTTTATCAAGTTAGCGGAGAATATTCAATGCTTCAATTGAGCATTGAGAAAGGGTGGCTTGATAAAGATGTTATGCTAGAATCTTTAATGTGTTGCAAAAGAGCTGGTGCAAATGCCATTCTCAGCTATGCTGCAAAACAAATAGCGGTGGAGCTAAATTCATGAGTGAAAATGTTAAAGAGCTGACTTCTGAAAATTTTAATCAAGAGGTTATTGACTCTGAGCAACCGGTTTTAGTTGATTTCTGGGCTGAATGGTGTGGACCATGTAAACAACTAGCACCAACTGTAGAAGAAGTTGCTAATGCAATGGTTGGCTCAGTTAAAGTTTGCAAAATGGATGTTGATTCTAATCAAGAACTAGCTGTTCAATATGGTGTTAGGTCAATTCCAACACTTATAATATTTAAAAATGGTGAAGTATCATCTACACAAATAGGGGCGATCAGTAAGCAACAATTGGAGGAATTTATAGCAGCAGAAATTTAAAACTTTGCATCTTGCGGGAAAACGAATTATCATTTTCTCTCCTAGCTTAATAGCTACCCATCAAATCAACACTTAATTCCAAAAAACCAGAGAAAATTTATGAACTTAACTGAAATGAAAGCCAAACCAATCAATGAGTTGGTTGAAATTGCCGAGAATCTTGGCATTGAAGATGTAGGCAGATTAAAAAAACAAGAAATTATATTTCGCATTTTCAAAAAACAAGCAAAAGAGGGCGTTGATATTTTTGGTGGAGGAGTGCTGGAAATATTAAACGATGGATTTGGATTTTTAAGATCTCCTGAGGGCTCCTATTGCGCTGGTCCTGATGATATTTACGTATCTCCAAGTCAGGTCAGAAAATTTAGCCTTAGAAAAGGTGATGAAATTCATGGAAAAATAAGACCTCCAAAAGATAGTGAGAGATACTTTGCTTTAGTCTATATCGATACGATTAATAAAGAGGCTCCAGAGAAAACAAAGAAAAAAATTCTCTTTGAGAACCTTACTCCACTTTTTCCAACTGCTCGTTTAACGCTTGAGCAAGGCAGTGGTTCAGCCGAAGATCTCTCATCACGAATTATTGACTTAGCATCTCCCATCGGCAAAGGCCAGCGCGGATTGATTGTTTCACCACCAAAGGCAGGTAAAACATTAATGCTTCAGAGTATTGCCCATTCAATCACTAAGAATAATCCTGAAGTTGAGTTAATTGTTTTGTTGATTGATGAGCGTCCAGAAGAAGTTACAGATATGTCGAGAACTGTGAGAGGAGAGGTTGTTGCAAGTACATTCGATGAACCACCAACTCGACATGTTCAAGTTGCAGATATGGTAATAGAGAAAGCAAAAAGGCTTGTCGAGCATAAAAAAGATGTCGTAATTTTACTAGATTCTATTACAAGGTTAGGCAGGGCATACAATTCCGTTCAACCTGCTTCAGGAAAAATTCTTTCAGGAGGAGTTGATTCAAATGCTCTTGAGAGACCAAAAAGATTTTTCGGTGCAGCAAGAAATCTTGAGGAGGGCGGAAGTCTTACAATTATTGCGACTGCTTTAGTTGAAACTGGTTCAAAAATGGATGAAGTAATTTATGAAGAGTTTAAAGGAACTGGAAATATGGAAATTCACCTCGAAAGAAAAATTGCAGAAAAAAGAATTTATCCTGCAATTAACATTAGACGTTCAGGGACCAGAAGAGAGGACCTTCTTACCAGTCCGGAAGAATTGCAAAGAATGTTTATTTTGAGAAAAATTCTTGATGATATGGAAGATTCTCAAGCAATTGAATTCTTGATAGAAAGGCTTAAGTCTGCAAAAACAAATGATGAATTCTTTACTGCCATGAAGAGCGGCAATGGCAATGGTAAGAAGAAATAACTAATTTAATTACTCATTCTTGTAGCAGCATTTAGAATATCTTTGTCGAGTGGTGACTTTGCTAAGACGCAATCCTTAAAACTATAATTTGATGCTAATTTTCGAATTCTTTCTGATGCGCAAATTAAAATGATTTTTTCCATTTCATAGGCTTTAAAATTTTTTACTAAAATCTCTAAGCTTTGATGTGTATAGATTAAAATTATCGATTTATCTAATTTTTTAATCTTCGCAAAGTCTATATTTTTTTTATCCTGAGATTCGTAGCAAGGAAATATATCAATATCTGCATTAGTAATTGAAAGAAGCTGAGGATCTTTATCACCGCAAAAAATTAAACATTTCCTATAATTTTTTTTTGTCATCAACTTTGAAATTCCCACAGAGTTATAAGTTTTTGGAACAACTGAGGAGATGCCTAATTCATTTAAGCACCTTTGAGTTGCTAATCCGATAGAGATTATTGGAATTTGATTTACATTCGCACATTTTTCCTGAAAAAATTTTATGCCATATTTTACAGCAGACTGACTGGTGAAAATCACAGCATCATAATTACCCAATTTATCTAATAGGATTTTTGCAGAGGCAGGAGGCTCTAATTCCTCAATCTTGGTAAAAGGTACATGTATAAAATCACATTTAAGCTCATTGAGTAAATCATTAGTTTTATCACCAATTTCTTTCGGCCTTGTATTAACAATCATTTATTTTTGAATTAGTGTTTTTGCACCATTTCTTATGAGTTTTTCAATGAAACCTTCCAAAGCTTCAATTTTATTATCCAATTTAAAAATTTCTTTCTGATCATAAACTTCAGATCCTTTTTGATTCGAGACCCTTACTTTTAGTTCAATATCTTGATCACTAATTTTACAGAGAGCAGAAATTGGCGATAAACAATTACCCTGAAGAGCTGCAACAACAGTTCTTTCAATTTCTGTAGCTTGAAAAGTTAAATTATCGTTTATAGATTTAAGTAGATTATTTGTTTCAGCTCTCAGATTTTCTTCAATAACTTCGATCCCAATTGCTCCTTGAGCAGCAGCAGGTAGCATTTCTTCTTGCGAAAATATATAAATATTTGGATGTGAAATTTTTAATCTATTCAAAGCAGCTTTTGCAACTATCAAGCCATCTAAATTTTCTTTAGTCATTTTATCAATTCTTGTTTGAATATTTCCTCTTATGGGTACTATGTTGAAATCTGAGTTTATTCCCAGCAATTGTGCTTTTCTTCTAGGTCCTGAGGTAGCAATTTTTAGCTTTGTTGATAAATCACTTATATTTAAATTCTCTCTTAACAACAAAACGTCTTCTACTTCTTCTCTCGGAAGTGTTGCTGCAATAGTAAATTTTTTATCAAGGGATGCAGGCACATCTTTTAAACTATGGACTGCAATATCTGCAATTTGATTACATAACGCTTGCTCAAGCTTGGAAACAAATAAGCCCTTACCTCCAATAACATGCAAAGGTATATCTGTTTGATCTCCATCAGACTTTATTTTAATAATTTCACAAATACATGTTGGCTCATGATGATGTATTTTTTTAATTACTTCTTTAGTTTGAAGGATTGCAAGCGGAGATAGTCTGGTTGCTATTCTAATTTTCATTGTAAAATCATGAGCCTAACATCACCAATAATCTTATTCTTGAGAATCCTTTGAGGGTCTCTCAATTTAAGCTCTGTGTGCTTGCTGGTTTCTAAAAATATTTTTCCATCATCATTGATGATATTACTTTCATATATTTTGCTTAAAAGGTCTGAATATTCAACCCTATCAAATGGAGGGTCAAGAAAAATATAATCAAATGTTCTTTTATTTGTTTTTAACCATCTATAGGCATCATTATGGAATATTTCAATATTATTTTTATGACCAAGATGATTAATATTTTTTATTATATTTAAGTGCAAGAATTTATCTTTTTCTACAAATGTTACATGGTTAGCACCCCTAGATAGTGCCTCAAATCCTAATCCACCGGTGCCAGCAAATAAGTCTAAGCAAGATTTATTTTCTATTTCGAATTGGAGCCAACTAAATAAAGTTTCTTTTGCTCTATCACTGGTTGGTCTCAAATCAGGAGATGCCTTAAAAACTATACGATAGCTCTTGTTTCTGCCTCCAATTATTCTTATGCTTGACGTGTTCAATTTTTAAATTTTTAAAGATTATAAATTATAACGCTAATGACTAAAGAACAATTTTTAATTGCAATGAGATCTTTGGCTGCATCTGTAAGTGTAATTTCTGCAAGAGATGCCACAGGAAAAACATATGCCATGACTGCATCTTCAGTAACTTCTCTATCAATTGATCCACCGGCAATTTTAGTTTGTGTGAATAAAGAGGCCAGTATTCACGATGCTCTCATGGAAGATGTATTGCTATGTATAAATATTTTACAAAAGAATCAGCAAGAAATAGCAAATTTATGCAGCTCAAAAGATTTAGAATCACAAAGATTTAAGAATGATTTTTGGGATGTAAGCCACACACCGTTTTTAAAAAATGCTCAAGCAAACATTTTTTGTAAAATTGATCAGACGGTACCATATCATTCTCATACTATTGTTCTAGCCAAAGCTCTTAAAGCTGAAAGCAAAGGAGAATTTAACACCTTGATGTATGGCGATGGAGGATATTTAAATTAAATGAGATATTTTTTTATATTATTTTTGTCAGTTTCATTGGGCGCAATTGAGTTAACACCCAGTCCAATTAATGCTTCAGTGTATTTCATATCCCCAAATAATGAAGAATCATTAAATGGCAAAGTTACTGTTAAGTTTGGCCTTAAAAATTTTGGCGTTGCGCCAGCTGGAATTCAAATTCAAAATACAGGCCACCATCATTTAATCATAGATGCAGAATTACCGCCTTTAAACATGCCAATTCCTGCTGATAAAAACCACGTACATTTTGGTAAAGGCCAAACAGAGGTGGAGCTTGAATTATCCAAGGGAGAGCACACTCTGCAACTTCTTTTGGGCGACTTTAGGCACATACCACATGACCCTCCCATTTACTCAAAAAGAATTAAAATTTTTATAGACTAAAAGTCTACTGTTTCTTTTAGGAAAGATCTAAGGTCTTTTTTTGTATTGATCATTGCTTTTGCGGCATCTGATTCAGTTGGTGAATTTGGTTTGATATCTAATATACCAATCAGGCCATGCATCATTGCCCAATACTTCATACATTTTTGACTAAGATGAATTTCATCTATTTCTGGATGAAGTTTAATAAGAATTTTTACTAGCACATCAAATGCTCCTCCAGCAGATTCAAGCAGCTCAGGAAAATCTGCTTTTTGAATGGATGGACTGTGCATCAAATCATAAATATTGCGTTTCTCAACACCAAATTCAAGGTAAGCAAGACCCATCTCTAAGAACTGATCCTCTGGAGAGAGAGCATTATTTTTTTTATTTAAAGCTTCACTCATTCTTTTAGTTAACTCATCGAACCCACGCTTTGAAACTTCTGCAAGAAGACTTTCTTTTGTTTTAAAGTGTCTATATGGTGCAGTTTGAGAAACATTTGCTTCCTTTGCAATTGATCTCAAACTCATATGATCATGACCATCAGCCTCACAAATTTTGCATGCACTAGAAATGAGCTCTTCTTTTAGATTTCCGTGATGATATGTCATAAGTATACATGTTGACAGTGAAAACATTACATATATACTATGTTTACGCTGTTAACATCAATAGCATAGCACAATATTTTTCTATGAATAAATTTTTAATAATTTTGAATCTCTCTCTTATATTAATAAGTTCATTATCTGCCAATGGCTCATTAGAAATAACAACAATTGAAATACAAAAAACATACAATATTTCCCAAAGATTCCCGGGCAAGATTCTACCCCTAAATTATTCTAAATTAGCTTTTGAAGTCGCTGGAAAAATTGATGAAGTAAAAGTTGATATAGGTGATGCTATTCAAAAAGGTGATATTTTAGCTTTTTTAGATCCATCAGAAATGCAGGCTAGCCTCAACCAGGCACTTGCAAGATATGACTTAGCAGATCAAGTTCTTAAGAGATTTACAGACTTAAAAGAGAAAGGTTTTATTTCCAATCAAGAACTTGACCGTGCTAGTTCGGATTTTTTAATTGCAAAGGCTCAAGTTGATTTCTATTCTGTAAAGTTGGAGCAAACCAAAATTCGTGCTCCATTTAATGGCTACATTCAAAATAGATTCTTTGATTCTGGAACAGTGACGAGCCCTGGAATAGCAATTTTAGAAGTAATTGATTCTACGAGTGTTGAAGCACATGTATCTGTACCAAGCACCGTCATAGATGGCCTTATTATTGGGCAGGAATACAATTTTGTTATTAATGACAAAATACATTCTGCTCAACTTAAGAGATTTACTCAAATGAGCAGTCAAGGAAGTGATAATAGATTGTGTATCTTTGAATTTAGTACCTTCATTAATCCTGGATCCATTTCATTTCTGCAATTGACGCAAATAAAAGAAAAAACAGGTGCATGGGTGCCACTCAAATCTCTTTCTCAAGGAACACAAGGTCTTTGGAATGTTTATACAGTATCTACAGATCAAAAAAATCAATATCAAGTATCCAAAGAAATTGTTGAATTAATTCATGTTGAAGGAAATAACGCTTATATTTCTGGCACTATTAATACGGGTGATATGGTTGTTAGCGGAGGAGCAGAACAAGTCATAGATAGTGAGATTTTAAGAGTAAATTAAGCTATGTTTTTTTTAAAGATTTTATTTACACAACCTAGAGTTTTTGCACTACTACTAATTTTTATATTTTTATCTGGTGTATTTGCGCTTAACACAGTTCCTCGACAAGAAAATCCTGAGTTAGCTCAACGCTGGTCAACAGTTCAGACAATTTATCCTGGTGCATCACCAACAAGAATTGAAACACAAATTCTTGAGCCAATGGAGGCAAAACTCCGAGAGGTTTATGAGCTTAATGAAATTATTTCATTTGCCTCTCAGGGTTTTGGCACAACTGTTCTGGAAATAAAAGATAACGTTTCTCCGGCATTAATTGAGCAAGTGTGGTCTGAAGTTCAAGATAAGTTAGATCAATCATTATTTGATTTGCCTGCTGGACTGAAGCCACAGTTAATTAGAAGTAGCGGACCTCCAACTACATTGTTGTATGCGCTCACATGGAATGGTGATGGCGAACCACCACTTATTCTGCTATCACGAATAGCTGAGGATCTTCGTCAAAGTATGGCATATATAGCAGGATCAGATAGGAGTTCTGTTTTTGGTTCTGCAGATGAGGAAGTTTTAGTTGAAATTGATAATGCAAAGTTATCAGCTCTTGGACTCACCTTTCAAGAAGTAGCAAAGGTTCTCACCTCACTTGATACAAAAAAACCTATTGGGCAAATATCAAAAAATGGTCAAGAATTTCTTGTAAAGTCTCAAGAAAATCTAACTAACTTATCTGAGGTGTCTAATTTACCCATAAAAGTTTTTAATGAATATGAAATTATCCGGCTTGGTGATATAGCGAGCTTATCAAAAAATCCCAGAGATCCACCCGAAGAACTTGTTGTATTTAATGGGGAGAAGGCTGTTCTCGTTGAAATAAGGGGTGCATTTTCCTTGAGAGTTGATCTTTATGTGGAAAGCATTGAGTTATTAGTAGAAGATTTTAGAAAGCAACTTCCTCCTGAAATCAAATTAGAAAAAATTTACGACGAATCATATTACTTTAAACAAAAATTTAATAATTTGTATGGAAGCATAATTTTCGCGACCCTAATTGTTATTGGAATAAGTTATTTTTTGTTAGGCTTTAAATCAGCTTTGATCGTTGGGTCAATCATACCTCTTACAATTTTTTTAGTTTTATTTGGATGTAAATTATTAGGTTTGCCACTGCATCAAACCTCAATGACAGGAATAATTATTGCTCTTGGGTTGTTAATAGATAATGCAATTATTGTAGTTGAAGACTTTAAATACAGACGAAGTTTAGGTCACTCTCGGGAATTAGCATCATACGAAACATTTAGTCATTTATGGATTCCGCTTTCTGCTGCAACCGCAACAACTGCTTTGTCGTTTTTCCCAATTGCAGCAGGTCAAGGGCCAAGCGCAGAATTTGTTGGAGGCATGGCTAAAACCGTTATTTTATCTGTTACTGCGTCCTTGTTTCTCGCGCTATATGTTGTTCCACTCCTTCTAAACTATATTAATAAAATTAAGTTCTTTGATAAGGAAATTTTTTCTGGAAACGGATACTCAAATCAAAAGCTTCTAAACAGATACAGAGATCTTCTAACATGGTCATATGCCCTTCCTAGGAGAGGAATCATGATTGCAATGATTTTGCCCATGATAGGTTTTTTATCATTTCCATTTTTAAAGGCAGATTTTTTTCCGGCTTTGGACAGGAATATGTTCAAGGTGTTAATTGAGTTACCTCAAAACTCTAATGTAGAGAGCACTAAGAAAGAGGTGTTAAAAATCAGAGAGTCTATATTGAATAGTGGAATCGTTGAAGATGATTTTTGGTTTATAGGCAGAAGATTGCCAAGAATACTTTACAACGTAATAGGCGGCGATTCCGCTCTTGGGTCTAATAACCTAGCGCAAGGAGTCTACATAGCCTCTTCTTACAGTGAGATGATCAAAAAACTTCCTTCGCTTGCAAAAAGACTTACTTCTGAAAATCCAGATTTAAAAATTATTATTGATAAATTTGATTCAGGCCCTCCAGTAGATGCGGCCGTTGAGTATAGTATTGATGGTCCAGACCTTTCTGTTCTGAGAGCTTTGGGTAATAAACTAGAGTTGATAATTAGAGCTGCCCCGGATGTATATTTAACCAACAGTGAACTAAGCGGGGGCGCTGCTAATTTAGAGTTTAAATTTAGTGAATCTGATTTAGCCATGAATTCAATTTCAGGCGAATTTTTTATTAACGAACTCGCAATTGCAAGTGAAGGTATAAAAGTTGGGACTATGCTAGATGGTAATAAAGAAATTCCTATTAAATTAAGAGGTTCTTCCAATGATTCAATTAGATCTACACAATATTTATCAGTCCCATCAAACGATGGATTTGATTATTCATCTAATTATGGAGAATTTGCTGTTACCAATCAGGCAAATTTTGTTTCTAGAGATGCTGGCAAAAGACAAAATCAAGTAGCGGCTTGGATTTGGCCAGGATTACTTCCTTCAGACACAGAAAAATTTTTGAAGGATAAGATACAAATATTTAGGGCTGAGCTTCCTCCTGGCTACATTCTTGAGGTAGGCGGAGAAGCAGATGCAAGAGGTAAATCTCAAGCAAACATTTTTTCATCGGCAATACTATTCTTTGTGCTTATTGTTATTGCATTAGTTTCAGCTTTAAACTCATTTAGACAAGCAACTCTTATATTAAGCGTTGCGGGTTGGTGTACAGGTTTAGCTTTTCTAGGATTAACTCTTGGTCAAGCCAATTTTGGTTTCATGGGTCTCGTTGGAGCAATAGGACTTGCTGGACTGTCAATCAATGATTCAATAGTTGTTTTATCTCATATAAAAGAAGCTCATGCTAAATCCCCTATAAATAAAGAGGATTTAGTCGAAGTAATCATAAGATCTACTCGTCATGTAATTACAACCTCAGCAACGACCATTGGAGGATTCATGCCTTTATTAATCACAAGTATTTTCTTTGAACCGCTTGCTTGGGCAATGGCAGGTGGTGTTATCGGCTCTACGATTATTGCTGTTTTTTATATTCCAGCTTGCTATGCAATTTCAAATAAGTTGTAAAATCATTTATTAAGTTTATTAAAAGAAAGAAAATGAGAAGAATAATCACAGGACATAATCAAAATGGTAAATCAATCATCACAATTGATGGACCACCTGCATGCTCAATAGGAGAAGAGGTAGGAGGACTATTTGAAATCTGGAATACAGATGGAGCAGTAATCGATTCAACTGATGAAGTCGATAGGGGTGACTCTGCAATCATCTTGTCACCTCCCGAAGGCGGAACAAAATTTAGATATTTTCAAATTAATCCTACTCCAGAAGGAGTTCCATGGGATGTTCTTCAAGATTTGGCTGCTGAGGCATTCGATCGCATTGGAGCAGCTCACCATAGGATAGACACCTCTAAGCATCCAGCAATGCACAAGACAGAGACGATTGACTACATAATTTTATTAAAGGGTGATGTCACTCTTTTATTAGATGAAGAAGAAGTAAGACTTGAGCCATTTGATACTGTGGTTCAAAGAGGTACAAATCATGCATGGGTCAATCATGGAGATGAGCCGGCCTTATTAATAGCAGTCTTGATTGATAGTGAGATTAAAGACTAAAATTTCTTTAAAAGAAATATTTTATTAAAAATGTTTAAAGTAAAGCCAATAGCTGCAGCTCTAGGAGCGGAATTACATGGAGTCGACCTTTGTAATGACTTGCAACCTGATGTCTATGCCGAAATCAGAAAACTGCTTATAAAACACAAAGTTATTTTTTTTCGTGATCAAGATATTTCGCCGCAACAACATAAAGCATTAGCAGAATCATTTGGCCCAGTTCAAACACATCCCGCCTATGAAACAGTTGAAGGCTTTCCAGAAATTACAATTCTTGAGAGCACGGCAGAAAAACCAAGTAAAATCGAGGTGTGGCATTCGGACATGACATTCCGTCAACATCCACCATTGGGTTCAGTTTTAAGATCAAAAATTTGTCCTCCAAAGGGAGGGGATACAATGTGGGCTAGCATGTCAGCTGCATATGATGGTTTATCTAAAGGAATGCAAAAATTTCTTTCAAATCTTAATGCAGAGCATGATTTTAGTTATGGTTTTAAGGAAAGTTTGGCAGAGCCTGGTGGGAAAGAGCGCTTGGCTGAAGCTGTCAAAGATAATCCTCCGGTTCAACATCCTGTTATAAGAGTGCACCCCGAAAGCAAACAAAAAGTTATTTTTGTAAATGCTTTGTTTACAACAAAAATAATCGGCCTGCCACCTAAAGAAAGCTCAGCAATTTTAGATTTTCTATTTGATCACTCAATTACTGCTGAATATACCTGTCGTTTCAATTGGGAGCCAAATTCTATTGCTATTTGGGATAACAGAAGCACTCAACACAAACCCATTAATGATTATTTTCCTGCGCACCGTTTATTAGAGCGAGTGGCAATTGATGGCGATAAACCTTTTTAAATTAATTTTTTAAAAATTTTATTAGGACTTTTACAACTGCCAATTCATCTGTTTCATCAATTAATGTTTTACAAGCACTTAAATATTTCGCATCTCCAATCTGATTTTTTCTAAATTCATATATTAATTTTGCAAAGTCTTTCTTTAATTCAATATGTCCTTGCGTACAAAGGATATGATCATCAATGACAAACATCCCATTTGGACAAATCGGTGATCCTGCAATTAATTTTGCGTTTTCAGGCAATTTTATAACTTCATCTTGATGGCTGAAAACTAGATTAAACTCACCACCTTCAAAATCAAAATCAAACTCTTGTTTAAATAAAGATATTGAATCTACTCCAACATGCCAACCCTTTGGGGAATTCTTTACAGAGCCTCCTAAAGCCTCAGCTATTATCTGATGGCCGAAACAAATGCCTATCAACTTTGTTTTGTTTTGATGAAGAGTTTGAACGAATTTTTTTAGTTTATTTATCCAATTTTTCTCTTCGTATGCGCTAGCTTTACTACCGGTAATTAAGTATGCATCACAATCATTTATTTTTTTTGGATAATGATCAAACTGCACTTCATATGCTTCAAACTGAATGGTTGGATCTATTGCCCAAAAAATTTTTGAAAACATTTCTGGATATTGACCAAATGCTGATGCACCCGGAAGTTCTACAGTATCAGCATTGAGAATTCCTATTTTCATATAATATAAATTTGTTAATGTAGTATATTCAATTTATGAAACCTAACAGACTTATTTTTTGTCTCTTTTTTTTAATTTCAACACCGTTATCAGCAGATGGAATAGATGCCACAATTAATGCCGTCATTCAACCTGTAACAAATATTTTATCCAGTTTTATTTTTTATGAATATATGATTTTTAATACTCCCATGCCTTTAATAGTTATATGGTTGATTGGAGGAGCAATTTTTTTTACTTTTTACTTTAATTTTTTAAATCTACGGGGATTTAAACACGCATTTCAATTATTAAGAGGAGACTACACTAAGTCAGGAAATGAAGGCGAGCTTACTCATTTCCAAGCATTATCTACAGCTGTATCTGGAACTGTAGGCATAGGGAATATTGCTGGAGTAGCAATTGTTATTTCTATAGGAGGTCCCGGAGCTACATTTTGGTTGATAATTGCAGGTTTCTTAGGGATGTCTACAAAATTTGCTGAATGTGTAGCTGGGGTCATGTACAGAAAGGTTAATCCAGATGGAAGTATCTCTGGTGGCCCAATGTATTATCTTGAAGCTGGATTGCATCAAAAAAATTTATCTTGGCTTGCAAAGCCAATGGGATTATTTTATGCACTGGCAATTGTTTTTGGATGTTTGGGTATTGGGAACATGTTTCAATCGAATCAAGCTTTTCAGCAATTTATTTTTATAACAGGGGGAGATTCTAGCTATTTTGTTGATAAGGGTTGGTTATTTGGTTCAATCCTTGCTGGAATAGTTGGACTG
Organism: uncultured SAR86 cluster bacterium; assembly: GCA_902541245.1. Taxonomy (GTDB): domain Bacteria; phylum Pseudomonadota; class Gammaproteobacteria; order Magnimaribacterales; family D2472; genus D2472. Next base: position 27,208 of record CACBPT010000002.1, on the reverse strand, counting down.
GTAATCATCGGCGGAATAAAAAGCATAGCTCGGGTTACTGCAAAGCTAGTCCCATTTATGACATTGACATACGTAGTGGGAGCTTTAATTGTAATTTTTATAAATGTAGACAGAGTGCCTTGGGCATTGTCAGCAATATTTTACGAAGCATTTAATCCAACAGCCATGAGTGGAGGAATGCTGGGAATCATGATTTTAGGATTTCAAAGAGCAGCATTTTCTAACGAGGCTGGCATTGGATCAGCAGCAATCGCTCATTCGACTGTTCAAACTCAAGAACCAGTTTCTGAAGGCTTTGTGGGATTAATGGAACCTTTTATAGATACCGTAGTAATTTGTACACTTACGGCTCTAGTAATTTTAACTACAGTCTATGATCCAAGATTGGCAAATGAAGGAATTCAAGGAATTGCTTTAACCTCAACTGCTTTTAGTAGCACTCTGTCTTGGTCTGTCATTCCATTATCATTTATTGCTTTATTATTTGCATTTTCAACAATATTGTCTTGGTCATACTATGGCTTAAAAGGCTGGACTTACATTATTGGAGAATCTTCAATAGCAGAAAATATTTTTAAAATATTTTTTTGTATTTTTATCGCTATTGGTTGTACTGTAAATTTAAGTGCAGTATTGGATTTTTCAGACGCACTTATCTTCATTGTGGCTTTACCAAATATCTTAGGTTTGTATGTCCTAGCTCCTGTAATTAGAAAGGAGTTGTTAAGTTATCAAAAAAGGTTACAAAGTGGAGAAATACAAAATTATAGAGACTTAAATGATTAAGGGAGATTGCGATTCAAAATTTCTTCCTTTGAAAGAAATTTTCTCTAATGCCTTTGAAAGTGGATTTGAGACAGGCGCTTCTATAGCTATTGAACACAAGGGAGAACTTGTTGTAAATCTTTGGGGCGGACATCAAGATGCAGAAAGAACAAAGGCATGGAAGGAAGATACTTTAGTCAACGTTTTTTCTGTTACAAAGGGGGTAACAGCAACATGTGCTGCAAGACTAATTGATCAAGGCAAGCTAAATCCAAATCAATTAGTTAGTTATTATTGGCCGGAATATAGCTGTAACGGGAAAGAGACAACTAAAGTTAGTGATTTTTTATGTCATAGAGCAGGTATGTTTGGATTTAAAGGTGGGATTCCCTCTGGTTCATTTCAAGATTGGGACAAGTTTGTCAGCCATCTTGAGTCACAAAGTCCCTACAGAGAACCAGGTTCGTCGCAAAGCTATCACGCACTTACATATGGTTGGCTGGTTGGAGAAATTATAAAAAGGATCGATGGTAGGAGTGTCGGACAATATTTTCAAGAGGAGATAGCTCAACCATTTGATTTAGATTTTCATATTGGGCTTCCAAGAGAAAATTTTAGCAGGTGCGCAGATATGATAATGATGCAAAAAGATTTTATTAAACTGCCTGGAGGATTCTTGAAACATGTTCCTGATTTTCTTTTACCAAAAAGAATCAAAAGCTTTAAGGAGGCCTTGAAGACTGGTGACTTCGAACAGGCATTTGAATTTAGGGATGAGGATAGTGATAATTTTCAAAATTCTGAAGACTGGCGAATCGCGGAAATCCCCTCAGCAAATGGCCATGGAACAGCCAAAAGTTTAGCAAAATTGTATGGGATTTTAAGCAATGGCTGCAGTAGAAACGGCACTTCAATAATGTCGAAAAATACATTAGAGCTTGCTATTACACCTTATTCCAATGGTCCTGACTCAGTATTATTTGGTGCGGGTATAAAATTTGGACTTGGATATGAGCTGTCGCAGGGAATTTCTTTTCTTGGAAATATATCACCTATTTTAAAAAATAGAATGTTTGGTCATGCTGGGATTGGAGGCGCTGTTGCATTTGGGGATCCAGATCAACACTTAGGATACGGATTTATTTGCAATCAACAACATAAACCAAGAGAAATGTACAAAACTAACAATCAACTAACTAAAGCCTTGTACAAAATAATTTAAACTTTCTAATTTGGTGCTGGAGCATTTCTGGAAAAGAAATTCCATGAAGATTTTTTTTGAGGTTCTGAAATAACACCCCCGTTCATCAAAATGACTGAATCAATATCTTCCATTAATTCGAAATAACCCAGTTGCTTATAGCATTCTCTTGCTATTGTTAGAGCCCTCATCGTCTCTGAGGTATTTGGAATATTTTCGATAACATACTTGGCTCTCCTAAGAGCTGCTACATATGCTTTTCTCCTAAGGTAATATTCAGCCACAACTAACTCATTTTTAGCTATCAAAGCCCTTAAGTAAATTAGCCTCTGGGAAGCATAAGGAGCATATTGGCTTTGAGGAAAACGAGTTAGAAATTCTGATAGTTCTCCAAAGGCTTGTTTGGCTCCAGAAATATCTCTATCAGAAAGATCTCTTTTAAAAACCCTCGCAAATATTCCTTTATCTCTGGTATAGCTAGAAATTCCTCTCATAAAATAAGCATAATCAATGTTAGGATGTCTTGGATTTAAGCGGATAAATTTTTCAGCTGCTTCATGTGACGCTTCATCTTCACCGTTCATGTAATATGCATATATCAATTCTGACTGAGCTTGCTCAGCATATCGACCAAATGGATAATTTGTTTCAATTGCTTGCAAAGCCTCAATAGCTGAAAAGTAATTGTTTGCTTTCATCCTTCGTTGAGCAAGATCGTAATAAATCTGTTCAGGTTGCTCCATTACTGGACCATCAGAGCTGCAAGATGAAATAAAAATGAACTGAGTCACTAAAGCAAGTAATGTTAATTTACGAAGATTTTTTATTTTGTATTTCACTGGTAAAGTATTTTACATTTATTAAAGCGTTTGGGTTAATTCAATTAGATTAGATTGTAAGATAGTAAAAAAGTTTTCAAATTCCTTAAATGATTCATAAGAATATTAATGAAAAGCAGAATAATTTTCGCTTAGATCAAGCTGCAACTTTATTGTTTGAAGATTTTTCCCGCAACCAAATTCAAAAATGGATTTTGCAAGGTAATCTTTTGGTGAATGGTGAACATCTTAAAGCTAAAGAAAAAGTTCATATTGGCGATGAGCTTGCTCTAGATCCAGTCTTTGAGAAAAGAGTATCATGGGATGGAGAGGACATTCCTTTAGATATTTTATATGAGGAGGAAGACTTTTTAATTATTAACAAATCGTCTGGAGTGGTAATGCATCCTGGCGCAGGATGTCATAATGGAACTTTAGCAAACTCACTTGCCTTTCATTTTCCAAATCTGAGGATTCTTCCAAGATGTGGAATTGTACATAGGTTAGATAAAGATACGTCTGGAGTTTTAGTTATTGCTAAAAATGAAAAATTTAGAAATTTTTTTGTTAATAAATTGCAAGAAAGAGAAGTCTATAAGCAGTATGAAGCTTTAGTTGTAGGAAAAGTAATTGGAAGTTTTTCTATAGATCATTCCATTGAAAGAGATCCAAGAAACAGAATACGTATGCGAGTTGGAGAAAATGGAAGAGATGCTTTGTCTCATGTTTCATTAATTAGCTCTTATGGCGGGTATTCTCATGTTTCAATTGAAATCGAGACTGGTAGAACTCATCAAATTAGGGTGCATCTCAGTCATCAAAAACTTCCAATCATTGGAGACACTTTATATAATCCGAGAAATCTTATTGCGAAAGGAACCTCAAAAAAATTAATCGATTGCATCCAGAACTTTTCTAGACAAGCTTTGCATGCCTCTACTATAAGATTCCCATGTTTAAATAAAGATGATGCTTTTGAATTTAAGGCAGATCTTCCTAAAGATATAAAGTCATTAATTCACTTAATGAAATAGCCTGAAAGTCCTTATAAATAAGCAATAAACTTGTTTTTAATCATAATTAATGTATAAAACTATCTACTTTTTGGTAAATAATTTAGATTCATGAAACTTTCAGGTGGCGATCTGTTACTACGAGCTCTTAAAGAGGAGGGAGTAAAGTTTATATTTGGCTATCCGGGTGGTGCTGCCTTGCACATCTATGATTCTATATTTAAACAAAAAGCTTGTGATCATATTTTAGTTCGTCATGAACAAGGGGCTACTCATGCAGCAGATGGCTATTCTCGAGCCACAGGAAAACCTGGAGTTGCTTTGGTAACTTCTGGGCCCGGTGCAACGAACGCAATTACTGGTTTGGCGACTGCATATATGGATTCAATTCCTTTGATTGTAATTTCTGGACAAGTACAAAGTCATCTAATTGGCACTGATTCATTTCAGGAAACTGACATGATAGGTATCTCAAGACCAATAGTAAAACACAGCTTTATCGTTCAAGATACTCAAGATATTCCGAGAATTATCCAAGAGGCATTTCATATAGCTACCACAGGTAGGCCCGGCCCAGTTGTTATTGATATACCTAAAGATAAAACTGATCCAACAAAATTATATGAATACAAAAAACCTAAAGAGGTCTCACTGAGGTCATATCAACCTAGAGTTTTACCCCACCCTGGACAGATTAAAAAAGCATGTAAAAATATTTTATCAGCAGAACGCCCAGTAATTTATGCAGGTGGTGGTGTAATTCTTGGAAATGCTCATAAGGAGCTAATTGCCTTAAACAAATTATTAAAAGCACCTGTTACTAACACTTTGATGGGACTGGGTGTATATCCCGCAAAGGATAAGTATTTCATGGGAATGTTAGGTATGCATGGAACCTACCAAGCAAACATGGCGATGCACAATGCCGATGTTATTATTGCGGTTGGCGCAAGATTTGATGATCGCATTACTAATACTCCATCATTGTTCGCCCCAAACGCAAGAATTGTTCATATCGATGTTGATCCTGCTTCAATCTCAAAAATTATTAATGCAGATATACCTATAGTTGGACAAGTAAAAGACTCTCTTAGCGCACTTATAAAAGAGATTAAACGTTCTAAAATTAAAATTGATACAGATGCTCTTGAATCATGGAATCAACAAGTTGCTAAATGGAGAGAAATGCACGGCCTCGATCATGATCTATATCTCAAGAAAAACAAATCTCAAATGATTCTTCCTCAGGTTGTTGTGCAAGAACTCTATCATGCCACAAATGGAAATGCTTGGGTTACATCTGATGTTGGCCAACATCAGATGTTTGTAGCTCAGTATTATCATTTCAATAAACCCAGACGTTGGGTGAATTCTGGTGGGTTGGGGACAATGGGTTTTGGTTTGCCTGCAGCCATGGGAGTTAAATTAGCTTTTCCCAAAGACGAGGTTGTTTGTGTTACTGGCGAGGGAAGTATTCAGATGTGTATTCAAGAGCTTTCTACTTGCCTTCAGTACAATCTACCAATAAAAATTATAAACATTAATAATGAAGCCCTTGGGATGGTCAGACAATGGCAAGATATGAATTATGGTGGACGGCATTCAGCGAGTACCTATTCTGATTCTTTGCCTGATTTTGTAAAACTTGCTGAATCTTATGGGCATATTGGTATGAAAGTCACCAAAAAAGCAGATCTTAAGAAGTCTTTAGAAAAGGCATTCTCTATGAAGGACAAATTAGTATTTGTCGATGTCTATGTCGATCCAAATGAACATGTCTATCCAATGCTAGTTGCTCCTAATGGAAGCATGAAAGACATGTGGATTAAAAAGAATGTTAAGGCATGAAAAGAATAATATCTATATTAATAGAGAATAAACCTGGAGCGCTAGCAAGAGTAGTTGGTCTATTTCATCAGCGTGGTTATAACATTGAGACACTTAATGTTGGCCCTGTTTTTGATGGAAGTTATTCAAGGATGACTGTTACGACTCGCGGCTCAGAAAATGATGTAGAGCAAATCACTAAACAGATTAATAAAATAATAGATGTGATCAAGGTATCTGATTTAACTGAGGGAGAGCATCATGAGTATGAATTTATTTTGGTCAAGTTCTTACGCAATGAAAAAATTCAAAAAATTTTGAAAAAGCTCAATGGGAAAATTCATGAAAAGCATAAAGATGGTATCGTCATGTCTGCTTGGGGTACTTCAAGCGATATAGAGATCGCAATAAAAGCCATTGGAAAAGCTAATCTACTTGAAATAGTTAGATCAGGAAGCATAGGCCTTCACGAAGGCGAGAAAGTTTTAAAAATTTAGGAGTAGTAAAGATGAAAATTTTTTATGATGAAGATGCTGACATTTCAATTATTCAACAACTAAAAGTAACTATAGTTGGTTATGGATCTCAGGGTCACGCGCATGCAAATAATCTTCATGAGTCAGGAGTGGATGTTACAGTTGCTTTAAGAGAGCACTCCACGTCATGGAAAAAGGCTCAAGAAGCTGGATTAAAAGTTGCCAAAGTTTCAAATGCGATTGGTGGTGCTGATTTAGTTATGATACTAGCGCCGGATGAATTCCAACAGGGATTGTATGAATCTGAGATTAAAGCTAATTTAAAGGAAAATGCAGTTTTAGCATTTGCGCATGGTTTTAATATTCATTTTAAAAAAATTGTTCCTGAAGAAAAAACATCTGTCATTATGATTGCTCCTAAAGGTCCAGGACATACAGTAAGAAGTACTTATATTAATGGCGGCGGTGTGCCATCCTTGATTGCGATATATCAAGATGGAGATAATCCATATAACCATAGCGCAAGAGACATCGCACTTTCATATGCAATGGCAAACGGCGGAACAAGAGCAGGTGTTTTAGAGACTACTTTTAAAGAAGAAACCGAAACTGATCTTTTTGGAGAACAAGCTGTCTTGTGTGGCGGCATGACTGCTTTAATAAAGGCAGGGTATGAAACTTTGGTAGAAGCTGGTTACAGTCCTGAGATGGCATATTTTGAATGTTTGCATGAAACAAAACTAATTGTTGATCTCATTCACGAGGGTGGGATAGCGAATATGCATTATTCCATTTCTAATACTGCAGAATTTGGTGATTATATTAGCGGACCTAAAGTCATTACTAATGATACGAAGGAGGCTATGAAAGAAATTTTAAGTAGAATTCAAACAGGAGAATTTGCGGATAATTTCTTAAATGATTGTCGACAGAGTAACGATGCAACAGGCGGCCCAATTATGAAAAAAATGCGTAAAAATACTGCTTCTCACTCAATTGAAGAGGTTGGAGCCGAGCTTAGATCAAAGATGAAATTTCTTAACTCAGAACGCCTAGTTAATAAAGATAAAAATTAGTTATCAAACCGGTTGATATTTATACCTAAGGGTATACAATTCCACGTTCCGGCCTAGAGCTGGCATATTCTTTTAACATATTTGGTTACTCGTGTGGGTGTTCAAAATACGAGATATATATTTTTGTTATTTTTAATATTTTATAAAAGTAACACAACATGATTTTAATTGAAGAGTTTGATCATGGCTCAGATTGAACGCTGGCGGTAGGCTTAACACATGCAAGTCGTGCGAGAAAGTATCTTCGGGTATAAGTAGAGCGGCGGACGGGTGAGTAACGCGTAGGAATCTACCTAGTAGAAGGGGATAGCCCGGGGAAACTCGGATTAATACCGTATACCTCCTTTGGGAGAAAGAAGGCCTCTCTTTGAAGCTTTCGCTACTAGATGAGCCTGCGTAAGATTAGCTTGTTGGTGAGGTAAAGGCTCACCAAGGCGACGATCTTTAGCGGGTCTGAGAGGACGATCCGCCACATTGGGACTGAGACACGGCCCAGACTCCTACGGGAGGCAGCAGTGGGGAATATTGGACAATGGGCGCAAGCCTGATCCAGCCATACCGCGTGTGTGAAGAAGGCCCTAGGGTTGTAAAGCACTTTAAGTTGGGAAGAAAAGTTATTGGTTAATACCCAATAACCGTGACATTACCTTCAGAATAAGGACCGGCTAATTCCGTGCCAGCAGCCGCGGTAATACGGAAGGTCCAAGCGTTAATCGGAATTACTGGGCGTAAAGCGCGCGTAGGTGGTTTATTAAGTTGGATGTGAAATCCCCGGGCTCAACCTGGGAACTGCATCCAAAACTGATTCACTAGAGTACGATAGAGGGAGGTAGAATTCACAGTGTAGCGGTGGAATGCGTAGATATTGTGAAGAATACCAATGGCGAAGGCAGCCTCCTGGATCTGTACTGACACTAAGGTGCGAAAGCGTGGGTAGCGAACAGGATTAGATACCCTGGTAGTCCACGCCGTAAACGATGTCAACTAGCTGTTGGGAAACAATGTTTCTCAGTGGCGCAGCTAACGTAGTAAGTTGACCGCCTGGGGAGTACGGCCGCAAGGCTAAAACTCAAATGAATTGACGGGGACCCGCACAAGCGGTGGAGCATGTGGTTTAATTCGATGCAACGCGAAAAACCTTACCTATACTTGACATACTTGGAATGCTTTGTAATGAAGCAGTGCCCTCGGGAGCCAAGATACAGGTGCTGCATGGCTGTCGTCAGCTCGTGTCGTGAGATGTTCCGTTAAGTCGGATAACGAGCGCAACCCTTACCCTTATTTGCCAGCGATTCGGTCGGGAACTATAAGGGGACTGCCGGTGATAAACCGGAGGAAGGTGAGGACGACGTCAAGTCATCATGGCCCTTACGTATAGGGCTACACACGTGCTACAATGGGGAATACAGACGGACGCTAAGCCGCGAGGTGGTGCTAATCCTAGAAAATTCTTCGTAGTCCGGATTGGAGTCTGCAACTCGACTCCATGAAGTCGGAATCGCTAGTAATCGCGAATCAGCATGTCGCGGTGAATACGTTCTCGGGTCTTGTACACACCGCCCGTCATACCATGGAAGTGGATTGCACCAGAAGTAGATAGTCTAACCTTCGGGAGGGCGTTTACCACGGTGTGTTTCATGACTGGGGTAAAGTCGTAACAAGGTAGCCGTAGGGGAACCTGTGGCTGGATCACCTCCTTAACGAAACTTTCGTACTAGAGTGCCCACACGAGTAATCAAATATTTAAGAGAAGTTATTTATAAGTTTTGGTATGTAATTTTCTAGTAAATATTTTTATATTTACAGTGTCATATTTTTATCTGTTATCAAAAATATGTACACATTAGATCACTGCATTAATAGAAGAAAATTTTATTAAGTTATTCTCAAATAATAATAAAACTTAGCTCGCAATTACAAAGGAGAGCTAAGTATGTAGCCCTTTTTTAGGGTTATATGATCAAGTAATTAAGAGCACAAGGCGGATGCCTTGGCAGCTGAAGGCGATGAAGGACGTAGTAACTTGCGATAAGCTTCGGGGAGGTGGTAAACAACCTTTGATCCGGAGATTTCCGAATGGGAGAACCCAGTGTGCATAAGCACATTATCTTATACTGAATACATAGGTATATGAGGCAAACCTAGGGAACTGAAACATCTAAGTACCTAGAGGAAAAGAAATCAAAAGAGATTCCGGTAGTAGCGGCGAGCGAAACCGGAGCAGCCCTTAAGCTTTTTTAAAATTAGCAAAACATATTGGAAAGTATGGCCATAGTAGGTGATAGCCCTGTATGCAAAAATTTTATAAAAGTGAAATCGAGTAGGTCGGGACACGTGAAATCTTGACTGAACATGGGGGGACCATCCTCCAAGGCTAAATACTCTCAGCTGACCGATAGTGAACCAGTACCGTGAGGGAAAGGCGAAAAGAACCCCGGCGAGGGGAGTGAAATAGAACCTGAAACCTTGTGCTTACAAGCAGTCGGAGCAGACTTGTTCTGTGACGGCGTACCTTTTGTATAATGGGTCAACGACTTAATTTCAGTAGCAAGCTTAACCGTTTAGGGGAGGCGTAGGGAAACCGAGTCTTAATAGGGCGCTCAGTTGCTGGAATTAGACCCGAAACCGGGTGATCTATCCATGGCCAGGGTGAAGGTCAGGTAACACTGACTGGAGGCCCGAACCCACTTATGTTGAAAAATGAGGGGATGAGCTGTGGATAGGAGTGAAAGGCTAATCAAACCCGGAGATAGCTGGTTCTCTTCGAAAACTATTTAGGTAGTGCCTCATGTATTACCATTGGGGGTAGAGCACTGTTTCGGCTAGGGGGTCATCCCGACTTACCAAACCGATGCAAACTCCGAATACCAATGAGTATGAGCATGGGAGACAGACTGCGGGTGCTAACGTCCGTAGTCGAGAGGGAAACAACCCAGACCGTCAGCTAAGGTCCCAAATTATGATTAAGTGGGAAACAATGTGGGAAGGCACAAACAGCTAGGAGGTTGGCTTAGAAGCAGCCATCCTTTAAAGAAAGCGTAATAGCTCACTAGTCGAGTCGGCCTGCGTGGAAGATATAACGGGGCTAAATCATAAACCGAAGCTACGGATCTTAAATTTATTTAAGATGGTAGAAGAGCGTTCTGTAAGCGGCTGAAGGCGTGCTGTGAGGCATGCTGGACGTATCAGAAGTGCGAATGTTGACATGAGTAACGATCAAAGAGGTGAAAAACCTCTTCGCCGAAAATCCAAGGTTTCCTGTCCAACGCTAATCGTGGCAGGGTGAGTCGGCTCCTAAGGCGAGGGCGAAAGCCGTAGTCGATGGAAAACAGGTTAATATTCCTGTACTTCTTATAATCGCGATGGGGTGACGGAGAAGGTTAGACTAGCACGGCGATGGTTGTCCGTGTTTAAGGTTGTAGACTTAGATCTTAGGTAAATCCGGGATCTTTTAAGGTTGAGAACTGACGACGACCACTCATTGAGTGGGAAGTAGTTTATACCATGCTTCCAGGAAAAACCTCTAAGCTTCAGATTATAAGGAACCGTACCCTAAACCGACACAGGTGGATAAGTCGAGAAGACTAAGGTGTTTGAGAGAACTATGGTGAAGGAACTAGGCAAAATGGTACCGTAACTTCGGGAGAAGGTACGCCACCATTGGTGATAAGACTTGCTCTTTAAGCTGATGGTGGTCGAAGAAACTAGGTGGCTGCAACTGTTTATTAAAAACATAGCACTCTGCAAAATCGTAAGATGACGTATAGGGTGTGACGCCTGCCCGGTGCCGGAAGGTTAATTGATGGGGTTAGCTTTGGCGAAGCTCCTGATCGAAGCCCCGGTAAACGGCGGCCGTAACTATAACGGTCCTAAGGTAGCGAAATTCCTTGTCGGGTAAGTTCCGACCTGCACGAATGGCGTAATGATGGCCACACTGTCTCCACCATAGACTCAGTGAAATTGAAATCGCTGTTAAGATGCAGTGTACCCGCAGCTAGACGGAAAGACCCCGTGCACCTTTACTACAGGTTCACACTGGACTTTGACTTTATTTGTGTAGGATAGGTGGGAGACTTTGAAGCCAAGACGCTAGTCTTGGTAGAGTCGTCCTTGAAATACCACCCTTGTAAAGTTGAGGCTCTAACTTAGGTCCGTAATCCGGATCGAGGACAGTGTGTGCTGGGTAGTTTGACTGGGGCGGTCTCCTCCCAAAGAGTAACGGAGGAGTACGAAGGTATCCTAAGCATGGTCGGACATCATGCAGATTGTATAAAGGCATAAGGATGCTTGACTGCGAGACCGACGGGTCGAGCAGGTAGGAAACTAGGTCTTAGTGATCCGGTGGTTCTGAATGGAAGGGCCATCGCTCAACGGATAAAAGGTACGCCGGGGATAACAGGCTGATACCCCCCAAGAGTTCACATCGACGGGGGTGTTTGGCACCTCGATGTCGGCTCATCACATCCTGGGGCTGGAGCAGGTCCCAAGGGTATGGCTGTTCGCCATTTAAAGTGGTACGCGAGCTGGGTTTAGAACGTCGTGAGACAGTTCGGTCCCTATCTGCTGTGGGCGTTGGAGATTTGAGGGAAGCTGATCCTAGTACGAGAGGACCGGATTGGACGAACCTCTGGTGTTCCGGTTGTCACGCCAGTGGCATTGCCGGGTAGCTATGTTCGGAAGGGATAACCGCTGAAAGCATCTAAGCGGGAAGCCTCTCCCAAGATTAGATCTCCCATAGACTTCGGTCTACTAAAGAGTCGTCATAGACTATGACGTTGATAGGCAAGGTGTGTAAGCGTTGTGAGGCGTTGAGCTAACTTGTACTAATAACTCGTGAGGCTTGATCATGTAACCTTAAAAAAGGTTCCGTTGTTCAAGAATAACTTATTTGTAGTGATAAAAGAATTACATACCAGTTTGCCTGATGACAATAGCAGTTTGGTACCACCTGATCCCATCTCGAACTCAGAAGTGAAACGAACTCACGCCAATGGTAGTGCAAGGTCTCCTTGTGTGAGAGTAGGTAATCGTCAGGCTTTTTTCTTTGAAAGGCTCTCAGAATTATCTGAGGGCCTTTTTTTTGTATAAAATATACATATGGATATTACTGAAATTTCAGATCGCATGGAACTTGAAAAATTAATCACTGATTACGCAACTGCAGTAGATAGTAAAAATTTTCAAGAGTTCAACAACTTGTTTACCAAAGATGCTCATATTGATTACACTGCAGTTGGCGGTAAAGCAGGTAACCTAAAAGAAATAATTGAGTACTTAGAAAAAGCACTAGATCGCTTTCCAAATTACCAACATCTAATCTCAAATATTTCTCTTACAATTAATGGAAACTCTGCTTCTGGAAAAGTGATGTGTTTTAATCCAATGCAAACAGAAAATGATGAAGTTTTCTTTTTGGGGATGTGGTACCAGGATACTTATGAAAAAATAGATAATAAATGGTTTATATCATCAAGGGTTGAAGAGAGTTCCTGGGAACATAATGTTCCAAAATTTATTAATACCAAAGCTAAAAAATGATTGTTGGCCTCACGGGTGGAATTGGATCTGGCAAATCAGCTGCTGCAAGTTTTTTTAAAAATGAAGGTATTAGTGTCATAGATGCAGATCATGTATCTAAAGAGGTTGTTGAAAAAGATACTCCTGGCTTTAAAAAAGTTGTCGAATATTTTGGTCCTGAAATAATTCATGCTGATGGTTCGATAGACAGAGCTAAGCTAAGGAAAGAGGCCTTTGAGAGTATTGAAAAAAGAGTGGCCCTTGAATCTATTACGCATCCCTTAGTTCGAGAAAAGATGTCAGAAAGAATACTAGCATCTCAATCACCATACTCAATCATTGAGGTACCTTTGATTTTTGAAACAAAAAGCATGAGTTCTTATGACAGAGTTCTCGTTATTGATTGTGAACCAGAGCTTCAACTTGAAAGAGCAGCCTTAAGAGATAAGAACTCAAGTGATGTCATACAAAATATTATTAACTCCCAATGCTCCAGAGAGGAAAGGCTAAGCATTGCTAATGATGTGATATCTAATAATGATTCCCTTAAAAACCTGCAAATAAGATCATTAGCAATGCATCATTTTTATCTAGGGCTAGCTAAACAATGAAAAAAGATTGTCCAAGATGTAGCAATGAAGCTGACCTAAGCCCTACTAATATTTTTAGACCTTTTTGTTCAGAGAAATGTAAATTAATTGATCTTGGTAATTGGGCTAACGAAGAAAAACTGATAAGCAGGCCTATTGAATCAGAAGATTTTTATGAGGATTAATTTTAAGTACTAAGTTTTATATTATCTTCCACCCCTCATTTTCAATAAGAGGTTGTGCTTTTTTATATTTCAATTCTTTGGTATTTTGCCCATCGGTAATTTTTACTACTTCATTTCTTCCAAATTTAGGAGTATCTTTTTTTACTGTCTCCACAGTTTCTTGTTTTCTTGAATGAGAGTTGCTTTCATTTCCTATTACTGGCTCTAGTTTTTCTTGATTCAACATCATTTCTCTATTTTTCTGTGCTTCACGTGATCTATCTTCAAGTTCTTGTATTTCTTCTTCAGTTGCTAGCTCTAATCTGAATAATACCTTTATGGACTCACTATTAATTGCATTTAACATGACCTCAAACATTTCAAATGCCTCACGCTTATATTCATTTTTAGGATTTTTTTGTGCATATGCCCTCAGTCCCACACTTTGTCTTAGGTGATCCATCTCAGCCAAGTGATCTTTCCAATGAACATCTAATATTTGGAGCATGACTTGTTTTTCTAACTGTGCAAGGTTTTCTTTGATGGTTATATATTTTTCTTGATAACGTTTTAATGCTTTTTCAGCGACTAGACTTGCAATTGTTTCTGGAGTTAATTTCTTATCATTTTTTACTTTTGCCGCGATGCCCTTTTCAAATAAATAGTGATCATTTAGATATCCATCTAATTCTTTAAGTCTCCATTGGCTCTCAACGGACTCCAATGGAACAAAATCATTACAAATAGATTGCATCTCTGAAAATATAAGCTCATTTATTGCTTCAGAAATATTATCTTCATTTAAGAGTTGATTTCTTAAAGAATAGATCGCTTGCCTCTGGTCATTTGCAACATCGTCATATTCCAACAAGTTTTTTCTAATATCAAAATTTCTACTTTCTATTCTTCTTTGTGCATTTTCTATCCCTCTGGATAACATTTTATGTTCAATGTGATCATCGCCCATACCAATTTTTTCAAACAAACCTCTCCGACTATCAGATATAAATAGCCTTAATAAATCATCTTCTAGTGATAAGAAAAATTTTGAATAACCTGGATCTCCCTGCCGTCCTGATCGACCTCTAAGCTGATTATCAATTCTGCGAGATTCGTGTCTCTCAGTTCCAAGAATATGAAGACCTCCAGCATCTAATACTAGCTGATGTCTTTTTTCCCATTCTCCGTCACCTATATTTTCTTTTCCACCAAGAACTATGTCTGTTCCCCTTCCAGCCATATTTGTTGCTATTGTTACAACACCTGGACGCCCAGCATTTGCAATAACCTCGGCTTCTTTTTCATGCTGTTTAGCATTAAGAACTTGATGAGAGATATTTTTCTTACTCAATAATGCAGATACTATTTCAGAAGACTCAACCGAAGCAGTACCAACTAAAATAGGAGCATCTTTTCTTCTTAATAATTCTATTTCTTCGATCAAGGCTTTAAATTTTGATTCTTGAGTAAGAAAGACTAAATCATCATTATCATCTCTTGCCATTGGTTTATTTGTTGGAATTATCGATACCTTTAAACCATATATTTCAGCAAATTCAGCAGCTTCAGTATCTGCAGTCCCTGTCATTCCAGAGAGCTTGTTAAAAAGCCTAAAAAAATTCTGATATGTTGTAGAAGCTAGAGTTTGAGATTCTTTTTGAATTGCAACGTTCTCTTTACATTCAAGAGCCTGATGAATTCCTTCGCTCATTCTTCGACCAGGCATTGTTCTGCCAGTATGTTCATCTATCAAGAGCACCTCTTGCCCTCTAACTAGATAATGTACATTCTTATTAAACAGAAATGCTGCTTTTAAGGTAGCATTCACATAACGCATTATTTTTATATTGCTAACAGAATAAAGACTATCATCAGATTGAAGTAAGCCAAGTTCCTCAAGATGATTTTCGACAACTATATAACCATCATCAGTAAGCTCTATTGACCTATTTTTTTCATCAATAATATAGTGACCTTTTTCATCTGCACTAAGCGGCTCATCTTCAGTTCCTTCCCTTAATTGTTTTTTTAAACTAGGAATGATTTTTTTTATTTGAACATAGTAATCTGCACTTTCATTAGAGGGGCCAGAAATAATTAATGGTGTTCGAGCTTCATCAATTAGTATTGAATCCACCTCATCCACAATCGCAAAATCTAGAGAGCATTGGACCTTATCTTCAGCTCGAAGAGCCATGTTGTCTCTTAGGTAATCGAAGCCCAATTCACCATTAGTAGCGTAAATCACATCACATTCGTAGGCTGCTTTCTTTTCTTCAAAAGGTTGGTTTGAATGAATTACTCCAACTTTTAGTCCTAATCCTTCATAGATAGGCTTCATCCAATCAGCATCTCTTTGTGCAAGGTAGTCATTAACGGTAACAAGGATCACTTTGTTATCTTTGACTGCATTAAAATACGCGGGTAAAGTTGCGACTAAAGTTTTTCCTTCCCCAGTTTTCATTTCAGCTATGTTGCCTTCAGACAGGGCTATACCTCCGAGCATTTGACAATCAAAATGCCTCAGTCCTGTTGTTCTAGTACTTACTTCTCGAGTTGCCGCAAAGGTGTGCGCCAATAAATCAAATCCAGAATCTTCTTTTAATCTTTTAAATTTCTCTCTGAGTGAAGATAGCTCTTCATCGCTTAATTGTTGATATTCAGACTCAAGATCATTAATTTGATCCACAATGATTTGCATCCGCTTTAAAGAGCGCTGGTTACTGCTTCCAAATATTTTGGTTAAAAATGACATCAATTTAATTGTTAATTATTTTCTATATTTTAATCAGAGCTCTATTGCATCTCCAAATGGAGCCCTGACATATGATATTGGGGCAGTGGAGGTATCTTCAAAGGTAACCACCTCCCAAGCATCTTCAGACGAGAGTATTTTTCTTAATAATTCATTATTAAGTGAGTGGCCAGATTTATACCCAGAAAACTGGCCAATGAGGTTATGACCAAGCAAATACAAATCACCAATAGCATCAAGCATTTTATGCTTTACAAACTCATCATCAAATCTCAAGCCATCTTCATTAAGGATACCATCTTCTCCAACAGCTATTGCATTTGCAACGCTAGCTCCCAAAGCCAAGCCTTTGGATTGCAGTAAATCTAAATCTTTAACTGCTCCAAATGTTCTAGCTCTGCAAATTTCTTTAACAAAAGAGGTAGATGAAAAGTCGATGGAAGATTTTTGCGAATGTTTATTAATGCTTGGATCTTCAAAATTTATCTCAAAAGAAACTTTAAAACCGTCAAATGGTTTAATTGCAGCGTAAGTATCATCTCGCTCGACGCGAACTTCTTTTTTTACTTTAATGAATTTTTTTAATTCATCTTGTTCAACTAGTCCAGCAGACTGAATTAAAAAGACATACGGGCTTGCACTTCCATCCATTATCGGCACTTCTGGACCATCAACTTTTATTATGCAGTTATCTATTCCAAGACCAGCAATAGCCGAAAGCAGATGCTCAATGGTTCCAATTTTGTAGCCATCTTTAAATAGATTTGTAGATAAAGTAGTGTCTCCAACATAGTCATATAAAGCAGGTATTTCTATTTCTGGGTCAAGGTCATTTCGAATAAATGTTATTCCAGAATTTACAGGAGCAGGCAAAAGTTCCATGGTCATTTTATTGCCACTATGAAGACCTACACCAACCGCTTTAATTGGATTATTAATAGTTCTTTGATTGAGCATATTCGTTTATCTTTAAAAATCTTAACAATTATAGATTAAATTTAGTTAAATTTTTGCCTTGCAACTTCAAAGAGCATGATACCTGTTGCAACAGATACATTTAAACTATTTATATTTTCATTTTTAGACAATGTGCACATTTCATTGCAGTTTTCTTGTGTTTTCTTTCTAATTCCATCTTCTTCAGAACCAACTATTGCAAGAATAGGTTTGTTTAGGTCGAGTTCCGTATGCATTATGTTCGCATGCTCACTTGTGCCAAGAATTAAATAATTCATTTTTTTAAAGTACCTAAGGGTATTAACTAAGTTTGTAATAGTAAAAATCTGAACTGCCTCTGTTCCTCCAGCAGAAATTTGCCTGACAATTGGAGTGATGGGTGAGCAATGATGCTTGTTAATAATAACTCCATCAATATTACTGGCCGCTGCAGATCTAATGCAAGCGCCAAGGTTTCTTGGATCAATAACATTATCAATGACTAAGAATGTAGGATTTTTATTTTGAATGCTTTCCTCATATTTTTTTAAGTCACTGAGCCCAAGACTTACTTCTTTTTTTAAAAAAGCCTCAGGATGTTGGACTAGACTTTTTTTTCTTTCAACTGAAATAGAGAGCTTCTTAGCCATCGCAATTAAGTTAACAACTCGTTCATCGTTTCTGTTTGCTGGTATAAATATTTTTTTTATATTTTCAGGGGAAAGTTTTAACAAGATCTCGATGCTATGAAATCCTACGCGAAGATTTGATAAATTTTTATTTTCCATTTGGAATGACTAAATTGATTTTTCTTTCAAGTGGAAAAATCGCTGCAATTTTAACTTTTATTTTTTGACCAAGCTTAAAAACACCACCCCTTTTTCTACCCTTAAGCACTCTTTGATTATTCAATAAATGATAATGATCATCAGGTAAGTCAGATACGTGCAAAAGACCGGATATAAAATAGGGCTCCAAATTAATAAAAAGACCAAAATCTGTCACTCCTGTGATCACTCCGTTCATTGATGAGCCTATTTTTCCTTTAAGATATTCACAGACTAAAACTTGTTCTACTTGCCTGGATGCTTTTTCAGCACGTCTTTCGAGCACTGAAGCATTTTCACATTCGTCTTGAAGTTCATTTTCTGTTCTATTTGGTTTCTTGTGAGCGAGATAGGAGCTAATTAATCTATGAACAAGTAAGTCAGGATATCTTCTAATTGGAGATGTAAAGTGAGCATATCTTTGCAGCTGTAATCCAAAATGCCCTAAATTATTGGTTGAATATCCTGCCCTTGCTAAAGTTTGAAGAATTAAGATTTTTCCAATATCGTCATTTTTTTTATTAGCTTGCACAAGACATGAGTTGATTACCTCCAGGGGGGATAATTTTTTACTTATTTGAGCAGGAATATGGAAATGTTTTTTTAACAACTCGAGTTTGCTGGCATCCGGATCCTCATGAACTCTGTAAACTCCAAGCTTTAAACGGTCCTCCATAAACTCTGCAGCAGACTCGTTAGCTAAGAGCATAGATTCTTCAACAAGCTTGTGGGCAAATAGCGACTTTTTAACTAGAATATTTTTTACTTCTTTATTTTTATTTAATTCTAAGCTGATTTCTTTGGGATTTATTTCTAATGCTTTTCTTTTGTTTCGATGAATTAACCTTAAATTTGTAAGCTCATTTAAATCATTGATTGAATCTCGAACTTGGGACAACTCTATTTTTGAAGAGCCTTGAAGATGTTTTTCTACCTGATTATAAGTTAATCGAGCCTTGGATTTTATCAAACCACTGTAAAACTTATATTTACCCCTTTTGCCATTGCAGCCAAGGGACATTTCGCAAATCATTGCACATCTATCTTCATTAGGCTTTAAAGAGCAGATACCGTTGGATAAATCCTCTGGCAACATGGGTATAACTTTTGCTGGAAAATATATAGATGTGCCTCTTTTTTGAGCTTCTTTATCTGTTTTGGATCCCGTTTTGACGTAAAACGATACATCGGCAATAGCTACAAATAGTTTGAAGCCGTTACTATTCTGTGTGCAATAAATAGCATCATCAAAATCTTTTGCATCCTCACCATCAATAGTTATAAAGGGCAATTTTCTTAAATCCTGCCTGTATTTTGATACTTTCTTTTTTTTAGTTGCTTTCTTTACCTCTTCCAAGACGTCTGAATGCCATCTTGATGGCAGATCATGCATTGAGACTGCATCCAGGATTGCTTCTTTATACATTTAAATTAAATTATTTATTTCTATTGTAAATTAATTGGGATGATATATATTATTTCGCTATGAGTCTTGGTCGTAATAGCAAATTATTTGCATTTATTGGGTTATTTTTTCTTGCAAGTATATCATTGCATTCGTTTGCACACATTGATGAAAGCCCTATTGAACATCATGCTGAGGCTGAATGCCAAACTTGCCATAATGATATTTCACCTGAGGTAGAATTTTTTGCATTTATTCAAAAAAAATATTTTAGCGAATTTAATGGCTTTAAGAGTTCTGACAAATTATATCTTCAATTAAGCAAACCTTATTTTGCCCAAGCGCCTCCTAAAATTATTATTTAATTTTTTTAAATTTTAATTTTTAACACTGGAGGTTTAAATGAAAGTTAACAAACTAACTTTTTTAGCCCTTTGCTTTTTCACTTTTGATGATTTGCAAGCTAATACTATAGAAGAAGTCGTTGTAACATCTGCGATTATTGGTAAGGCTGCGAGTGAGATTGCCGATCCAATTCATATTGTTTCTGGAGACGATATTTCAACTGAAGCTACTCAAAGTTTAGGTGAGACAGTTGATGATCTATTGGGTGTCTCTACCGCTGATTATGGATCAGCTGTTGGACAGCCTATTATTAGAGGGATGTCTGGTTCGAGAGTAAAAATTCTTGATAATGGAATAGTTAACCGTGACGTCTCAGGTCTTGGGGCCGATCATTTTAATGACATAGATCTTGGTAATGCACAACAAATAGAGGTTGTTCGAGGACCTTCATCTTTACTTTATACCAATGGAACAATTGGTGGGATTATAAATGTAGTTGATAACTCTATCGCTACCGAGGACGTTGAGCAATTAGTGAAAGTTGGTGGTGAGACTCAATCGGTTAATGAGGGTAATACCACAACGTTTTTCTATCAAGACAATCTAAACAATCTCAATGTAAGTTTTGCATACAAAAATACTGATCTAGAAAATTATGATGTGCCCTCTGGTGCAATTATGCATGAAGAGGAAGAGCATCATGATGATGAAGATCATGATGAGCACGACGAAGAGCATGAGGAGCATGAAGAAAATCTTGGTTTCTTAGCTAATTCAGATTTTGCATCTGAATCTATGAAATTTGGGGCGTCGGTTGTAAGCGATAATGGATATCTAGGGTTTTCTATTTCAAGTTCTGAAAGTTCTTATGGTATTCCTTTTCATGGAGAAGGACATGAAGGGCATGGAGATGAACATGGAGACGAACATGGCGATGAGCATGGAGATGAGGAAGAAGGCCATGATGAGCATGAAGGCGAGAGAATATACACAAATACTGACTCAGATAAATTTGATATTAAAGGTTCTTATGACTTAGATGGCTTCAATTTTGCTAACTCAGTTGATTTCTTTTACAGAGATTCAGATTACTCATTTACAGAACAACATGCTGAAGAAGAACATGAAGAAGAAGATCATCATGACGAAGAAGAGGATCATCATGACGAAGAAGAGCATCATGATGAGCATGAAGGGCATTCGGAAGGACCAACTACCTTTACCAATGACTCTTCTGAAGCAGGGTTTATTTTTGATCTTTCTAATGATCTTTACTCTCAAAAAGTCTCATTCAACCTCGTAAATGAAGACACTGCTATTTTTGGAGCAGAAGCATTTATGAATCCTGCATCAAGGGAAGAGTTCACTATTGGTTATTATCTCAGTAGAAGCTTTGATGGATTTGACATAGATCTTGGTGTTAGATATGACACAATTGATAATATTGGCTCTGTTACTTCAGTTCATGAAGAAGAGCATCATGATGAAGAGGAAGAAGATCATCACGAAGAAGATCATCACGATGAAGATGAGCATCATGATGAAGAAATGGAGACCGATTATTATGATAGATCTTTTAATGATTCAAGCATCGCTTTCAACATAGGAAGAGAGCTTAATGACTTCGTTGATGTAAACCTTGGCTTTGCATCTGTTGAAAGAGCTCCGTCTTCAATAGAAATGTTCATGAATGGCGCACATTTGGCAACAGGAAGATTTGAGGTAGGTAATGTTAATCTAAATTCTGAGACTTCAAATAATATTGATTTTTCTGTCAACATAAATAATGGAAACTTTTTTGCTACTGCCACTGTTTTTGTTAATGATGTAGATAATTACATTTATCTTCAAGACGAAACTGAGGAAGAGCATGAAGAACATGATGAAGAGCATGAAGAGGGCCATGATGACCATGGTGGTTTAATTCTGGCGAATTATCTGCAACAAGATGCCGAACTAGATGGTTACGAAATTGAATTTGGTAACACTTTTGAGTTAGCTTCTGGCGAACTTTTAGTGTCTTTTGGCAGAGATGAAATTAATGGAGAATTTTCCAATGGTGGAAATATTCCAAGATTAAATCCTGCAAGAAACATCTATAAATTAAAATATTCTCAAGACGATATGAGCTTTGGATTAATGTTTAAAGATGTTGAAGAGCAGAACGATATTGGATTGGGTGAAACTGCAACCGCTGCATATGATATGTTGAATGCTAAGTTCACCAAGACTTTTGATTTAGATAGTCAAAGTCAATTAACTCTCTCAATATTTGGAAATAATTTAACTGATGAAGTTGCAAGAAATCATTCTTCATATGTTAAAAAAGAGGTTCCTTTGCCAGGAAGAAATTATGGAGTTAGATTTAATTTAACTTTTTAAATTCTAAGATATAATATATCTAAAACCGGGGGCTTGCTTATATTAAGCCCTCGGTTTTTTATTTTTAACTCATTAAAAAAATTTATTGTTACTAATATGAAAGAAGTAAATTGCATTTACATAGCCATTATTCTTTTTATGACAATTCCTCCTCATGCTGAAGAAACTGAGGAGGTTATTGCAGTTGCCTCGTATATAGAATCAAGTGAACTGGACACATCACCTGTGGATATCATTTCTGCTGAGGAATTTAAAAATTTAAGAGTTTCAACCATAGCTGAGCTAAGTAAATATCTTAGCATTGCTTCAGGCTCGCATTTTCAAACTAATGCCCTTGATGGCATAGATCAAGGCATGGCTAATATAACTTTAAGGGGCCTCGGTCACTCATCAACCTTGGTTCTAGTCAATAAAAAACGACAGACTCATTCAGGAACACCGTCTGATGAAGGAGAGGGATATATCGACATAAATATTATTCCTGAAATAGCGCTTGAAAGAATAGAAATTCTCAAAGATGGAGCAACATCGTTGTACGGATCTGACGCCATTGCAGGAGTAATTAATTTTCAAACATATCAACAGTTTGACGGGATGCGTTTTTTATTGGGCTCTCAAAAGACTAGCAATTATGACCAAAGAGATAACACTCTGGGTGTTTTATTTGGTGGTAAGTTTTGGCAGGGTGATTATGTATTAGCAGTTAGTTCCTTAAATAAATCAGCACTAAATGCTGCAAGCATTCCTAAATTCGCCGAACTTGGTCTAAGCGGCTTGGGCAATAGTTTTAAAATCACGCAAGCTGACTCAGTTGCAACAGGAACATATGCGGGAGATTATAGGAAAAATCAAACAATTCCAGATCCAAATTGTTTAAAAAATGGAGGAATAATTGCTGGCCCAAGATGCAAGTTCTTGTATGGAGAAAGATTCAACATAGTAAATGATGAAGACCACTTAAAAGGATATTTTCATTTTGTGAAATCTATTTTTGATATAGATTATTCGATGATTTTTATGGCAGCTTCAATTGATGTTAATGACAATCCTCAATCACCGTCTTACCCAGCTTTGTCGTATTTATCTAAAGAGATTTTTCCAGGTCAGGGAGGTAGCCCATTTAATGTTCCGGTTGTTTGGTATGGCAGGCCTTTAGGCTCTGCATTTCCATCACCAAATTCACCTAAAGCTATTACTCAATATCATTTCAGTAATAGCTTAAATTTTCATATTGCCCAAGATTTAAATTTCGAATTATCTTTGACAACAAGCGAGCATGAGAATAAGCATCAGCGTCCAGATACAATAGAGTCAAGATTTGAAGATGCAATTCTAGGTAGAGGAGGCCCTGACGGCAATGAGCAATGGAATATATTTTTGCCATTAGAAAATTCAGTCACTCTAATAGATTACATCAAAGGTTCAGAGACCTCTCTTAAGGTTGGAAGTTTGGTATCTTTGGATGGAATTTTTACTGGTAATAAAAATGGAATCAACTTTGCTTTTGGTTTTCAATTCAATGAAGAAGATCTAGAAATTAATTATTCTGAGACTAGCAGAGCTGAATTTAATAATGATGGAAAGTTAACTAAAGCTGCCGATTTACTATTCTTGGGCGGTGGCAAAAACGTTGATACTAGTAGAAGTAAACAAGCCATTTTTTTTGAAACAAATAAGAATTTTGAAAATGTTTTAGATTTAATTTTATCTGGTCGCTATGAAAGACTTGATAATAATTCCTCATTCGATCCAAGAATTTCCTTTAAGTATTTAACTTTAGAAAATTTCTTTTTTCGAGGCTCATTTGGAACATCTTTTACTGCTCCTTCTATGGCACAGATGTTCTCATCTGAGATACAGCTTGGTAGCGTTAGAGATATTAATGATTCTCCATTCGTACGCTTAGCATTATTAGGAAATCAATACTTGAAACCTGCGACATCTGAAAATATTAATTTTGGTTTTAAATGGAATGTTACAAATGAATTAGATTTGACAATAGATTATTGGAAAATTGATTATAAAAATCGAATTGAAGTAGAAAGTCCTCAGGTATTACTAAATACAGATCCTTTTGCACCAAGTGTTACTAGGAATCAATTTGGAGAGTTAATAGCAGTAAGCACCTCATATTTTAATGAAGAAAAAACTGAATTAAGTGGTATTGATGCTGAAATAAATTTTTTAAAGATTGTAGAAATTGGAGAATTAAGTTATTCCATCAAGGCAACAAAATTATCTAAATTCTTGACACCCGAGAATCAAGGCGGCGACAATTTTAGAATGGTCAACAGGGTTGGAAATTTCAACTTTGATGCTAATACTCATTCATTACCTAAGTTGAGATTAAATTCATTTTTCAGTTGGGCAATTAATGATTTAAGGATAGGTATAAATTCAAGGTATGTTGATGGATATTCAAATGATCGTCAGATCCCTCCATCTGCTATAAGTTTAGGTTACACAAATTATGTTAAATCTTTTTTAGTGCATGATTTCTCAATTACAAAGTCGCTTCAGCTTTTTTCTGGCGAATTAAAATTAGGTATGGGGATTATCAATGCTTTTGATAAGCAGGCACCTCTTTTGTACGATGCTCCAGACTTTAGTTTTGATACAAGAGTGCATGACCCAAGAGGTCGATTAATCAATCTCACAATAGAATTTAATTTATAAGATCATGAAGGACCTAGTTAAAGGCCCTTCATTATTCTTTAAGGGGGAAAAAGTACGCTAAGCATTTAATGAATTTGTATTCAACTTCTATATTTGGGGGAAAGAATGAATACTTAGCGTACATGTTTTTATGATGCAATTTACGTGCCAATAAAAAGTTTTTGAATGATATCCTGTTTATTGTTATAAATAAAAGATCAATAATGGAGAAATATGAGAATTAATCTAAACCAAGATAGTGATAGTGTCATGACAGGCCCTGGTGAAATCTATGCAAAGGAAATATCTGGAGCTGGGAATGCATTTGCGTTAGCAATATATGAACATAGTAAGCTTCCATTAAGGGTCTTTGAAGCTGCTCGTATGGCCACGGCAATGATTAATGGATGTATGATTTGTATGAATTGGCAGTCAAAAAGAGACGTGCATCAAATGGGTATTACTAAGGGCGTCATTGAAAATGGTGAAGCGCCTAATCAAGACTTTTACTCTAATTTACTTAATGAGAATTATGTTCATTTATCAAAAAAGGAGTTATTGGCAGTCAAATTTGCTAAAGCTATGGGTGAAAATCCAAAAGGATTATCTAATGATGAAAAATTTTGGGTTGAGGTAAAGGATGTTTTTTCAGATGCAGAGATTACGGATCTGACATATTGTATTGCTGGATGGATGGGTATGGGTAGAGTTGCTCATGTGTTGGGTTTAGATCAGAATTGTGAGATATAAAATTTATGAAAAAAGAAAATAAGTTAGAGAAAGATTTCAAGTTTGCAAGATATATGTATGCTTTAATATATCTCAGTCTGGTAATCCTTCTTTTGATTATCTATTTGTAGTTTTACAGGAAATGGTGCCGGCACCAAGAGTTGAACTCGGGACCTGATGATTACAAATCAACTGCTCTACCAACTGAGCTATACCGGCAAAGACCGAAATTTTACATCAATAATTTCAATGTGGAAAGTTACAAAATTGTTGCGGTAAATTCAATCGTTATGTGTGTATAATTTATACGTTATTAATTTATTAAGAGAAAACTTATGAAAAAAATATATTTATTATTTACTTTGGTTTTTAGCTTTGGAATTTCAGCTGATGATCATTTGCCAGAAAATTTTTCAATGTATCAAACAAATTTTTTGTTCAATTGTCCTGAACCAGAAATGTGTTTTGCTGCTTTTGATAAGTATATGAATTCCCCAATGGTTGCAAAAGAAAAATTTGAAGTTGATTTTTATGCTTTGCAGCAAAATGGCTGGGATGAGTCAACACATGGTGTTAGCTGGTACTTTAAAGACGCAGATCAATATGCAAAAGCTGGCGAACTCTTTGCAACCACGAAAGCTGGGGGAGAGTTTAGAAAAACTATGAATGAACTTGAGGTAGAAACTATCTCTGATACTTTAACTGTTCACAGCATTGGTAAAGTTCTTGCAGGAGAAACGACAGATAACTTGGTTAGCCTCCGATATAGTCTTGAAGTGATCGATCCAGCAAAGTTTGTTCCTTTATGGCTTAGCTTTTCTAAAAGTATTGAAAAATATGATTGGGCTTCAAATGCATATGGTTTGCAGACACATTTTTTAGGAAATAATGGAACCGGCATTACACATGAAATTTGGGCATCATTTAATACTGTTCAAGATGCCTTAACATTTTTAAGTGGCTTAAATAATTCTAAAGAGTTCGCTGAATATGGTCCTAAAGCAAGAGAATATAGTAAGTTTAAAAGATCCTATATGGAAGTAAGTTTAAAGCAATACAATCCTGATTGATCAATACAATTTAAAGAAATGGCCTCAATATGGGGCCATTTTATATTCTTAATTCACAACCCGTCCCACCTAGACCACAATATCCATTGGGATTTTTATCAAGATATTGTTGATGATATTCCTCTGCCAGAAAATACTTATCTTCTATTTTTACTTCAGTTGTAATCATCCCAAGATTTGACTCACTCAGGCTCTCTTGATATTTGATAAGGCTTTCTTTGATAGTTATCAAATCTTCATTATTTGAAGAGTAACAGACTGATCGATATTGAGTGCCAACATCATTGCCTTGCCTCATTCCTTGAGTAGGATCATGACATTCCCAAAATATCTTTAGTAACTCCATAAGAGAAATAATCGCTGGATCGTAATCAACTTTTACAACCTCAGCATGACCTGTTATGCCTGCACAAACCAATTCATAGCTTGGTTCGTTATGGTCGCCACCAGCATAACCAACCGATGTCATAACCACACCAGGCAGAGACCAAAATTTTCTTTCCACTCCCCAAAAACATCCAGCTCCAAATACCACTGATTTAATTGATGATGATTGATCATGATTAATTTCTTTATTAAAAACAGTATGATTCATAAATTTAATATATCCCTTTAATTGAACATTCTCCTGAACTAATGGATCTCAACTCATTCGAT
>CACBPT010000001.1 GCA_902541245.1 uncultured SAR86 cluster bacterium | reverse complement strand
TTTGAAGGATTTAGATCTATTTGTCCTGTTACATCTCAGCCTGACTGGGCTAATATTTACATTCACTCATTTTCAGATCCAATTGATTCGACTAAATTAATTAAGCTATTAAAATCTTTTAGAGAAAAGGGTGATTTTCATGAAGCATGCATTGACTCAATTTTTTTAACATTGAGAGATCAATTTAAGATAAACGATTTAACTGTTTGCGGTAGATTCTTGAGAAGAGGTGGCATTGATATAAATCCAATTAGATCCTCCAGCAAAAAAATTATTTTTAAAAACTTTAGAGATTTTAATCAGTAACACTAAATAGAATTGGCACTATTTCTTTTAGAACTTCTTGCTCTATTAAGACATGACCAGCTTGATTTGGATGAATGCCATCAGATTGCATTAAATTCGATGAGACCATTTCTAATAGAGAGCCTTTAACAAGATTTATATTGTACTCATTCGCTAAATCAACATACATTTTCTTGAAGCTTGATGTATAAAGTTCTCCATAGTTGGGTGGTAATTCCACCCCAATCATTATAACAATAGAGCCACTCGCATGAATCATATTAATCATTTGCTCAAGATTCTTTTTAATAACTCTTTTAATTGACATGCCTCTTAAACCATCATTTCCACCTAACTCTAAGATTACAATTTTCGGTTGATGTTTTTTGAGGAGAAGAGGCAATCTAAATAATCCACCTGAGGTCGTGTCTCCACTAATTCCAGCATTAATAACTGATAGATTGGGATTATTTTTTTTTAAAGTATTTTCTAATAAAGATGGCCAGGATTCTTCTGCTTTTACTCCGTATCCTGCACTCAGACTATCCCCTAAAACAACAATGGTGTTTTCATTTAATGATAAGCTTTCTGAAGCATTTACTGTCATGAAAACTGAAAGTAAAATAGCTAAGAATACACCTAGGCACCCATTGAAAGACCTTATTTTAGAAGTTAAAAACATTACAAAAGAAGTTAACAGTCCAGAGGGGCCTTTGACAATAGTTAAAGATATAAATTTATCAGTTGAACGAGGAAAACCCATCTCTTTAGTTGGTCCTTCAGGTTCGGGAAAAACGACGTTGTTGGCCATTATGGCTGGTTTAGATACACCAACCAAGGGGTCTGTAAAACTTTTGGGTTCTAATATCTCTTTAATGAATGAAGATCAAAGAGCTCAAATACGTGCTAAGGATGTAGGTTTTGTTTTCCAGTCTTTTCACCTTATGCCAAGATTATCAGCATTAGATAATGTTATGTTGCCTTTAGAAATAGCAGGAGATCCTGAGGCAATCGAAAAATCACAAATTGCTCTTGACCAAGTTGGCTTAAGCTCTAGGGCAAAAAACTTTGCCACTCAACTCAGCGGAGGTGAGAAACAAAGAGTAGCCATTGCAAGAGCGATAGTAAATAAACCTAAAATTTTATTTGCTGATGAGCCAACTGGCAATTTAGATCAAAAAAGCTCTAATGCTGTAACTGATTTACTTTTTTCAATTAATGAATTAATTAAAACTACATTAGTAGTTGTCACACATGATTTGCTTTTAGCAGAAAAGTGTAAAGATTTATATGAGTTATCCGATGGTTCACTTTTGTGATAAAAGGTTTTAGATATGCGCTAAACAAATTCTGGTCAGAAGCGTTCAGTGGAGATCTTTTGATATTGTCTTTATCAATAGTTTTAGCTGTTACTTCTATATCTAGCGTTAGTTTTCTAGGAGATCGACTTCAAACATCAATGAAGCTTCAAGCATCAAGTATTCTTGGTGCTGATCTTGTTTTGCGATCTGCATCAACTATTGATCCAAACTATTTAGAATTAGGCGTTGCTAATAATTTAAACACTGCTGAAACGATTACTTTCTTGAGTATGATAATCACAGATGACGATAATTTACTTACTTCCATAAAAACAACCTCAGAATCATACCCTTTAAATGGAGAATTAATAATCGCAAACTTTGATGGATCACTTATTCAAAATAGTGGAAGTCCGCCAAGCGGTAGCGTTTGGATTGAACCAAAAATAGCTGAAACTCTTAGCATAAATAAACTTAGTGAAATATCTATTGGCAATAAAATCTTTAAAGTAGACGGTATCATAAAAGATTATCCTGACAGGAATTCTAGCTTTGTTGGGTTTTATCCAATTGCAATTGCAAACATTAATGATGTGCCTGAGATGGGAGTTATTCAAACTGGCAGCAGGGTGATTTATAGAAATATGTTCTCTGGATCAAAAAGAAATTT
This sequence comes from uncultured SAR86 cluster bacterium, assembly GCA_902541245.1. Taxonomy (GTDB): domain Bacteria; phylum Pseudomonadota; class Gammaproteobacteria; order Magnimaribacterales; family D2472; genus D2472. The sequence goes on along the minus strand of CACBPT010000001.1, from coordinate 209,086 downwards.
AGTTAATTTTGTTAATGATATTGGGGAAATTCCAGATGATATAAGACTTCAACAAGCTGACAATGTCGGTGATGAACTTGGAGAGGCGCTCAGAGAATCGGCTACATTTTTTAATTTAGCAAGCCTTTTTACAGTTATTATTTCTGTAATTTCTGCGATGATGGCAGTTAGGAGATATGCAACTAGAAATCTTTTGCATGCATCTCTAATGAAGGTATTCGGTGCTTCAAAATTATTTATATTAGGGCATCAAATTATGCAGTTATCATTAATAATTATCTTTGCAACTCTAGTTGGTCTTTTATGTGGCTTCGCATTGCAATCCCTTATAATTTCGGCTCTTCAAGGAGTATTGATTAATGAATTACCTACACCATCATTCAAGCCCGTAATTCTCGGCTTTATTACATCTATTTTTGTTGTACTTGCAACTGCATCTCCTTATCTAAAAATATTAAGTCAAACTGAGCCCATACGTATTTTAAGAAACGATTTCTCTATAAATATTAGTAATAATTTAATTATTTATCTTGTTGCTTTAATAACAATGTTCATATTTTTAGGCATCTTATTTCAGGATATAAAATTACTTTCATATATTTTAGTGGTTTTAATTTTTGTTACGGCTGCACTTTATGCGATTGGAAAAACTTTAATTTATTTGCTCAGCTCAATAAAATTTTCATCTGGGGTTGGCTGGAAAATAGGTCTTAAAAACATTGTTACTAGGGGTAATGAAAGCATCTTACAGATCATCATATTTGGTTTATCACTATTATTCTTAATTGTTTTGGCTGAAACCAGAACAGATCTAATAGATTCTTGGAGCGAAACATTGGAGGAAGATACGCCTAATTATTTTCTGTTTAACATACAAGAATATGACTTGGCGAACGTGACCTCGTATTTATTGGAAACAGCTAATTTTTCACCTAGTTACACTCCATTAATTCGGGGCAGGTTGCTGTCTGCAAAACGTGCTGGTTCAGATGAGTTTAATTCTGAAAATTTAATGGAGAGAGAAGCAAATCTAACGTGGCAAGAATCTTTACCAAAAAGTAATAAGATTAGTAAAGGAAAGTGGTGGAATGAGGAGAGTGAAGAAGCAGAGGTTTCCATAGACGTTGAAGTGGCTGAGTCTATGAATTTAAAAATTGGTGATGAGTTACTTTTCTCTGCTGGTGGATCTAAATTCAGCGCAACTGTGACAAGCTTTCGTGAAATTGAGTGGGAAAGTTTTTCACCTAATTTCTTTTTTATACTCTCACCAAGCGCAGGTCAGAAACTCCCCAATTCATATATTACTAGCATTAAAATTTTAGAGCAGAGTAATATTATGAATTTATTTACTCAGCGCTTTCCTACAATTACTGCTGTAGACTTAGCAGCTGTTATTCACCAGATTAGAAATACTGTATCGAGCGCATCATTGGCTGTTCAGTATATATTTCTTCTTACATTAATCGCAGGAATATTAGCTTTGGTGGCATCTGTGTTTTCTAACAGAGATCAACGCACAAAGGAGACTGCAATTATGCATGCGATTGGAGCGAATAGATCAATCATTTTTCAATCTGCTGCTGCAGAATTTTTTATTCTTGGAATTCTATCGGGCTTTACAGCCATCATCTTTGCAACTATTTTGTCTTCAATTATTTTTAGTCAATTTCTCGATCTTCAATATTCTCCCAATCTTTTAATATTGGGTTTGAGCTTCACTATTGGTGTGATATTTATTTTTATAAGTGGAGTTTTATCAATCAGAAAAACTATTTATGCATCGCCAGCAATTACTTTAAGAGATTCTTAAGTGAACGTTTGATATACCCCCAAAAAATTCTGGTTAATGTAAAATGCTAACAAATCAGTTGGAGAGATGGCAGAGTGGTCGATTGCGCTACCTTGGAAAGGTAGTAACTGGGCAACTGGTTCCGGGGTTCGAATCCCCGTCTCTCCGCCAAATTTAGATTCCTCTAAAGTCTTGTTTTATCAAAAAATTGACAAAGATTATTCATTGATATTACAGTTAATGGGGGGACAGAAAAAACTAATGAATGAATCTTACATAAAGATTGCTGATGCTTTAAATACAATATATGAGATAGAGAATGAGTTAAATTTAAAGAGTTTTTCTCCTAATGAGTTGAAAGTTTTCTATACTGTTATAAATCTCTCTGCATTCGATGATTCAGGCTCTAATATTAGCGAAGTTGTTAAAAATTCTGGAATGTCTAGATCTACGGTATACAAAACTTTAAAGAAATTATCTAATTTAAAAATTATTGCTACAGATCAATCTGAAAATGATGGAAGAGAGTCCTTGATCAGGCTCATCTAAATTGAAGTGTATTCAATTGATATTAATGTCTAATCGATAACATAACTTATGAAGAATCCATTTCACTTAGCAATACCCGTTAATGATTTAGTGACCGCAAATAATTTTTATCAACATGTATTAGGGTGCAAAAGAGGCAGGGCGAGCGATACTTGGATTGACTTTAACTTATTCGGACACCAACTTGTATGTCATTATGTTGATCAAAAACAAGCCAGCCACTCAAATCCTGTTGATGGTGATGAAGTTCCAGTTCCTCATTTTGGGGTAATTCTTAATTTTGAGCAATTTGATTATTTAAGCAAAAGGTTGTTTGAGCAAAACCAATCCTTTCTGATTGAGCCTAAAATTCGTTTTGAGGGTGAGCCTGGTGAGCAGAGAACAATGTTTCTTCAAGACCCTAGTGGCAATGCAATTGAGTTTAAAGCATTTAAAACTTTAGACAGCCTTTTTAGATCTTAAATTTATAAATGTTGACTAAATAGTAATAATATTGTTAAATACTGTATAAATATACAGTATAAGGATATATATTATGGATAATTTAGTACATTTAAACGTTTTAGACCCAATATTTAATGAATATGAAGCATTCGTTGATAAAGCTGCTGGATTAAAAACAATTGCGTTCAAATATTTTGGTGCAGATTTGCAGCAGGCTCTTGAATACCTCAATATAGATAAAAAAGAAGACTCAATAGATGAGCAGTTTTCAAACTTTGATTTGATAGAAAGTAAGGAATATTATCAACCAGAGCTATTACATTAAAAAACTTGATTATTTTTAATACTTTCGACCTTTAATTCTTGAGATTTCTATATATAATTTTGATAAACGTCGCATAAATCAAATTACTAAGGGGATTTGAATATGTCTTTTTTAATACCCTTGCACAGGAGGTGATCTTATTAGTATTTATATTAAATTAGAAAACGGAGGGCTCGCCTTTTGACAAGAGGCGAATCACTGAATTCGCCTATCAGACTTATCTAACTCTGATAGATAGAAGCCTCTTAATTGAGGCTTCTTTTTTATTAATCAAAAATTAAATTATTGCCCTAAAATCTTTCTATTGGTTTAAAATTCATCAATTCTTATTTCATCCATTTGTAATATGGAATCTAAAGATTGGGTTTTATTAATTTCACTCGCAGCAATATGGGGCAGTGCCTTCATGTTTATAAAAATCTCTGCAGTTGAATTTGGCCCAATTCTTTTAGTTACGTTAAGACTTTTGATAGCTGGCCTTGTATTTGTGCCCTTGTTATTAAAAAAGCAAAACAGACTACAATTCAAACCATATTTGTCCAGTATTCTTATAATTGCTGTCGTTAGCAATGCATTGCCGTTTACACTTTTTGCATTTGCTTCGCTTGGTGCTACATCTAACATGCTTGGCATTCTCAATGGAACTACTGCTTTTTTGACAACTTTTATCGCTTACTTTTGGTTAAAGGAATTCATATCTTCAAAACAAATTGTTGGTCTTTTTCTTGGTTTTATTGGCGTAGTAATTTTGGTTAATCCTGCTAATGGTTCTAGTACAATTTTAGCCAGCATGTGTGCACTGGTAGGATCCCTTTGTTATGCATTTAATGGAAATTATCTTCAAAAGTACCATCAAAATTCAAATAAAATCGTGCTTATAGGCTGGTCGATGCTTTTTGGAGGATTATTAATGTTGCCTTTAGCAGTTTTCAATCTACCTAATCAAATGCCAAATTTTAATTCCTTTCTGGCATTATTATGGCTTGCCGTTGTTTCAACTGGAATAGGTTATCTTGCCTATGTTAGGCTGTTAGACAGAATTGGTGCTGTAAAAACCTCTACGCTCACTTACTTGCTTCCTGTCTTTAGTATTATCTGGGGCGCAATTTTTTTAAATGAAAATATTACTTTAATAATTTTTGGTGGTTTTATGTTTGTTATGATGGGCATGTATTTTGCTAATTCAGTCAAAAAACCAAAAAATCTAAATTAATCATGAGCTATACACAAGAACTATTATTAAAAGCAGACGAAGTCATTCCTAGAGTTACATTAGCTGATTTTCGAAACGACTTAAATGCAAAAATCATGATAGACGTTAGGCAAATTGAAGAACTTCAAGCATCAGGGTCAGTAAAAGGTTCGATTAATATTCCTAAAGGCGTAATTGAATTTAGGCTAAATAATAATGATGAGGTCTCCTTTGAGACATCTATCTATGTATATTGTGCAGTTGGAGTAAGATCAGCTATAGCTGGTTATAATTTAAAAAAAATTGGATATAAAAATATTTTTAATTTAGGTGGATTTCAAGATATCCTAGATCAGGGTGCTGAAAAACAGCTATGATTTTTAATTTTTGAGAGGTTTATATGTTTAGTCATATTATGGTTGGAGCAGATGACATAGAGGCATCAAGAGTTTTTTACGATGCAGTTTTAGGAACACTTGGTTGTAAGCCAGGAATTTTATCTGTCAATCCTACCGGACATACAAGATATTTATATATCCATGAAAATAATATGTTTATTATTTCTGAGCCCATAAATGATGAACCATCATCAATTGGTAATGGAAGCACCATTGGTTTCTTGGTTCCTGACGAAGAGACAGGTAATGCTTGGCATCAAGCTGGATTAGATAATGGAGGAGAAACCTGTGAAGATCCTCCTGGCGTTAGGGATGTTAAAAAGCTAATGGGTACAAATATGTATTTAGCCTATCTAAGAGATCCTTCAGGCAATAAACTATGTGCTTTAAAAAGAATGAGTTAATAAATATTTAATATCCTGCTGCCTGTCCATCTTTTCTTGTTTCTGAAGCGCCATAATAAACGCCGTCTTTAAGCATAATTGCTTGGTATCCCCCGAAGATGCCTTTTTGGTATTTAATATTGTGCCCAATTGAAGATAACTTAGCTTCAATTTCTCTCCCAAAACCACTCTCTAAGCTTAGTGTGCCTCCGTCAGTCATTATTTCATCAGTAGGTTGAGATGAACCACTATGAACAATCCTTGGAGCATCTCCAGCCTCTTGAAGATTAAGACCAAAATCTACCATGTTAATAATAATTTGTGCATGAGCTTGTGGTTGAGTAGCTCCGCCCATCACACCAAAACTCATAAAAGGCTCGCCGTCTTTTGTAACAAAAGCTGGGATAATTGTATGAAAGGGTCTTTTACCTCCCTCAAGAGCATTTTTATGATTTTTATCTAGGCTAAATAGTTCACCTCTATCTTGAAGCATAAAACCGAGTCCTGGCGGCACCATTCCAGAACCCATGCCTCGATAGTTGCTTTGAATCAAAGAGATCATATTTCCGAAGTGATCTGCTACAGTAAGATATATCGTATCTCCTGATTCAAGAGCACCAGCTTGGTTCGATTTTGCAGCTTTTTTAAGATTGATTAGCTTTAATCTTTCCTTAGCATACGATTTTGAAATTAGTTGTTTTACAGGAATTTTGGAAAAGTTAGGATCAGCATAATATTTAGCTCTATCTGCGAATGCTAACTTTTTTGCTTCAGTAAATAAGTGGATATATTCTGAACTAAAAAGTCCCATTTTTTGAATATCGTAATTTTCTAGAATATTTAAAATTTGCAAGGCAGCAATGCCCTGACCATTTGGTGGAAGCTCCCAAACATCATATCCTCGATAATTTGAAGAAACTGGAGGAGTCCATTCTGAGTGAAAAGAGGACATATCTTCATAAGTTAAGAAGCCACCTTGAGACTGGATAAAGTCTGCAATGGTTTTAGCAACATCACCTTCATAAAAACCATCTCTTCCTTTTTCTGCAATTATTTCTAATGTTTTTGCCAGCTGAGGATTTTTAAAGATTTCACCCTTCTCAGGCATCTTTCCATCTTTCATCCACACTTCTTTAAAGTTAGGGTAATCTTCAAAACGCTCTGAAGACCGATCCAAATAATATGCAATTAGTTCTGTAACGGGAAAACCTTCGTTTGCATATTTAATTGTTGGCTCAAACAAAGATTTAAATTCCAATTTACCAAATTTTTCATGTAACTTTACCCAGCCATCTACAGCCCCAGGAACAGTGACTGGAAGAGGGCCATATGCAGGAATTTTACTTAGCCCTTTTTCAATAAAATATTCAATAGAAATATTTTTAGGTGCAGGTCCGCTAGCATTTAATCCATGAAGCTTTTTTGTTTCAGCATCCCAAACAATCGCAAATAAATCTCCTCCAATTCCATTACCAGTTGGCTCCATTAGACCCAAAGCAATATTAGCTGCGATCGCAGCATCTACAGCAGTTCCCCCTTGTTTTAAAACATCTAGACCAATTTGAGTTGCAAGAGGATGACTGGTTGCGACCATTCCATTTTGTCCAATAACCTCGGATCTACTGGCAAATTTTTCACCAGTGATTCGATCGTATCCATATCCAGAGTTAGACATAATTATTATTAGTAAAAGGCTTAGTATTTTTATCATAATATATTTTATTGGCACGCCCGGAGAGATTCGAACTCCCGACCCCTTGGTTCGAAGCCAAGTACTCTATCCAGCTGAGCTACGGGCGCAATTTTTAATCAAGATTATAATGGAAATCCTTGGAACATATTTTTTAATTTTAGATTACATTAATCAGACATATAAAATTTTTTAGTATTGAGCATTTAATTGAAGTTAAACATAATAGACTTATTGAAAAAACTTAAGGAAATAAATTGAATAAAAGCATAGGTTTGATATTCGCTTTCACATTAATTTTTAGCTGCTCAGAGCCAGCTCAAGAACCTGAATCTGATAGCTTTCTTAATATAGCTGGCGCAAGAGTTGGTCTCGCTAGCCAACAACCCATTGATTGGGATTTTCAAGCTGTAGATCCTTACATGAACTTGGATCCAAAGCTTAGTGCTAGCAGGATACCTTTATTTGGCGACTTGCATGTTCATACAACTTATTCGTTTGATGCTTATATTTTTGGAACTTTAGCAACGCCTGATGATGCCTATGAATTTGCAAAGGGAAAACCCATTAAGCATCCTGGTGGTTTTGATGTAAGCATAGATAGACCCCTTGATTTTTATGGTGTGACCGATCATGGAACTTTTTTAGGTCATGTTGAAGAAGCAGCAACTCCTGGAACACAGTATTATGAGGCTCCATCGAGCGCTCCTGTGAATGACATTAACAGCCCAGAAAATTTAAATATTTCAACTATTCCAAGAAGAACAGAGGCTTTTGGAGCTTTTTTAGTAAACACAGTCAATGCCCTGAGAGAACAAAAGCTTGATATTAGATATGTAGATAGTATTAGTAGAAGAGCTTGGGCTGATACCGTGGGTGCCGCACAAAGGCATAATGACCCTGGTAATTTTACAACTTTTATTGGTTACGAATACACAGCATCAACTCCAGACATGGGCAATCTTCACAGAAATGTTATTTTTAGAGGAAACAGCAATCGCATTCCCTCAGTGCCCTACAGCAGAGCTAATTCAAATGATCCTGAGGGTTTATGGCAATGGATGGATAGATTAAGAGAGGACGGTATTGAAAGTTTAGCTATTCCGCACAATTCTAATGGATCAGACGGTTTCATGTTTGCCCTTAAAGACTCATTTGGAAACCCATTCACTAAAGAATATGCTGAACTCAGAATGCGAAATGAACCAATAGTTGAGATCACACAAGTAAAAGGAACATCAGATACCCACCCAGTACTGTCCACTAATGATGAGTGGGCAGACTTTGAAATCATGCCCTTTAAAGTTGCAACTCAAAGCTTTTCAGAGCCCAAGGGGAGTTATGTCCGAGATGCATTGTTAGAAGGTATTAAAATGGAGCAAACCGAGGGCTTTAATCCCTATAAATTTGGATTAATTGGTTCCAGTGATTCTCACACAGCAGCTTCTTCTCAGGAGGAGGATAACTTTTTTTCGAAAGTCGGTTTGTTAGATTCTAGTGCTGCCTTACGAGGATCTATTCCGGTGACTGATCCTGCTATGCTTGCATCAGGTCAGCTTTTTGAAGAGGTTGATGGTAATCAATATATGAATTCATCATCCATCACTTGGGGTGCAGCAGGACTTGCAGGGGTATGGGCAGAAGAAAATACAAGAAATAGTATCTATGACGCGTTTAGGCGAAAAGAATCATTTGCCACAACAGGACCTAGAATGACAATAAGGTTTTTTGCAGGCTATGACATGGATGTCAAAAAAATTAATGATAGTGATTTAATTGAGTATTTATACTCAAATGCTAAAACCATGGGAGCAGATCTTGATGGTGTTGGTCAGCAAACACCTAGTTTTTTTGTTTGGGCTGTAAGAGATACATTCACAGCACCTTTGCAAAGAGTGCAAATTATAAAAGGTTATGTTGATGAGAATGGTGATCCGCAAGAGCAGGTGTTTGATGTTGCATGTTCTGATGGAGGAGTACCTGACTCAGATACACATCGATGTCCAGATAATAATGCCAAGGTTGATATTTCAACTTGTGAATTTTCTCAAGATGCTGGAGCTGCTGAATTGAAAACTTTTTGGAATGATCCAACCTTTAAAATTGAACAAAGAGCTTTTTATTATGTAAGAGCCATGGAAAATCCTACATGTAGATGGAGCACTTGGGATGCTATTAGGAATAACGTTGAGCCTAGATCAGACATACCTAAAACCATTCAAGAGCGCGTTTGGTCTTCACCCATTCATTATATTCCCTAATAATTTAAATATATGAAACACTTTTTAACATTTGTTGTTATGTCATTTTTTTATGCAAGTTTTGTAGATGCGCAAACGTATAAAAATACAAATGATCAACTAAATGGCAAAACCTTTGGCCAATTAATGACATGGGTTTTTGATGGAGAGAAAGGGCCAAAGAGAGTAGAAATTGAAATCTCTAATCAGTGGCAAGAATTAACTCCTGATCTAACTAATTATGCAATTTGGATAGGACATGCAACTTATCTTATTAATAATGGTGATCTAAATATTCTTACTGATCCAATCTTTTCAAAACGAGCTTCACCTCTTGGTTTTGCTGGACCAAAAAGAATGATTCCTGCAGTTATGACTCTAAGCGATTTACCTAAAATAGATTTAGTGGTTGTGAGTCACAATCATTATGATCATTTGGATATCTGGTCTCTTAAAAAATTAAATAAACTCAATTCTAAAACTATTTTTTTAGTGCCTATCGGCGATGGCAAAAAGCTTACCAGAGCTGGTATTAAAAATGTTTATGAGATGAATTGGTGGGATAAATTCAGTCATAGTGAGACTACTTTTAGCTTTACACCTGTTCAACATTGGTCAAAGCGTGGTCTTTTTGATCGTAATAAGAGTCTATGGGGTGGCTGGTTTATGCAAACAAAGGACTTGGCTTTATATCATGCTGGCGATACAGGATATTCTAGTGATTTCAAGACAACCTATGAGCGCTTAGGGGCTCCAGATTATTCATTCATTCCCATCGGGGCTTATGATCCAAGATGGTTCATGAAAGATTCTCATGTGAATCCGGAAGAGGCTGTACAAATTGCATTAGACCTAAAGACCCCTCATTCGTTTGGTATGCATTGGGGAACTTTTATCTTAACAGATGAGCCTGTTCTTGAGCCTCCAGCAAGATTAAAAGAAGCTCTTAAAGAGCAAAATTTAGCACCCGATTTTTTCATCTCTCCAAAGCCTGGAGAAATTCTCCAACTCTTCAAATAAGCCTTATAATTATTCAATGAGTCAATTAAATGTATTCGGTGAGCCATTACCAATTTGCTGTGAGGATCCCATGACTGGATTTACTCGCACAGGATCTTGCGAGACGATGGAACAAGATCACGGAATGCATACAGTGTGTGCCCATATGACCGACGAGTTTTTAGCTTTTTCGAAAGCACAAGGGAATGATTTATCTACTCCTATGCCAGAGTATGGATTTCCAGGCCTTAAAGAGGGAGATGACTGGTGCTTATGTGCACCAAGATGGGTTGAAGCCTATGAAGCTAATTGTGCTCCTAAAATTTATTTAACTAAGACACATGAAAAAACCTTAGAGTTAGTCCCTTTAAAAATTCTTAGAGAATATGCGCTGGATATCAATTAGTTTATGAGCATTACATTTAAAACAAAAAATGGAAAGATTGTTCATGATGACTCACTAAAGTATTTAAGAAAATTAAAAGACAATTCTGTTAATCTTATTATTACCAGCCCACCTTATGCTCTTACAAGAGAAAAAGCATATGGAAATAAAAAAGGTGATGAGTATATGGATTGGTTGAAGGATTTTGGCAAGATTTTTTATAAAAAACTTAAAAATGAGGGCAGTCTTGTTATAGATTTTGGTGGCTCTTGGATGCCTGGGGCGCCTGCTAGAAATCTACATCAATTTAAAATTCCTATTTTATTTTGTGAGGATTTAAATTTTTATTTAGCGCAAGAATTTTTTTGGTGGAACACTTCAAAAATGCCATCACCAGCTGCATGGGTAACGCGATCTCGAGAACGCATTACTGATTCAGTAAATTATATTTTCTGGTTCTCAAAATCTACAAATCCGAAAGCAGACAATCGAAAAATTCTAAAGCCTTATTCTGAAAAGATGATAAACATGATTAAAAATCAAAAATACAATATGAAAAAAAGACCAAGCGGACATAACGTTTCAAAGACATGGGCAAAAGATAATGGAGGCGCAATACCGCAAAATTTTTTTCCATATGGCAATTCAGCTAATGACCCATACTTTCAATATTGTGATGAGAAGAAAATTAAAAAACATCCAGCAAGATTTGGACCATTTATTCCAGAGTTCTTTATTAGATTTTTAACAGATGAAAAAGACTTGGTTGTTGATCCATTTGCAGGAAGTTGTACAACAGGGGCTGTTGCTGATGCATTGAATAGGAAATGGATTTGTATAGATACTGATAAAGACTACCTGAGGGGTGGAGAGGGAAGATTTCAAGACCCATATAAATTTAAAATTGATCTCGAAGAGAATATGGAATTTACTTTTTGAGGCGAGAAACTTTATATCTCATAAGCAGATCCTTCACAGCAAAGTATTCACTCATTAATACCTTGTTGTCGCCTTCTAGCTTAAATCTTGTAGCCATTTCAATTATTATTTGAAGGAAGTAATCTGTGAGTTTGATTTGATCGTTTTGAATAATAAAAGGATGGTCTAAATTAACTACAACTTTGAATTCTTTATCAGAAGTTTTCTCGTATGCTGCATAAGGCTCGGCCTCTCCATTCCTTTCTAAACATAACTTAACAAGAATTTTGCCTATCGTATAAATTTCAGAATTTTTACCTCTTTTTAGGGCTTTTTTTATCATGGCCTCGATATCATCAATTGGAGGTATAGGAGAGTTTTGTCTTTTACCTAAATCTGATTCAGAAATTCTTTTTTTAAGATCCTTTTTTGCATTCTCTTCATCTTTTTTAGTTATCTTTCTTTCAAGCCTTATCGCGCTGGCTTGCCTTGATATTTCATTTTCAGAATTAAATATTCCAAGTATTGTTGCCAGCAAAGTTAAATCATTTGGGTCAATGGTTGACTTATCATGAGACACTTTTGCATCATCAAAAGTAATTTCACCAGTAACCCTTTGCGCTACAAGTGCCGAACCTTGGCCAAATAGAGTTCTTGGAAGCCATGCCTCAGGATGGGGATTAATCATTCTTTCTCTTCTTGCTATTGCTATACCACCATTGGAATATCCAGCTGCGTTTCCATATCCGATATCACCAGGTTTTAAGCCAACAGCGAGTACGCCTATCCAGCCTTCAACAAGCCTTCCATCATCTAAAATTGAAGGACCAAAAGAGACTTTCCAGTCCCGATTTGTATCAGGGTTAATATGAAGTTTTGGTTGTTCGTATTCAAGGGGTGAATCCCATTCAATTATGTAACCTCTATCTAATTTTTTTCTATACATTGAGGATAAATATGTTTTTGCCTTTTTTATAGTAGCCGAATTTAATTTTTGGACTATGCCCTCAAATCTCAGTATCGTATACCCCCCTTTGCTTGTTACTCTCTTTGAGGAGGTATCAAGATTTGGATTTCCATTAAAAATATCCTCATTAATTACGGTTACCGTAATCTCTTTTTCTTCATCAAATTTTTTTGTTCTGATTTCCCAAATATCGCATAGCCACATGGCAGAAGATTTTAAACCTATATTAAACTCTCCAAGAGATGTGGATACATCTTTCCTTTTTTTAGAGCTCCCGACATCAAATGCTGATTCCAAATCCTCCATATTCATTCCTGAGGCATTGTCAACAACTGTCAAGCAATCTGATTGTTTGTCATAATCAATTTTGATATGAAATTTCTTATTTTTTTGTTTAAGTATTTTATCAATAGATCTTTTATGGTCCTCATATGCTTGTATCGAATTATCAACAAGCTCTGCCAATGCGTAATGCAGCTCATAGTCAAGCCTTCTATAATTTTTAAGTGACTCAATTCCAACCTGCATTTTCATAGTCATTTCTCCATTATTAAATCAGTATATATTGACCTTGATTTAGAACTAATTTCGTGACGTTCAATAATTCGTCATTACTATAGTCGTTACTTATTAAATTAACATTTTCATAATCTGTTTGCCATAAGAGCACATTTTTTTTCTTTCTCTCAACTTCAAAACAATACTCTTTATCCATAAACATTATTTTTACATAAGTTCCTAGCTCAGATAGATGTCTATTATTTGGACCTTTGATATTAAATTTATATGATTCCCAACTAGCTTTATTGACTATTTTTTTTGAATGTAATGCTGGCCCCATTGTAAAATGATAGCTGCTGTTATTAAATTTATCTTTATATAAACTTATAGCTATAAACTTAGTATTTAGTCTAGCTAATTCAGATTGCCAAGTTGGAAGATATTTGTCTGATATTAGCAAATAATTTGGATCTTGATTTTCAAGCATATTATAGAATTTTTCTTTACTCTTTTTAAAGCTTGAATTATTTTTGCAAAGATTTTCGAATAAGGAACGTTTGCTAAGTGTATGGTCTGCAGTGGTCATTTTAGTCATTTGATCCAAGACATCTGACTCTAGATCATGATTTGAAGTCTCAACTTCGATAAATGCAAAATAAGAATAGTCTTTTGAAATTGCAAGCAAATCAGGTTTACAATCTCCAAAGTCAGAAAATAAAAGAGCTTCAGTATAAAAGACTTCTATATCTAAATCTTGTGTTGTAAGAATCTCAGGAAGTATAGCCTTACATTGTTTTTGAAAACCCAACTCATTTCCATGATACATTTTATCTCGATGGTGAAATCGATGAGAATCATGAAGAATAAAGCTTTTCATCTATCTAAATTTTAAGTTCTACCCATTTCGTTTTAATTTGTTTTGTTTCAAAGTCCAAGGATTCTTTTAAAAGTCTATCGTATTCTGATGAGGTTGAATATATTGTAATTATTACAGCATCCTTATCTTTACTTGTTTTTCTGAGAGCTCTTCCCATTCTTTGAATTCTCTGCCTTGAAGTGGTGGACGAGCTTACGATCAACACCGCATCTATATTTGGCAGATCAAACCCTTCATCTAAAGCTTTGCATGTTACAAGAACATCCAACATATCATTTCTAAATAAGTGCATATTTGTATGCCTTTTCTTATAGCTTATATCAGTGTTATACAATTCTGCCCTATAACCAGATTCATTTAAGAGGCTGCACATTAGACTGGCTTGGTTTTTGGTCTCACAAAACACTAACCATTTCTTATTGTTATATCCGGACATCAATTTTATTGCAGCCGGCACTCTATTGCGCGCCTCATTCACTATTCTGGCTCGCTGGAAAAATAGTATTTTTAATACTTTGTCATCTTTTTCCATGCCCCCTAAATAAGCAATTCGCTTAGCAATTTTATAAGATACTTCATCGCGCTCATCTGACTCTTCGTCATCTAATGGCGCGTATGCATTTAATAGATGAAATTTACTAATTACATTATCTGAATATGCTCTTTTATAGTCATAGTTAAAAATTATTTCTCCTAGTATCGGTGAGATGATTTCCCTAAAAAAGTCATCAAACTCTCTCTCTGGAGTTGCTGATAAGCCCATAGTTGCATCCCATTTTGAAAATAACATCTCACCTTTTGAAGGGGTACCAAGTTTATGACATTCATCAACAATTAATAATGTATTAGCGGTATTAATTTTATTAAAAATATTTTTTAATGATCCAAAGGTGGTAATTGCTATTTTTTCTAATTTATCTAATTTAAAACCTCCGCCATTAAGAGTTACTGAATGATCAAAATAATTTTTTATTTCTATGCTCCATTGATCTAGAAGGGGTATAGAAGGAACAACAATAAGAATATTTTTTTTTGGATATGCCTCAAGATATTTTTTTATACAATATAGAGCAAAGAAAGTTTTTCCACCACCGGTAACTACTTTTAGAATCCCAGATTTATTCTTCCACCAGATTGGAAATGCATTTTTTTGCCATTTGCGTAGTTTCATGATTTATTTTAATACACATATATATTACATTAACTTGATGGCTGAATATAAAACAATTGCTAGCATGGTTTTTACTGATAAGGGCCCAGCTATAAAAGATATATTTGCCACTTTATTCCTTGATATATATCAACAAATTAAAAATGGAGTAGACGTAAGTAATGAAGCCGCTATAGATGAGTTGAAGGGCTTCCCAGAGCAATTGGATCTTAATTCAACGCTTTTAAGATTTAACTATAATCATTTTGGTATGGATTCCATCGGTAGATTAAAGAATAACTTTAATTTTCGATTCTCACTTGGGAATATTTCAGAATTATTATCTTCTCCTAAGTTAAAAAATAATCCGCAAATTAAAAAATCACTTATTCAAGCTTTTGAAAAAAAACCTTATTCAATTTCTCAATACTCTACGTATGGAGCCATTGCTGAAGAAATTGTTAGATGGAGAAATTATTGGGCTCACAATGATGGCTTTAAGAATGCGTCAGAAGCTCTCGTACTTCAGTCTAATATAGCACTCATTTTAAAAATTTATCCAGATCATCTTCAAGAAAAAATAAATGGTTTTGATGATTATGCAGAATTTATTAATTCTAAATTTCTTGAATCTATTTTAGAAATTTTAGGAGTCGGACCAAATCAAAATATTGATGACGAAATTAAAGCTTATTTACAAGCGGAAAATTCCCACAATCAACAAATTCAAGAGAGTTCTATCCCCGATGATGTTGATCTTCAATTATCTGGAATATCCTACGATACGCTAGAAATAATTGAAAAAGTTGATCAGTTGAATTCTAATTTTAATAAAATTGAGGATAGAATAGATGTTCTTAGCGTTCAAATCTCTAATATAAGCAATCACCCTCAATTTTCTAAGATAAGTAATTCTCAATTAGTTGAGGAAATGAGATTTCGATCTGAGCCCGGCATGGGTGATATTGATAATTTCAATGAAGAGTTATTTCAATCTGAATTTAGTGAAGAAATAGAGATAAATAATGGTGAAATTGAATCTTCCTCCAAAGATTCTGAGCATGAGATTGCCTACCTTACAAATGCAGAAGTATTAGACAACTTAATGGAATTAAGGATAAAAATTAAATCTGAAATGAAAAAGAAATATGCTGATTTTCAAAATTGGCATAATATTTTGATGCAACCTTTATCTAAGCAGTTAGTGTATTTTAAAATTAATACAAAGGATGATTTTAAAAATGATGAGATATTTCAACATTATTATTTGTCTTCTCAAATTACAGGCAAGCTTTTAGATCAACCCAATCTTGAAGAAAAAAAAGAACTAGCAAAAAAATATATGGATGAACAGCTTGAGATATATTGGGAACCTATCAAGGAGCTTATAAATAAAAGAGCTCCGTTAAACTAAAATGCCGAGACATAGAGGCACCTACAAACCCGATCATCCTGAGCCCTATGAGTTAAGTAGGTCGCAAATTCAATCCTTTCTTAATTGCCCAGCTTGTTTTTGGATGAATCGAGTTAAAGGCATTAAATTTCCAGGTATGCCAGGCTTTTTACTTAATACTGCAACAGATACGCTGCTAAAAAAAGATTTTGATTTATATCGTGACCTACAACAACCCCATCCTTTCATGGAACGCCATGGATTAGGTCATTTGGTGCCGTTTAAACATGATGATTTTGAGCAATGGACAAAATCATTGCAATTAGGGCTAAGAGCAAACTATGAGCCTGCTGATTTTATTATTGGCGGCGGTTTGGATGATGTATGGCATGACACAGATACCGATGAAATTCACATAGTTGATTATAAAAGCACTGCTGGCAGAAGGAATGAAGAGGGCACAGCCCTCAATCCAATCTCATTGATTGGTGCTTACAAAGAAGCATATAAAAATCAGATGGACATATATCAATGGATACTTAGGCAACAAGGTTTTAATGTTAGCAATATTGGATATTTTGTGTATGTTAATGGTGATCAGCACTTTC
Organism: uncultured SAR86 cluster bacterium; assembly: GCA_902541245.1. GTDB lineage: Bacteria > Pseudomonadota > Gammaproteobacteria > Magnimaribacterales > D2472 > D2472. The sequence continues at coordinate 192,278 of CACBPT010000001.1, read as the reverse complement.
AAGATGGCATGTTGGATCAAGATAGTGATACTGCAAAAATGATGTTCGATGTGCAGCTCATAGAATATGAAGGCAATTCAGATTGGGTAGAGCAAGTAATTCTTGATGTAAAAGCCTGCCTAGATAGCCCTGAATGTCCAAATCATGCAGAAACTGGATTTGGCCCTAAGGGAGATAAACAATGTGAGTATGCTCTGTTATTCGATCAAATGAAGGATCACAACATATAAATTGGATACCTTACCTATTAATCACGGAAAACCTTGGTCTAAAGAAGCAATGATTGAGGTCTATGAAAAAGCGTTTAAACATAAGGATGATCCAAAAATTTTAGATAAATTAGCAGATCAGTATGGGAGAACATCTGTATCCATAAAGTTAATAATAAGAGGAATCGAAAGAGAGAAATTTTTAAAATCTAGAAATATAAAAAAATTAATCCACTTTACAGATGAAAGAAATATTAAATCAATAATGAAGAATGGTTTGATCTCAGTCGATACATTGAAAAAAAAGAATATGCATTACTATAACTGTGACGATAAACGCTTGGATGGAATTACGCACGGAATATCAATTTCAGTAACTAATAGAAATGATTATTTATTAAATGCATATCATACGAGACAGGAAAGAGAATGGATAGAAATTGAGCTTGATCCATATTTACTCTGTAAAGCAAATTGCTATTTCTTTGATACCAATGCTGCAAATAACAAATTTAAAAATTGCCATGATGAATTAGAAAATGTTGGCGCATTTCAATCAATGTTTTCTGATGAAGTTATCATTCAAGGTGGTAGAACATTAAAAAGAACAAATCAGAATATAAATGAGACAACATGTGCTCAAGCTGAAATAATTGTTAAATATCAAATCCCAAAATCAAAAATTATTAAAATTACTAAAATAAATGTCAGTTAGACCAATATTTATTCCAAGCATCCATAAAGATACTTTTGTGCATTCTATCGATGTAAATTTCACTTGGTTTCCTGGCTTTAGTAAAGAGCAAAAGCAGAGATCTATTCAATCTCTTCACGAGGAAGCGATGAAGAATGATCTTATTAAAAAAATTCTGGAAATTTCAACTAAATCAAAGAATCCCATTGGTGTTAAAGCAAGTGCATTTAACCTACGATTAAAGCCAAAAAATTTTCCTGTAGCTTCCGTTGAGAGTTTTTACCAAGGTAGCAAAGTATTTAAATATGGTGGTCCATTTATTGATTTATATGAAGTTTCTGCTCTTTCTGCAAAAAAAGATGAACGGATTAAGACAAGTGGCGAATTAATTGGTTTTAATTTCCAGGGAGTTGATTGGGGTTTAAATGATTTTTTTTATGATTGGCTATATTTAACGGGCTTAAATCAAAACCCTAAGTTAGCTGAAGAGCTGCTTGAATTTAATGCCTTTACAGATATTGAATTTAATCCAAAGAAATCTTATAACTGCCAAGCTTATTCAGCAGCATTGTATATATCAGCCTCGCTAAGAGGAATCCAACTTGAACACATCAAATCTCCAAAAAAATTTAAAGAAGCTTTTCCATCAGAAAAGCTAATAAGCTTTAAGCAGCCAGATCTATTTTAAATAACGATTCTTGAATCAATCTGTTACAAAATAAATGCTTTTTATTTATATTTTTACTATTTCTTTATAATTTGAATTAGGTAGTATTAATTAAATACATGGAAGCGACCAATTCACTCAATATATTTTCATCTACACTAAGCCGTGTTGAGGAAGTTGCTTCATCGCCAAAACTTAATCCACCATCGCTCAAGGAGGCATTACATATTGTTAGTCCAAAGTTACTACCTTATGCGTCAAGTCTTACAGGCAATCATCATGATGCAGAGGACTTATGTCAGTTAACTATACTTAAACTTATAGAGAATAAAGAAAAGTTTCTTGCTGCTGAATATCCCCTTGCTTATGCTAAAAAAATCTTAAGAAATGCCTTCATAGATAAATGTAGAAAAGATTCCAAGATTGATTCTTTTGATGAGTTGAATCTTGAACCGGTGATTAATGAGAATAAATTTGAATCTTATGAGCATAAAGAACTTATGTGTTGCATGAGCAAGCTGGATGAAACCGATAGAACCATCTTAGCTATGAAAGGAGCAGGGCATGACTATGATGTTATTCAAAAGTTCATTGGTAATATCTCTATGGGAAATTTAAGAATAAGAGCTAAGAGAGCTAGAGCTTTGCTTGCAGATTGTTTGGGTAGGGAGAAGAGATGAACAAGAGACTCAAATTTCAATTGGCAGGATACATAGATGATGGTATGAATTATTCCAATTCAGCTGAAGTCAGAAGCATTGTTGACTCATCCGATGCAGCCAAAGAGTTTTATGAGTCTTTGCTCTTTGCTAACAAACGTCTTGAGGGTTTCTTTCAATCCAAAGAGATGTACAAGACTAATAAGAAGCTACATAAGTTCATTGATGAAACACTGGAGCCTAAAGATATCTTCTGGACTCGATGGGTTCCTGCATCAGGATTCATGATGGCAGCCATTGCTGCACTAATAACCTTCGGTCCTTTCATGAGTCCAGTTACTGAAGCACCTGCCATGTCTGCTGTGCAGTTAAACATCTCACCTAAATTGCCAATGCCTCAAACCATTAAAAGCTATGAGGTGGATACTGTTTGGTCCTTGGCTTCTGGTATGACAGAAGAAATGGATGCCACAATCTATCAGGTCATGTATGGAATGTTTGCAGCTAATGCCGATGCTTTCATTGAAGCTGATATATCTTCAATCAGAGCTGACATGGACTTGGTAAAACCTGACAAAGCTATAGTGCAAATGACAGACCCCATCGCTGCTCAGAAGATGGTTGAGAGTTTTTTAAACTAATTCTGTAACAACTTTCTACTTCCTCCGTTTAAGTATTAAGACCACTTAATAACTATCCTAAGGAGGGATTAATGATAGAGATACTCGCAGCATCAATAATATGGCTATTTGCGCTAACAATTTATTTGTTGGTAAGGAAGCTTAGAAAACCTAAACCAGTGGATGAAATTAAACTCCAAAAAATCCATCTCATGCGTTTAGGACCCTTTTCCGGTCAAAGCAGTTCGTTTAAAGGTAAGTCAGTTGTATTTTTGATGTTGTTGAGTAGCTTGTCATATGGTGAAGTCAGCATCAGAACCTTGGACAACTTTCACATTGATGATTTGAGTGAGAACGAACTCACTGTAGCCAAAAAAGCAGAAGACATAAACGATGGCACTCAATTGGGCTTTCACATTGAACGACCTCACTGCATACCCAACTACCCATACCTGATGGCAGAGATTCCTGCAGAAATGAATCAAGGTGCCAACGTCTATGCCAAGATGATGGTCGATAAAAAGAAGCCAAAGAGAGCTAAGCTTAACCTTGAGTTTGTTATGGATGTATCGGATGGCAAGAAGATTGGTTGGTTTGCACTCAAAGACTTCCCATCTTTTTTTAGTGCCTCAATAGTCGATGTTAAGTTTCAACCAACTGCAGGAATGAAGAATCAAACTTATGTACTAGAAGGTTTAAAAGATTCTACTTATCAAGCTCAGCAAATCTGTAAGTCAGGTCACATGCTTAGAGAATCAAATAATCAAGCAAAGATTTAATTTTTTCAAAAATGAAAATATTTATTATAAGCTTCTCGATCCTTTTACACCTTTTTACATTTTTTAATTATTACAATTCTTCGCCATCCGAACTTCAATTATGGTGTAAAAATGTCATGCAACAGAAGAAAAAATTAATAGAAGAGCCTTTGGGAAAGGCTTTAATCGAAGTGTGTAGCTCCAATGAGCATTTAAATATTTTGCAATCTATTATTGCAAAATAGGTGGTTAAAAATTCAATAAATGCCGCATAACTTCTTTAACGACAGCGGGGGATACGGCATTACCTGCCAGTTTGTATAACTGAGTGTCAGATAAACCAGTATTTACAATTCGCTTCGAAGTATTCTTTTTGAATCCTTGTATCAGTAATGCTTCATAGGGAGTAATTCTTCTGATTCTATTTTTTGATCCATCCTTTATATATTCATCGCTGTAATAATTATCTTGAGATGCTCTGTGCATTTTATGCATGGTATATGTCAGTGGTCGAGCAGGATCCATATTGATTTGAGATTTGTATTTATATCCGCCTGTACCATCTGAAAGGATAGTTTTTTTTATTTTTTCACTTAAATAATATTTACTATCAACATCCATTGATAACAATTCTTTAACGCTTTTAATCCTTCTTCTATGTATGGGAATTTTAGGTGGAGGTGTATTTGGATTAATGTTTATATTATTGCCATCTAATTCACCCACTATAAATACTCTTCTTCGTGTTTGAGGCACCCCATAATCTGCTGCATTTAATAACCAGTAAGTTGACTGGTAACCCATTCGTTCAAGTGATTTCATTATGTAGCTCATCACTTCACCGTTTTGGATGTTCATCAAGCCTCTTACGTTTTCAAGAATAAAATATTTAGGTTTTTTTGCCTTCAAAATCATTTCTATGTTAAAAAAAAGTACTCCACGATCATCCCCAAAACCTTTACCTTTTCCCATTGAGCTAAATGGTTGACAGGGAAATCCTCCAAACAAAATATCAAAATTAGGAAGTATATTATTGATATCGGATTTCTTTTTTGATGACAAAATTGTAGAACTCAACTCACCAGTAATATTGTTAACATCATCAAACTCTATAATTTCCGGATCTTTATATGCTGAGCGATAAGCTATTCTTGATTTTTCATCGAAATCACAAAATGCGATTGCTTGAAAATTATCTTTTAAAAGATTCTTTGCACCCTCATGAAAGCCACCAATACCGGAAAATAAATCGAAACCTTTCATATAACCTTCAATATAGATTCACCAATATTTTTTGCTAATAGAGGAGGGACAGCATTTCCAATTTGTTCATACCATTTTGTATAAGAACCCATAAATTCAAAATTATCCGGAAATGACTGAACTCTTGCAGCTTCCCTAGGTGTTAAGCCTCTAGCCTGTGTTGGATGAATATACATGTTGCAATCAAATGACATGTGTGCAGTTATTGTCTTACAAGCTTTATTTTCATCTAGTTTAAAATATTTATCTTTAAAAATATGATCTCTAGTTTTATAAGGCATCAAATGCCTTATAGAGTGATGTAATGAGTTTTCTCCCTGAGGCAACAGTCTAAAAATCTCTATATCTCTATCATTATTGTATCGAGCCATATGATTGAATACTTTTCCTTTTTTGAAGCCATTTATTAATTCTAGATATTCATTTGAATCCTTTAGGTCTATTTCATTAAACCCATTTTCTTTGCTTTCATAGGCTGTTGCATTTTTTCTTGTTTTAGCCTCAAGGCATGGTAAGCCATATAATGCATCTTTTAAGTATCTAGGGGCAGAATAAGCTTTTTTTTCGTCTAGAAAATTATTAAATTGAATAAGTCTTTTATCAATTTGATCAAATTTTTTTTGATTAAAAAATAAGAAAAAAACTCTTTCTCTGTTTTGGGGAATGCCGAAATCTTTTGCATTTAATTGGAAGAACTCACCTTTATATCCAATTTCATAGAATTCGTTAAGAATATTGCTTCCAATTTTATTTATACCTCTTACATTCTCCATAAGTACTAGGTTTGGCTGTATGAAATCTATGCAACCAATAAAAGATTTATACAGTTTATTCCGCGGATCATCCTTCACTCTTTGGCGATTAGCAGTGCTAAAACCTTGGCAGGGTGGTCCGCCGGCAATAATATTTATTTTATTTCTAAAGGATTTAAATTGAGGCCAATTTTTTTCTTCAAGGGAAAGAATGTCTTCGACAATAAAATCCTCCTTAAAAAAATTTTGGTAGGTTTCAGCAGCGTAATCTTTAAAGTCTGATGCAAAAGCAATTTCTATTCCAGCTTGCTTCATGCCCAAAGATAATCCGCCACAGCCTGCAAACAAGTCGATTGATTTCATCAAACTACGATATTTCTATTTAAAAATAATTTAAATTTACAATTATTAGCTAATTTAATTTCAGAATCAGAAAAGTATTTTTCTGAATAGTCTCTCCACGATGAGGTATTTTTTGTTTTGAAGAAATCAAAATGAACTAGATCTCCTCCACTCGCAACATACTTTTTATCGATTTTAATATTTTCCACTAAAGCTATATATACTTCAGTGTTTTTATTATGCTTTGCATGCTGCGGTTCATTTAAAGAATTAGTTGAATGCAATATTTCATTTTCAGTAACATTAACAATAGATAGATTGGGTAAAGTAGAACCTTTAACTTCAACTCTTATATCTTGATCATCCTTTAAAAACTTTAAATCATATGGCGCACCATATTTTCTTACAAATTTAAAACCCTTATCTTTTAAATATTGTTTAATAAACTTCTCGGCATACAGCTCTATAGCTTTTCTCCTTTTAGGATCGTTTGATCTACCGAGCTGCTTATCTTCGGGAGATGATTCAGATGAATTATTTTGATGCTCATCTGTTTGAGATATTTCAAACTTTGAGAAATCGATATTAAGAAAAACAAAACCAGAGTCTCTTTGAGACTTAGGTCTATGAGAGTTTTTTATTTTTATTTTTTCTAAAATAATATTAAAAAATGGATCATTTTCGCTTATAAAATACGTATCAAAATGCTCAGAGTTAATTTTTCTTACAATTAAAATAGTTTTTTCTGGGTAAAAGCTCTCTTGTAATTTTATGTTATCCCAATAGCCTTTGAAATGAATGTGCGGATCAGGTGTCTTTGTTTTAGTCCAATTTAATTTTCCTATATATGATGTATCAAATTCAAAATTTAGATAAGTTTGAGATCTATACTCTTTTATGTGGTTTGGTTCTGCGTTGAAGTCCAGTTCAAAAAAATTATCCAATTCATCAGTAGTTCCTTTGCTGGTAAATGCAGCCCCAAATTGCTTACCAGGATTATTCCAAACAGAGTTAGGGAAAAACCGATTACCCGGCCCCTCACTTTTCTTCAATAATTTTGCTATGACTAATTCCAATTTAATTACAACTTTAATATTGTTTTAGAAATAAATCTTAACACGCATATTCAGTTCACAAGAAGAGGGTGAGATGAGCTTAGCAAACTCTGTGACTTTAAGGTTTTTTAGCTTATCTTTGATTACCATTTATTAATATTTAACTGTTTTTTTATATTTTAGGGGTTTAAATTAATACTGTATAAATATATACTATTTTGCCGGTCAAGAGAAATATATTGAATACAAAAGATCAAACAGCTCTAAACAATTTCTTAGTTTCAAAAATGTATCTAGAGTACTCGTCATTTCTTTTATCTGATCTTGAGTACTTCATAATGTACACAGATATTTCTGTCAAGGCATCAAAATTTTCCCAAGTAGAAAAACGATTTCACGAAATTCAAAAACTGATATCAAAAAGCAAAGATCATTATCTATCATGCAACATTTATTTTCGAGAACAGTTCCAATTACTTTTTGATTACGTAAATTGGTTCTATGATTTGACCTTAGAGGAGTTTAATAAAGGCTTTAAAGCCGAAGAAGAATCTAGTTTCATTGAAAAGGACTCATTAGATTTAATGGCGACCTCAATTAATTTTTACAATTCTTACATGGCTTTTTTACCGGTAGATCACTATGAATTTTTGATGTATGAGTCAGCAAAACAATCCCATAAAGCATTCGTAGATTGCTTTATTCCTGGAGAGAGTATTTATCATGCAAATACCCAACTTAGCATGGAATTTACTGAGTTAGCTCTAGATTTTCTTGAAAGAGCGTATCAATCAATTGATCAGGGAGCATATTTAAAAAATGACTATGATGCTTTAACAATCAACTTAGAATCTAGAAATGAAGACTATCTTTCTTTTAAGGATTATCAAGAATTAAAAAAAACTTATGTTTGCACTTGTTATCAAGAAAATGTTTTGATTAAGCAGCTATTTCTAGTTATTTCGTTTTCAGTTGATGAAAATACCTCTGGAGATAAGCTTCATGATCTTGCAAAAACTACGGACTTAATTTATCAAACAATTCCTGACTTTGTTGCCATGCGAAATGAATCGGCTTTAAATATGTTTCGTTCAAATTTAATTTTATCTAACCAAAAAATTGATAATCATGAATTATTTTTTCCTTCAAAAGAATTTTCAAAAATATTTGAATCCAATTCATATAATTACCTTAAAAATCTTCCAAAAAAGCTTGCATCCTGATGAACATTTATAATTTTTTAAAGGGTTTAGAGCCTGACGACAAAGGGAGATTAATCCATCAAATATGGGATTTCTCAGATACTGAAATTGAGAGAACTCATGACTTTATTCAACGGATATTTCCATTAAATGAACCAAGTACCATGAGCTTAAACAAATTTTATGTAGAAGATTCTACATTGATTGAACGGATACGTATTGATCCAATAATTACGAATAATTTTATATTGTCTAAGAATTTTTTTTTAGGTTTCCTTTCACGCAATGATCATTGGCAGCGATATCATAATCATAATCAATTACGCATTACTAGAATTATCAAATCTCTTTTGTTATTTGTTTCTAGAGATGAAGCAGAATCCTTTTATCAAGATGTTTTATCTCTGATAAATTCTAATGCATCAATTCCTTCAAAGGCATATATGCATTGGGATCATGCTCTTGGTTATATCAATCATCCCAAGCAAGGCCATAAATAGTTATGCAAATATACAAACTGGAATTTAAAAAAAATCAACAAGGTCAACTGGATCTATTTGCATCTTATATGCCACAAGATTTAATCGAAGAATATAAATTACAACTAAAGACATATAAAAGAATTCAAAGAAGGCTTTATCGCATGCATCGTAATTTAGTAGAAATGAATCAAGAACCTGATCTTAATCTACTAGATGAAAATGGGCTGGTAAATCTTGATGTTTATCGAATTGAAAAGCAATGGAAGCATTTAAAAAAACGCGTTAAACATACTCTCAACCATCTTAATGAAGAAAAAGAATTATTAGAGGAGTGGTTTCGAGCTTTTGCGCAGTTATTAGATTTAAAAAATAAGAAATATAATCCAATGGGGTATCATTAAATTATGAAAAGAAGATATTTTATTCAAAGCACTGGGATTGTTGCATCAACTGCTGTGATAGTTCCCTCGGCTATCTTTGCAGCAGATGCAGCCATTGAGTCTATTACCAAACACTCAAATGAATTTATTGAGTTCACATCTGAAACTGCCAGTAAGCTAAATGATTACGCTTTAGGAGGCATTTTACCGTCATTAATACCCTTGATGTTGTTTGCTTATACCCATGAGCTAATTTATGTGATGTTGTTTCTTTTTTTGCTTATTAGCTCGGGAATAGTCATTTTTTAAACCTTGAATTTCAGTAAAAAATCACCACATAAATAAGTGTAGCTATAGAAATAACCTTCCTGTTTCATTTCCCCTGCATACATCTATTACACCTAATTCTGGGTGTAAATTTTTTGGAGAGAAATATGCAAGTATTTAAATGCGAGTATGAACTTCCACAAGGAAAAATTAACCACAATGTTCACGTTGACTGGGATGAAAAAGGTAACCTTCATTTTACTGAGCATGATCTTGGAGACGGCGTGAAAGAGTTTTGGGGAACCGATGAATATGAATATTTCATGATGATTCATCAAAAACATGTAGCAAAGTTCATCCTTTGTTGCTTTTGGAAGGGCTTTACCTTTGAGGAAAGGTTTACAGTTGCTGAATTAAGGAATTTATGTGACGAATACAATATTGAATATTCAACTGATAATTGGCTATAAGATTAGAAAAACTAAATTATTTTTTAACCCTCTTAAAATAGACAATACCGCCTATTCTTTCTTCAGAATATGTGTATTCAATGGATTGGCTATATCTCCATTTGTAAAGCTTTAAAATGTTTGGGGGTAGCTTATCTTTTTCTAAGACTCTTTTGATGTGCCATTTAAAATCATGCCAATTTTTTAACTCATTTTTAGAAACTTTTCCCACACCATAAGCACTCCTTTGTTGTTTAAATTTAAGTTTGTTCTCTTTTGAGAACTCGAAATACCAACCGTGAGAACCTCCACCTAAGAATGTAATGCCATAATCTCCAGTGCTATATTCACGCAGGGATACCAAGTTATTTATCTTAGTGTATTTGCAGTCTTTCATTTTTCCTCCTTTAGTTGCTGAAAGCCATATCATTTTTCCACCTTGCCAGAGAGGGCAGGTTGGAGAGGAATTTAATCCTGCTCTTGATATCCGTATATTTTACATTTTTTGTCTATAAAAAAGTAGGTATTTTTTAGATGCATAATGCTAATATTGAATTAAACAAGGAGAAATGATGAAAAATTTATTTATGGTTAATGCACTTATGTTTGGTTTTATACAGGCTATTGATGCCGCTCCCTCAAAGGCTGAGGCTGAAGTTGCGATTGCTTTTGAAAAGTATTTTGATGCAAGGGCGAATCAGAATTGGGATACTGTAGCAGCCATGGAAAGTGCCACTGGAACATATAATTCAAATTCAGATGGAAGCTTTCATAAAGCATTATCAAAAACAACTGCTGCTCAATGGAAAGCCAGTGGTCAGGCGGGCGCTCTAAACATCTACTACCCAGAGTTTGCTGAACTTTCAGATGACGTTGTCTATGTTAGATTTTATTATGAAGGCATAGCTATCAATGGTTCCAAATCAAGTGACTATAGAACAAAGGTTACACAGAATTGGATAAAGGAGAATGGTAAATGGGTTGTTAAAACTCAGCACTATTCACCAGCACAGTTTGGCGGAGTGCATATAACTGTTGCTTCAGATTTTGAGGAATAAATAAGTCTAAAAATTGGCCTTAAGCATCCCTTAAGGCCACAAGTTTGTTATTTAGTAGGATAGGTCTTATGTAAGGCTGTAAATCTTGAGAAGCAAACACGCTTATCGTTATCATCGGTAATATCAATGTTCCAAACCGATGTTGATCCACCAACATGGACTGGAACTGCTTTGGCATAAACATATCCATCGGTAGGAGAGGAGATATGATTTGCGTTAATTTCAATGCCAACAGGATACTTTTTTGTACCATCCATCGTTAATGCCGCAGCAATACTGCCAACACTTTCAGCTAGCACACAAGAGGCCCCACCATGAAGAATTCCATAAGGTTGCTTAGTTTTTTCTGTGACTGGCATCTTTGCAATAATAAAATCATTGCCAACTTCAATTACTTCAATGTCTAGGTGTTTGTCCATTTTTACGGATGAATCTTTAAAGTTTTCAATTGATATAGGTTGGAACCAAATACTTTTAGTCATGATTTACCTAAATTAAAATTTTACTGGCATTTCTTGAATTGCATGAACAAAGTTATTTGGCGCTACTTTCCAATTTCCACTCATACGAATGTTAGGAAAACGCGATAATATTTGTTTGTATGACTCTTCTAATTGCATCAAAGCAACTGGCTTGCCAACGCAAGTATGTCTGCCAATGCCAAATGCAAGATGCTCATCAGCATTTTCACGTTCGATGTCAAATTTATCAGGATTGGTAAAAACTGATGGATCTCGATTTGCAGCCCCATACCACATTACAATCTTCTCACCAGGACCCATTAATTGTCCTCCAAGTTCCGTTTCACAGGTTGTTGTTCTGCGCATATGAATTACCGGAGAAACCATGCGAATGCATTCTTGAAGAAAATTAGGCATTAATTCAGGATTTTCTATTAGTTTTTGCTTTTGGTCAGGATTTTCAGTTAAAAGCTTTATTGCACCACTGAGAGTGTTTCTAGTAGTATCGTTTCCTGCAAAAATAATTAATAACCATGAACCATCTAAGAATTCTGGGCTTAGCTTTTGGCCTTCCAACTCAGCATTAGCAATAGCAGAAAGCAAATCATCTGATGGATTTTTTCGTTTAGAGTTTAAAATATCTCTACCATATTCAAACATCTCATCTACCATCCCATTGAACATATCAATCATGTCAGTATTGACTGGTTCATTTGAAACTTCACCATCTATTTCTTTTTTTAATTGCTCAACTTGAATGTATTGTGCTAATTCTAAGAATTCCATCCAGGTCACTAGCTTCTGCCTATCAGACTTAGGAATACCTAAAATTTCAGACAATGTAAATATCGGTAGCTGTTGAGAAAAAGCAGTCACAAAATTGCAATCTTCTTGAGTATTGATAGCATCTAACAAGGAGCTAACTTTTGCTTTTACTTTGATGCGAAGATTAGCAACATAATCAGGCTTAAAAAAGGGCATGTGTTCTCGCCTAAGATTAATGTGTAAGTCGCCATCAAGATTGAGCATGTGATCAATTGCAGATCGCCACAGCTTAGGATGCCTGCGATCTTCGTTTCCTAAAGTTATAAGAGTTCCTGTCCCAGCTTGAGATGAAAATGTTTTGGGATCAGAGGAAACCTTCAATATATCTTCATACCTAGTCAGCGACCAAAACACGGGCTCTGGATCGTTTAAAAAAGGCGGATGAAGGAAAATCGGTGCCTGCTCTCGTAATTCCTTAAATTGGCTAAATGGTTGTCCGTTTGTAAAAACGTCTAAATCAGTAAAGTTAATGCTAGATCCAATATCATAGATAGGGGGATATGCATTCGAGCTAAATGTTTTCTTAGCAAGATCCTTGCTAATGGATATTGGTTCACTCATTAATCTAATATCTCCATTTCACCTAAATTTAACTTTCTAATAGGCTCCTCAATTTTATCTAGATCACCAACAATTAACCACGTCCATTGATTGGGTTTAATATACTTCTGTGCCACAGCTTTCACATCCTCTAAAGTTGGTTCATCGTAAAGCGCAGGCAGCTGATTAAGATAATCCAAGTCTCGATCATAAGTTACTATATTCGAAACTCCTGCCCTTAAAGAGCCGAGTGTTTCAAATAAACCAGGTAATCGGAGTATTTTTGATGCTTTGCCTTTTGCTAATTCGTCCTCAGTGGTCGGAGATGATGACAAATATGCGTCATACTCATTAACTATTTCAGTAATTGATTCAGAAGTTTTGTCAGTTTGAACAGGGGCTGTAATAAGCATTGATCTTTGACCTTTTGCGTCCCCCAATCGAGTTCTAACTCCATATGACCAACTTTTATCTTCTCTAAGATTCATATTAAGCCTTGAAGTAAAGCTTCCACCAATTGCATAGTTCATATAATCAATTTTAAATTCTTCTGGTGTAGCCGACGGAGGCAACAGCTGACCTGCAACAATATAGGATTGCTCGGCATTAGGTTTATTAATCAAATATACTTTTCTTTTTTCTGGTAATGCTACAGTAGGTAAATTTTTCAATTCAGTATCTGATTCAGCCTTCCATTTTCCAAATTTAGATTCAAGCAATTTCACAATTTCATTTAAGGAGATATCACCTGCAACAGTAAAAGTCAGATGATTTGGATTTAAAGCAAGTTTATGAATTTCAGATAATTTTTTGTTATCAATACTCTCAATTGTTTGGGTCGGCCCAGATCCAATTCTTAGCTTTCCGTAGGGATGATCCTCGCCATATAAAAGATTACCTATGTTTCTAAAGGCAATGGAGCTTGGCTGAAACTCAGCTCTTTTAAGCGCAGCAAGTGTTTGATTTTTAATTCTTGCAATCTCAGTTTCAGGAAATGTAGGAAACATTATTGCTTCTCTTGCAAGGTCTAAAGTCTCATCAAGATTTAATTTAAGAGAAGAGATGGATACATAAGATGTATCTAAATCCGAACCAAATCCCATGTTTGCACCCAATGAATCTAAAACTTCATCAAACTCTAATGAGGAGTATTTCTTTGTGCCCTCATTAAGCATGTCCATCATAAAGTTGGTGTATCCAATTTGATCAGCATCCTCTTGCGCATATCCAAAATCAAATTGAATGTTAATTTCTACTAATGGAATATTTTTGCGCTCAGCCAAGACAACCTTTGCACCATTAGATAGTTCTGCAGTTTGCAAAGATGGAAATTTAAATGAAATTTTTTCAGTAGGATAGGGAATACCCTCGGATCTATCTATAGTTGATTCATTAGTGGTTAATTTTTCGCTAGGTAATATAGTAAGAACATAGGGAGTATCATCGATCCACTTTGTAAATGTTGATTTAATTTTAGCAGGAGTGCTCTCATCGATATATCTTGCATTATTAATGTAGCAACCTGGATTCCCTGTATAGGTTTGACAAGTAGCTAGAAGATCAGATTTTCCACCAAAACCTCCAATCCGTTGTGCACCTCTGATGAAACTTGCTAACGTTTTAGTTTTTTCGGCTTCAAGTAATTTTTTATTGGGACCTTTAAGAGTAAATGTTTGTATAACAGCATCCATTTCTTTCTCCACCATTTTTGGATCTTGGTCTGCAACTACATCAACAACAATAATAAACATTCCAGCAATTTCTCTATCGTAATAAAAAGCGGAGACACTTGTTGCGATTTGCTTTTCATATACAAGTTCTTTGAATAGAGGTGAATTTTTTCCACCGACTAACACGCTTGATGCCAAGTCAAAATGAGCTGCAGCTTCAGTATCTCTAGGTGGGACATTCCAAGCTTTATATATTCTTGCTTGAGGTACATTGTCATACATGATGTCACGTTTTTCTTCACTTCTTTTTGCTATCCAGACATCAGGTTTTACCAAGGGTGGTCCAGCAGGTATATCTCCAAAGTATTTTTTCACTTTCTCTCTTGCAGTTTTTAAATCTATATCTCCTGCGAGAGCAAGCACCGCATTATTTGGACCATAGTAGGTTTTAAACCATTCTTGGACATCTTCGAGGGATGCAGCATCTAAATCCTCCATTGATCCTATTGTTGTCCATGAGTAGGGATGACCTTTAGGAAAAGCAGCTTCTGAAATTCTAGTGAATGCTTTCCCATATGGTTGATTTTCACCTTGGCGCTTTTCATTTTGAACTACTCCTCTTTGTTCATCGAGCTTTTCTTGATCAACAACACCAAGCAAATGACCCATTCGATCAGATTCCATCCACAATGCTAAGTCTATGGCATTGGTTGGAACATTCTGAAAATAGTTAGTTCTATCAGAATTAGTAGTTCCATTTTGATCGGTTGAGCCTATTTTTTCGAATGGCTCAAAGTATTCACTATTGTAATTTTCAGTTCCGTTGAACATAAGATGTTCAAAGAGATGAGCAAATCCAGTTTTTCCGACCTTTTCGTTTTTTGACCCTACGTGATACCAAACATTAACCGCAACCATTGGCACTTTTCGGTCTTCGTGAACAACAACGGTGAGACCATTATCTAAGGTAAATGATTCATAATTTATTTCTGGCAAGTCATTCAATAAAGAAGCATGAGTATTTGCAATAAAAATAAAGCTAGCAGTTAAGGCTTTGATTAATTTTTTCATATGTATCTATCCCATAAATTTGGAAATATATTTTATACTTTACTTATCTGAATATACACATGAGTATGAAAATTAATAAGAATCATTTATTTCTTTTGCTATCTGTATCTTTGATTCTTTTTTCAAGTTGCTCAGATTCATTGAGTGACACCACTGATGGAAGATTAAGGTACTGGATTTCAACGCTTGCATCTGACGAATTTGAAGGCAGAGCGCCAGGAACAGAGGGCGGAAAACTTACTAAAAATTTTATCTCTAAAACTTTTCAGGATTTAAGTCTTGATCCTGTGAATGGAGAGTATCTCCATAAAGTTCCTGCCTCAGAAATAACTTTAAAAGATTCTTCATACTTAACATTATCTTTTCGTGGTAATGATAGAAAAATGATCACTGGTCAAGAAGTCGTTTTTTGGACAAAACAGGCTAGAGAATATAGAAAAATAAGAGACAGTGAAGTTGTATTTGTTGGCTATGGAATCGTTGCTCCTGAATATAACTGGAATGATTATGAGGGTATTGATGTCAGAGGTAAAACAGTTGTCATGCTTATAAATGATCCTGGCTTTGCAACTGGAAGATTAAGACTTTTTAATGGTAGATCAATGACTTATTACGGAAGATGGACATATAAATTTGAAGAAGCTGCACGTCAGGGAGCTGCTGCTGCGATTATTGTTCACGAGGAAGAACCGGCTGCATATCCCTGGTCAGTGGTTGAAAATAGTTGGCAGGGTCCACAGTTAGATTTACAGCGTGAAGATTTGGGCGCTGATAGAGCAACACTTGAGGGCTGGATAAGAGACATCACTCTTGATGAGGTGCTAAATTTTACTGGATTTAATTATCAATCTCTTAAAGAAATAGCTTTGGAAAAAACTTTTTCAGCTTTTCCATTACGAGGACTAACTTTAAGCTCAGAAATACATAATAAAGTTAGATATTTTCAATCTCATAATGTTGCCGCAGTTAAAAGAGGCTCCAAAAGACCAGATGAATATATATTATTCATGGCCCATTGGGATCATATTGGTATTATGAATGGATTGCCACCCGGCGCTGATAATATTGCAAATGGGGCTGTTGATAACGCAACTGGTGTGGCAGCTGTTATGGAGTTTGCTAAAAGGTTTTCAGAGACAAAGACAGATAGATCAATTATGTTTTTAGCTCTTACTCTTGAGGAGTCTGGATTATTAGGTTCTGAATATTTTGCAAAATATCCCCCAGTAGAATTATCAAATATTGTTGCTGGTTTTAATTATGACGCTGTTTTACCAACAGGGCTTACTCAAGACATGGTAGTTATTGGTTACGGAGCATCAGAATTAGAGGATCTTTTAGAAAAAGAATTAGATAAAACTGGAAGGTATATCAATCCAGATCCAAATCCTGAAAAAGGATTTTTTTATAGATCTGATCATATAAGTTTCGCAAAAAGAGGAGTTCCAGTCCTTTACTCCGGCGGAGGCTTTGATCTAGCCAATGGCGGGAAAGAGGCTGGCTATTTATTCATACAACAATATCAAACGGATGCTTATCACGGTGTTGCTGACGAATATAATAAGACATGGAATTTAGACGGATTAAATCAAACAATAGATGTAATTTTTAACATTAGCAATGAACTGGCAAATAGTTCACAATGGCCAAACTGGTATGAGGATAATGAATTTAAATCAATCAGAGATCTATCACGCAATTTGAATGAGGATTAATTATGCATAAGGATATTATTGTAGTTGGAGCGGGTATTTCTGGTATTGCTGCTGGCTATAACCTTCAAAAAAGCTGCCCAAACAAATCATTTACAATATTAGAGGGCAGGAGCTCATTGGGAGGCACTTGGGACCTTTTTAAATATCCTGGAGTTCGTTCTGACTCTGATATGCATACGCTTGGATTTCGTTTTAAACCATGGATACACAAAAAGTCTATTGCGGATGGACCCTCTATTCTTGAATATTTAAATGAGACCGTTGATGAATTTAATTTGAGAGAAAAAATTAGTTTTAATCATAAAGTTATTTCATCTAATTGGTCCTCAGAAAAATCTGTTTGGGAATTAAAAGTTCTATGCAATGAGAATGAGACACATATGACGTGCAATTTTCTCTTTTTATGTGGAGGTTATTACAGTTATGACAAACCCTTCATGCCTAAATTTCCAAATCAAGAAGAATTTCAAGGTAGATTAATCCATCCCCAATTTTGGGACGAATCTATGGATTATTCAAATAAAAAGGTAATAGTTATAGGCAGCGGAGCCACTGCGATTACATTGGTTCCTGCAATAGCTCAAAAAGCTGAGCACGTTACCATGCTGCAACGTTCTCCTAGTTATGTTGTTTCTGGTCCAGGAGAGGATTCATGGAGTCACTCTCTTAATAAAATTTTACCTTTACGCTTGAGTTACTTCTTGATTAGATGGAAAAATATTTTACGAACAAGCTTAGGATTTTATTTGTCAAGAAAATATCCTAATTGGGTAAAAAAGCGACTAATTGATCGTGTGCGAGATGAGCTTGGTCAGGATTTTGATGTAGAGAAACATTTTACTCCAAGATATAATCCCTGGGATCAGCGCATGTGTCTAGTGCCTGATAGTAATCTTTTTGCATCAATAAGAGATAACAAAGCTTCTGTTGTAACTGATGTTATTAAATCTTTTACCAAAAAAGGGATTTTGGTTGAATCCGGTCAGCAAATTGAAGCAGACATTATTATTACTGCTACAGGTATTGAGTTAAATATTCTCAATGATATTAGTGTTTCAGTGGATGATAGAAAATTAGTACCAAACAATAAGCTTTCTTATAAAGGGATGATGCTAAGTGGGGTCCCTAATCTTGCTTTTTCATTTGGTTACGTAAATGCCTCATGGACACTCAGAGCAGATTTAACATGCGAGTATGTATGTCGATTGCTCAATGAAATGGATAAGCAAGATGTTACGGTGTGCTTACCAGAAGAAGATTCTCAAGCAATGGTGGACGATGAATACATAGATTTTACTTCGGGCTATGTCCAAAGATCATTGGATATATTACCAAAACAAGGGATGAAGGCACCTTGGAGAAACTATCAAAATTATCTCAAAGATATTTTTTTAGTTCGATTATTCTCAATTAAAGATTCAACTTTAAAGTTTTATAATCATAAGTAGGAGCTGGCGCACCCGGAGAGATTCGAACTCCCGACCTCTTGGTTCGTAGCCAAGTACTCTATCCAGCTGAGCTACGGGCGCACACTTTAATTATACTTTAGAAATTTTTTCTATATCCATAAGTTTCTTTACCGACCCTTAAAAAAACCTTATATTAAAGAATTAGAAACAAACATATTGTATTCAAGTGAGTTTTGAAAATATTATCTTAATTTTACAAACAGTTGGCCCCTTTACGGTCTTGGTTACAGTCTATTTTCTAGTCACAGAATTAAAAGAGCAAAACAGAGTAGCTCGTGCAAATGCCCGACAAAATATTGCCGACTCTCATCAGAAAGTAGCCCTTGCTGGTATGAAACCTATTCTTGTAAACACCAAACTAAAACTTAGAAACAATGAAGAGCTTACCAAAGAAGAGAATGCCGCATATCTAACATACTTCAGTGTTATGCTCAGAGCTCGTGAGAATCAGTTTTATCAATTTAAAATAGGCATGCTTGATGAGGATGAATGGGAAGCAATGCTTGTATCATTCAAGACTTTATTTAAAGAGCCGAAACATCTTGAAATATGGGAATTTATAAAAATCACTTTCGCAGATGATTTTGTTGAGCTTGTAGATGATCAAATTACGCAAAGTAAAATATACGGATAAATAATGCAGCCAGATAGAGAGTTAAATTATCTTACAAAATCGTTATTACATCATCCAAGTCCATACATCATTTATGAACTTGATGGTTCAATTGCATGGGCAAATCTTGCAGCTAAATACATCTTTAATTTGTCGACCCTAGATGAGATTTCTGTTGTAAAAATCGATGATCAAGTAAAAAATAACTTCGGTGATTTGGAATCCATTGCCCTTTATTACGATACTCCAATTGAAATTTCTTTAAGAGAGATAAATTTTTTAATGCGTACGAGAGTCCACATGATTCCGGTAGATATATCAGAGGGCATCATGCTAATTGAACTTTTATGCTCATCCAGAGAGGGCTTAGATGCCTTGAGGAAAACTATTGACTGTATTGAGAATCATAGAATTGAGTTAGCCTATCAAAAACAAGTTAATTTAAAAACTAACGAGGTAACTGGAGTTGAAGCCTTATTAAGGCTTCAAGATGGAGAAGGAGGCTATCTTCCAAATGATCAAATTATCCCTCAAATAGAAGGAGAAAGCCTTTTTTCACTAGTGGTTCTAGAATCACTAGTTCAACTAGAGAAATTCTTTGCAGTTAAAGATGAAATCGGCTTTAAGGATGCAACTTTATATTTAAATGTTTCAGCGCATACAATCATGCATCCAGAGTTTTGCTCCATCTTTACAGATTTTGTTGATAAGCATGATTTAAAAGATAATCAATTTGGACTTGAAGTTACCGAAACAGCAGAACTGTCAGACATAAAAATTGCTTCTAACTCATTAAAATCATTAAAAGCTAAAGGTATCAAAATAGCTTTGGATGATTTTGGAGCCGGATATGCTTCATTAAAATATGTAAGGGAGTTGCCAATAGATGTAGTTAAGCTTGATAAGCACTTCACTTTTAATGTCTCTGATCCAACAACCGCTAGATTAATTAGTTTTGTCTCAGAGGTCTGTGATGATCTTAATTTAGAAATGATTGGAGAAGGCATTGAAACCGAAGAAGAAAAAAATATGATGATTGACTTAGGCTGTGGTACAGGACAAGGATATTTAATGCATCGACCAGATTTTTTAAAATCATTTACGTCTGAGAAAACATAAAAATGGATAAGCTTACTCCAAAGGAAACATCAAAAGGGGCAGAAGAAATTGTTTTAACTCAAATAAAACAAGATTTTATAACTCCTGCTAATGCAATCTTTGACTATATCGATATGGTTGAAAAAGTTCTCAATGATGCAGAATTAGAATCCACCGATGAAATAGAGCAAATTAAATCTTCTTGCTCAAAGTTAATTGATCAATACGATGTCGCTTTTGTTCAAAACACTGGGGCTAACGCGGATTCGTCTAAAAAATCTCCAGAAGAATATTCTGAGTTACGCCACAACTTAAGAACTCCTTTAAATGCAATTATTGGATACAGTGAAATTCTAATGGAGGATTACGAAGATGATCTAGATGAAGGAACTCTCCAAGATTTTCAGCAAATAATTAACCTTGCTCGTGAAACTGAAACCGCAATAGAAAATTTTGTAGATTACATTCGAGGTGAGGCTGTTGATACAGAAGACGATAACAACTCAAACCAACTTGAATCTGCTGAGGCTCTTTTCAAATCACTCGGTGATATAGAGTATTCCATTTCACTTGACGACGAAATCAAAGAATCAGATATATTAATAGTTGATGATAATATAACTAACTGTGAGGTTCTTCAGAGACGTTTATCAATGCAAGGATTATCATGTAGAACAGCATATGATGGAAACTCCGCAATTGCTGAAGTATTTAATAAAACTCCAGATCTTATTTTGCTTGATGTAATTTTGCCAGATATCAATGGTTTAGAATTATTAAAAACCTTTAGAAAGGAACATAATGCAGAATCATTACCTGTGATAATGGTTTCCGCTTTTAATGATGTAGATAGTATTTCCAAATGTATTCAATTGGGAGCACAAGATTATTTGCCGAAACCAATAAATGGAACCATCCTATTGGCTAAAGTTGTAGCAGCTTTGGAAAGAAAATTTTGGCGAGAGAGAGAAAAGGAACTCGTTAATAAATTACACATCCAAGCAACAACAGATCAACTTACAGGCATATATAACAGGAGAGTAATCTTTGAAGCATTAGACGAGGCTATGGAGAACTCAAAGCAATCAAAGGATCGTCAATTTGCTACCATAATGTTTGATATAGATTTTTTTAAACAGGTTAATGACAATTATGGGCATGCTGGAGGCGATGCAGTTTTAGTATCATTTGCTCAATTGCTTCAAACTGAGATTTCTTCTCCTAATATTGTTGGCAGAATCGGTGGAGAGGAGTTTTTAGCAATTCTTTACCTTAGTCCTGATGAAGCTAAAGAATTTTGTGTTAAATTAATACATAAAATTAACAACAACATTGTCGATTTTGAAGGCACTGAAATAAAAATTAGTTCAAGTGGAGGAGTTGCCTTTTCGACAGAAACAGAAACTTCAGCAGATCTGACTAATAAAGCTGATGAAAGGCTTTATGAAGCAAAGAAAAATGGTAGAAACAGATTTACTTTACATGATAGCGAGCTAGTAGGAGAATAAAAATAATGGCTAAATTACTCTACATTGAAGACAACGAAATGAATCGTGATATGTTGTCTAGACGACTTTCTAGGCGGGGTTACGAAATTATTATGGCTTTTGATGGTCAAGCTGGCCTCGATATGATGAGGAGTGAATCTCCCGATCTTGTTCTAATGGACATGGGATTGCCTGTACTAGATGGATGGGAAGCAACAATTCAAGCTAAAGCTGATGATTCAATTAGTTCAATCCCAATTATTGCTTTAACTGCACATGCACTAGAATCAGATAAACAGAAAGCTTTAGAATGTGGAGCAGATGATTTTGATACAAAGCCTGTAGATTTTAAAAGGTTACTTGGAAAAATTGAGTCCTTGATTGGTTAACTACTTTGTCACAATACCTTGAATCATCTTTGAAAGGTTTTCCATTGAGACATCATCTTTTTTAACTAATCCCACAACTCTTTCTTTTAAAAGATCTTCCTGAACTTCGGTTAAATCTTTTCCTGAAAATACCAAGACAGGCGCTCTTTTGTCTTCAGGAACATCTTTAATATAATTATCTAAAAATTCAAATCCATCCATTCTAGGCATTTCTAAATCAAGAATAATTAATGACGGCTCATCTTTAGTTCTTTCAAGACCTTCTTTACCATCTCTTGCATCTATGGGCCTGTATCCAGCATCCTTAAGAAGTCTTGAAAGTAATTCTCTAACATCTTTATCATCATCGATTACTAGAACTTTATGATCTTGAGTTTCGTTCCCAAGCACTCTTTTTACGGTATTAATAAAGTGAGTCCTATCAATGGGTTTTGTTAAGTAATCATTTGCACCAAGTGAAGAAGCAAGATTTGATTGATTTAATTGACTTATCATAATTACCGGAATACTTTTTAAATCTTGATCTGTTTTACATTCTTTAAGTAAAGACCATCCATCTCTTCCTGGCATCAAAACATCAAGCAAAATTAATTTTGGTTTAACTTCACGAATTAGCTCCATTCCTTTTTCGCTATTTGTAGCACCAAGTAAAGTAAGATTTAGCTTTGAAATTGTTCGTTTAATTAGATCATGCATTGCAACATCATCATCTACCAATACAACAAGATTATCTTGATCATCGAGATTTATAACATTTGCGTCAACCTCATCCTCACTGTATTCAGGACATTCTCTTGGCACTGACATCGTAAAAGTAGATCCAACTCCTTCTTCACTAGTCACAACAACGTCACCACCCATCATCTCTGCAAATTTCTTTGAGATTGGAAGACCTAATCCAGTTCCGCCATAATTTGCAGATGTTGAACGCTCTGCCTGAGTATATTCCTCAAAGACTTTAGCAACTCCTTCAGGACTCATCCCTGCGCCTGTATCAATTACAGCAAAATCAATAAATTCTACATCATCAATCATTCTGGATTTTACATCTAGAGTTACGGTTCCATTTTTTGTAAATTTAAATCCATTACTTAAAAAATTTGTTATACATTGCCTTAGTTTTGTTTCATCTTGAGACATAGATCCCATAGCACCATCAAGATTAATTACAAATCCATTATCATTTTTAGCTGCAAGAGGTTCGGAAACATCTTTAATGGTTTGGATCATATTCTCTACTTCAAAACTGGTAACAAATAACTCCATTTTTCCAGCTTCAATTTTTGAAAGATCTAAAATATTATTAATTAAAGATAGAAGATGTGTTCCCGAGGATGTAATTTTTTTTAAATCAGGCAACAAATCATCGTAGCCTAAATCTTCACAATCCTCATAAAGCATCTCCCCATATCCAAGAATAGCATTTAGGGGAGTCCTTAATTCATGACTCATGTTTGCAAAGAATTTTGTTTTTTGATCACTTGCGTCTCTAGCTTCATCTCTTGCTGACTCCATTTCACTAGTTCTTGCATCAATCAAACCATTAACTTCATCTGACATCCTTGAAAAAGCAACCAACATTAATTCAACGGAGGCTTCTTCGCTCGAGTTTCTGTCTGAACTATCTGCAAGCTCATTCATTTTTTTAATGTCATTTAAGATAAGTGTTCTTGCGCTTCCATCGAGTTGATCCGCAAGAGCTGTCATTTTTTCGATAATGACTTCATCTCGCTCATGTCTTCTTTTGGCTTGTTCTTCTCTAATTGATTCCATTTCGATCAAATGAGACTTATATGTTCCCAATGCAGCAGACAATTGACCAACTTCATCAGTCTCGGAGGCAAGAATCCCTTTCCTCATAGGCATCTCTTGTGTGTGATCGCCCTTGGTTAAACCTTCAAGCACTTCAATGGCCTTTGTTATACCACCAAATGTTCTTGTAGTAATGAAAGCTATTAATGAAATTATGAAAATTACAAATGATATTGCAGCAATGTATGTAAGATTTAAAACATTCGCTGCTCTCAGTATATTTTCTCTTTCGTCTTTAAACACAAATAGTTGAGCTTCATCCGCTGACAAAAATGTACTAAGTGGCAGAAGGGTCACTGAGGTTCCTAATTCTGTATCTTTTTCAGAATGACGCGAACCATGTATTGCTTTAAAAGCCGAGGCTTTTTCGGTTAATTTATTAAAATTTTCAATATCAAAAAGATCATCCTCAGTATCTCCAAATTGCTGATAATAATCATTAAGTGAGATCAGGCTCGAATCAGTACTAATAGCTGTTCTTACTTCAAACTCATCTTCAAATACCTCTAATCCTTTTCTAATATCAACACCAAGAGCTATAACCGCCAAAGTTTCTCCTTCAACTTTAATAGGGAAACTTAATGCCTGATTTAAAGTAGATGCTTGATCCTCATTTTTATCTTTAATTTTAACTATTGATTGTCTTGGTCTTGTCGATGCGTCTGTAAGAAAAGAATCAAGATAACTAAAAAAATCAGGACGAGCTGCGGGAGAGCAGGGATCAACTCCTAATAAATCAAGTGCGCTTCCACAATATATCCTCTCTCCTGATGGAAAATAAGCCATTACATAACTTAAATTTCCATAATCTAGTTCTTCTTCAAAAAAAAGTTCAATTAAATATTGCGCATCTCCGATTCTATCAGCGCTTATGGTATCAAGGAGTGGATTAGTGAATATATTGCTTGAAGCAACTTCATCTAAAAAAATTTCTGAATCAGGCTCCCAAAAAGAAGCATTTTCTCCTGTAACTGGTAACCACTTTGACATGACATCAAAAGATTTATTATAGGTTTGGTACCATGCAGATTCATACAAGGTGAGCAATGACTCATTAGATGAATTTTCTTGGATATTTTCTCTATAGCCAAAGGAAAATATGAATATGGCTGCAACAAGTACATTGCCTATAACCCCAAATAGCAGTAACTGGAGTCTTATTGGCATAGGTATTCTCTAACTATATTAAAATTTTAAGTTAATTAGCAAGTTTAAATGTGAGACTGATTTGAACATTGTTAACTTTCACAGATGTTCCATTATATGTAGGAGGTTGGTATAAAAATTTTCTTACAGCTTTAATAGATGCTCTATCAAAAACACCAGCAGGACTGCTTTCAACAACATACGGATCTAAGACAGATCCATCTGTATCAACATCAAACTCAAGTTTTACACTACCTTCTATACCAAGTCTGATCGCTCTTCTTGGATATTCAGCAGCAGGACTTGATACTCGAAAAACTTCAATTTCAGTTCCTTCTTCTCCAACATAACCTATATCACCTGCAAACGATGGCATAGAAACTAATAATGCAAAAACAAACAAAATGGGGGTAAAAAACGATTTCATATCAATTAAATGTTTACGTTAATAATACAAGTAGTAATCATACATACTTTTAATAGAGCTTATGATACCAAGAAATTAGATAGGGTGTTAATATCTTTTATATATTTATCATAATGTTAACGTAAAGTTAAAACTTAATATGAAGAAAGTTAAAGATCATTTGAACGCCCAAAGATATTGGGATATCTTCACTATTCCAGAAAATTCTGACTTATTTAATGCCGCATCTCTTATGAATAAAAATAAAATAGGTGCTTTGATGATTTCTAAAATCGGATCAGAAGAAAATTTATGTAAGTCATCTGTTCTCGGTATATTGACTGAACGAGATCTTGTATATGCTTTATCGGGAGGTGCAAAAAATCTTGGTTCAAAGACTGTTAAAGATATTATGACAAGAAAACTAATTTATACATGTCCAGAAACATCTAACTCCGAAGCTAAAAAACTTATGATTGATAATCAGATAAGACATTTACCTGTTTTTTCAGGCGAACAACTCGTTGGAATTATCTCCATGAGAGATGTTTTTAAAGTCTAGAAGTTAATATACAAAAATGAATCTATATCAACGGCTGTCATATACAGCATTGAATTTTCCTACTTCAGCGGCAGGGATGCCTATTTTTATATTTGTTTTACCTTTTTACGCAGATGATCTTGGGTTGGGTCTATCTTTGGTTGGGGTTATTTTCTTTTTAGGAAGATTTACCGATATTTTAACTGATCCTGTCATGGGATTATTGATTGATAAATTTCCATCAAGCTGGGGTAAGCACAAGCACTGGATTTTCCTTTCTGCACCAATTTTTATGTTTGCAACTTTTTTAATTTTTTTACCTCAAACATCCTCACCATCATGGATTTATTTTTTTATAGGATTATTTTTACTTTACTTAGCATTTACATTATCTACAATTACCCAGCTGTCGTGGGCAACATTTTTAGCGCCTGATTATGATGATCGAACAAGACTTCTGACTTTAAGAGAGTTCATGGCATTGCTTGGTATGTTCTCCGTAATTGCAATCCCTGCCATTGTCGAAATAAATGATCCATCTTTGCAAGCAAAAGTGAATGCAATTGGAATTTTTGTCTTACTTTGTATTCCATTAATTACAATGAATTCTTTGTGGAGTACACCTGATTCATTTTCAGCTCCAGATCAGGAAAAGTCTGAAAATTCATTTAAAAATTTTATCGCCTTATTTTCTAATAAGATGTTAATTCGAATTGTCACAGCAGCAGTTTTAATTGCGTTTTGTATGAGTTTGAATGGAGCCTTATATTTAATTTGGATGGAAGTAGTAATTGAGCTGCCAGAATATTCTTCTAGATTAATGTTAATTTACTATGTTGTAAGTGTATTTGGATTGCTGGCATGGAGACATTTAAGTTTAAAAATATCTAAACATTTTGCAGCTGGAATTTCATGCGTATACGCAATAATTATCTTATCTATAGGCTTCATTGGTTATTGGTATATAAAAGACTTAACTACTTTTCAAAAGTTAATTGGAGTGGGAACATTTATAGTTTTATATGGATTTTCTTTTTCAGGGCCACTTCCATTGATTAATGCCATGACTGCAGATATTTCAGATAAGTTAAGTTTTGAAGTTGGAGAGAATATTTCTGGAACAGTTTTTTCATTCCTTACAACACTTACAAAAATTGGTTTTGCATTGGCTGCTGTAGTTCCTTATTTAATCTTAGAGCTTTATTGGGGTTTTGATATAAGTCTTGGTGTATCCAATACTGAATCGTCTAAGATGGCGATCTATTATATTTATACATTTGTTCCAATAATTAGCTATTCTATAGCATCATATCTTTTGTTTACTCATTCACTTGGAAGGGAAGATCATAAAAAAATTAAATCTAAACTAAATAACAATGCCTTATAAAAAATATGAATGCATCATCTGTGGATACATCTATGATGAGGAACTTGGTGATCCAGAAGATGGTCTAGCTCCTGGAACAAGGTGGGAAGATATTCCAGATGAATGGGTCTGCCCAGATTGTGGGGTCAGTAAGTTTGATTTTGAATTAGTAGAAGACTAGCGCTAAATATAAAACTTTTATTTATCGATATTTGCAGTTTTAATTGATTCTGATTCATTATCATCAGCATAAAATGTTGCAAAGTGTTTTCTAAATTTAGCAATTGGCCCATCTGAATCACAGAGCACAGGCTTAGATGCATATTTTTTGTTTTCCCAAACTGGAATATCTTCTTTTACTTGTTTATTGATATCTGCAATTATTGCCGCGCCAACTCCGCCAGTTGGAACTTCACCATTTACTTTTTTTTGAAGAAAAGAAAATCTAGTTATAACTTCTTCGTTTTCAGTAGGTGTGGTCGAGCCCAGTAAAAGTGTATCGCAGATACCTTCAAATCTTGTAAAGTTATCTCCTGGGCCGTTGGAAGCTCCTGATATCTTGCCTTTAACAGTTCCTTTTGGAGTAATCATGTCAGCTTTTTGATAAAAAAATCTTTTTTGATCTTCGTAAGTTACTTCAAATTCTGGATATGAAGCAACTCCATGAACATACATGAAGTGAGCTGCATCAACTGCATTTTCAGCCATATCTTGAATATGGCATTTAATTCTATATTCAAACTTTTCGAAATCATCGCCCCATTCAGGATCGGTAATCTCTGGATAGGTTTCGACTTCATAGTGGGGCTCATCTCCATGCGGGTGATACCAAGCATAAATTAAATTATTTCGCTCAACTGTAGGATAAGTAAATATTTTTGTTTCTTTTGCCCTAGGGGGAATATTTTTTGCATAAGGAATTTCTCCAATTTTGCCGTCTGTTTTCCATCTCCATGCATGAAATGGACATTCTATACACTCTCCGCTGACAATACCTCCATGACCTAAATGAGCTCCCAAGTGAGGGCAGTATGCATCCAACATGCTTACTTCACCTGATTCAGTTCTGAACAAAACTTGATCTTGAGCAAAGTAACGCACTGCTTTAACATCACCGACTTTCAGCTCATCTGAGTAATCAACAACATACCATCCAAATGGTATCTGTAACATTGAGTATCTACTTTTTTCTGTCATGATTTGTGGTAATTTATTAAGTTAATTATATCTTTAATTTAAGCACTCTTTTAGCATTTTCTCCCAAAAAAAGCGGCCATATTTCATCATTAAAAGGGACATTATCCATTTCAGTAAAAATTTTATCTAAAGATAGCCCCATAGGGAAATATCCTGCATACATAATTTTATTTTTTCCACGAGTGTTAGCAAAATCTATAATGTCCTTAGGATAATGTTTTGGTGAAAAAGCGCTCGTTGAATAATATAAATTTGGGTATTTAAGCATCAGTTTACATGCCAGGGCTGTCCAGGGTTCAGCTCCATGTCTCATAATGAATTTTAGTTCTGGAAAATACCAACATACCTCATCAATTAACTCAACTTTCTGAGGAGCCATTGGAATTCTTGGACCAGGAACTCCTACACAGCAAAAAAAAGGGATATCCAGTTCAATACACATCTCATATATGGGATACCATTTTTGATCATTGATAGCGATTTGAGGATACATTCCAGATGGAAAAGCACTTACCGCTTTAATTCCATAAGTTTCATAATGTCTTTTAATATTTTCAGCCTCGTTTTCAATATTTGGATTTACAGGCAGATCGAAAAAAAATCTATCTGTATGATTTTTCGCAGCTTCAATTTTTACTTCAGATTTTTCATGGAATCCAATCATGGCTTGATTGATATGATATTTATCCATTTGTTCTATTGTATATTGAATAAAGTCGTCGTGAGAGCCAGTTTCAGGTATATCCTTAAACATGTATTGAGCTGGCATCTTAAACATAGATTTGGATTCCTCATCTCGAAGAAGAGGTTCCATAAACTTATACCAATCTGATCTATCTTCTTGTTCAGGAATTCCAAGCATAAGATCAATGGTGTGAATATCTTTATTAATTGCCATATTTAAATTTTAAACAATTATTGTTAATAAATTGGTTAATAAGAAAAAAAGTATAGAATAATTATTTTAAAGCTTGACGAAAAAGAATTACTTGATACTCATCAAGACATAAATTCTCCACCATTTACATCTAGATTTGCCCCAGTAATTACTTTTGCAAGATCGGAAATTAAAAATAATGCAGCATTTGCACAGTCACTATCATCGGGAATTATTCCTAGAGGAATATCTTTTGTAACTCCGTTAATTACATCACTTGGTTCAACACCCATTGATTCTGCAGTAAAATTTACATACATTTCAACTGGAGGTCCCCACATCCAGCCCATGTATACTGAATTGACTCTTATTCCTTTTGGGCCCAACTCTTTTGCAAGAATTTTTGTTGCTGTTGATAGAGCGCCTTTTGATGCAGCATAACCTCCTTGAGTTGGTAAAGGTTTTTTTGTAATTAAGCTATTGATCATTACAATTGCACCTTCTTTATTTGGAACCATCTCTTTTACCGCTGCCATTGTTAAATTCATGGTTCCAAAAAAGTTTGTATTCATGGTTTCATGCCAGTCATCAAAATCAGAATCTTCAATTTCTTTAAAGTCACCCGCTCGGTATGCGCTATTGATTAATCCATCTAGTTTTCCATATTTTTTAATTGTTTCATTAACTAAATTTTCACAATCTTTTTTATCTGTGATGTCACATGGTATTGCAATGACATCTGATTTTTCTCCAATTTCTTCTTTAAGTTTATTCAATAACTCAGTTGATCTTGCAGCAATTGCTATTTTTGCACCTTCTCTTGCTGCACCATAAGCAAGTTCTTGCCCCAAGCCAGGTCCAATTCCCGAAACAATCACAACTTTATCTTCTAATAACATTTTTACTTCCTATTTTATATATTGATTTATGTATTCATTGAAATTTTCACTTATAAAAGAATCATCTAGATTGAATTCTTTAAGTGAATATTGATGAGCACCCATTTCATGTTGATTTTCTTCTTTCCAAGCTTTCATTGCATTTTCTGCCTGATGTGTAAAGTCCTCTCCTATGAAGTCATAAACTTCAGTCATTTCCGAAATTGGATCCTTAATCATTTTATTAAATTCTAAATCGAGAAAATTTTCTTTATTTAATCTGCTTATTTTCATACAGTGATTTAGTACTTTGGCTAGCTTATTTGCCCAATGATGACCAATTTCTTCTTTATCGTATGAGTTTGAAATCGGTTCAAATAAATTTGCACACATTGAACAAAATGAAGGCACAGTTTTGTAAGGATCTCTATGCGTCTGGATCACTTTTGAGTCAGGAAATACATTCAGTAATTTATCAATAAAACCTAAATGGTGAGGTGACTTAAGAACCCATCTTTTATTTTCTCTGCCTGGATTTTGCCACTGAAGGTATTGAAGCATTTTTTTTAATTGTACGTAGGCATGAATATGATCCTGAGATTCAACCCAATGAGAATAGGCTGGCAGTCGCATGAATGATTCTGGCACCGTGCTAAAAAATGTATGCTCCAATAATAAAATTTCTTCATCGGCTCCTTTGTAGTCCCAGGGATGAATTGTCAATGCATCAGGAGAAGCTTGCATAACAGCTTCAACTTCAGCTTTACCCATTTCCATTCTATCCACGGGGTTGCCTCTTTGTTCATTTTCAAGCATTGCTGGATACCTTCCTTCCCACCAAAGCATCGCAGTATGATTTGGATCAGAGGCAAGAAGTCTATGAGTCATAGTGCTCCCTGTCCTCGGAAGACCAACAATCACAACTGGCGACTTAATTTCCTCATTTAAAATTTCTGGATTTTCAATAAATGCACTTTCAATTCTTAGGATATTAGCTAATATTCCAATCAGTCTGTGTTTTTGCGCCTCAACACCAACCTCATTCAAATCAGCTTCTTTATTTATCGAATTGATAAGTGTTTTAAAACCTTCCACAAATAATGGATTGCCAAAATTTTCTAAACCAGTTTGATTTTTAGCTTCATTTATAATTTCTAGTTCATTAAGCATTAGTTTATCTCGATAGATTTAATCTTTTTTATTTTTACCTCTGGGATGGGGTTATTGGTTGAACCAATCCATCTCAAAAGCATTGCACCATTATTTCTGCCTTCTGTAATAAGGTTATTTTTTATATTAATAGGAGAATGGCTGATGGTTATAATTATAGAGTTGTCATCTTCAAGAGTCGCAGACGAATCATTAATATGAATTGGATAATGTCTGTAATCTAGAGATTCCATCCAGTAATTCTCTAATTGAAAATTCCAATACTCACATTCTGGAATATCTGTGATAATTTGTAAGCATTCATCTTCATTGAATTCATAATATCCATGCAAATAACAAATTTTAGGGTCTCCGCCAGCTGCTTGAAAAAAGCTTTGATCACCAAGAGGAAGAGAATTTTTATGATTAAGTTTAAATTCATTTACCCACTTTAAAAATGTAGATGCCGTTCCACTGACAAAAGCTAATGTTTGATTAAGCTGATTTTCCAGTTTTTCTGTTGTTAAAATTTCAGGAATTGGCTTGGAGTCTAGATTTTTGATATTAATTTTTGCATGAGTTTGTTTAATTCTGTTTTTGTAGGTTTGACGCACTATAAGCATGTTTGCACTTTTGGGCATAGGTAAATAATTTTTAGAAGTCTCAGCCCCTCCAAGATGGAGAATAAAATCTCCAGAATTTTCTATCTCCATATCTCTCATATCAATTTCACCTAAAGAGATCATAGTCCCATCTTCACTATATCTATTTTCTTTGATTCCAAAACTTAAATAATCTAATTCACCAATATTTCCATATATTTTATATGCCTGCTCACCATCAATGTTTGCATTTAAATAAATATTATCTGGATTATCAGCACCTATTTTTGCTGTTTCATGAGAAAGATTATAAAAAGATGGCGAGGTTGGATTTGAATGCTCTAAATTCATCTCTAATGCCAGGCGCATCAATCTTAGTAAATATCTATATCCTTCAGCTTGATCAATTTCACTAAGCGATGATTCTGATTCAATGATAGACCCAAGATCTTTTAAGTTGTCACAAAAAGCATCCCATTTTTGTTTGAATAAATCTGCCATATTTTTTCTTTGTAATTAATTAAATTTATATTATGGTTGATGTTTAATCAATGAATAATAAATAGAATGCCAAAACCACAAGAAAGAGATTTAGAGGAAACAAAGATTACATTTACAAGATGGCTTGAATCTAAATTAACCTATGTAAATAATCTAAATGTTGAGTTATTAGGTGGCCCGGAGAATACAGGATTTTCAAATGAAACATTAAGCTTTAATGTGGCATATGAATTAGGAGATAAACAAATTAAAACTGGCATGGTTCTCAGGTTTTATCCAGAAGGATTTTTTGTTTTTCCTGATTATGATATTCATAAACAATATCTGATTATGCAAAAGTTATCCGACCATGACATCAAAGTCCCAAATGTTCTTTGGTATGAATCAAGCGATGATATTTTTGGCACATCATTTTATGTGATGGAAATGGCTAAAGGCGATGCGCCTTCTGATAATCCTCCATTTCATCAAGAAGGCTGGGTTGCAGATTCATCAGAAAAGGTTAGAGAGAATATTTGGTGGGGATGGGTTGAGCAAATGGCCAAAATTCATCAAGTAGACATTACAGGTGGTGATTTTGAATTTCTTAATAGACCAAAGCTCGCAGAGAATTATCTTGATCAAGAATTAAATTATTATTTTAATTTTCATGAATGGGCTATGGAAGGCGAAGCTCATCCAGTTGCTGACAAGGCTCGCGAGTGGTTAAAAGCAAATAAACCCTCTCCAAATCAAGCTTCGATACTGTGGGGAGATTGCAGGTGTGCAAATATTATGTATACCCCTGATGGAGACGTGTCTGCAGTTTTAGATTGGGAAATGGCTGCTCTAGGCGATCCTTGTATTGATCTTGCTTGGGGGATAGCCATAGATGATTGTAATTCAAAAGGAGTTCATGTTGATCGCTTAAGTGGTTTTCCTGGTCCGGTTGCAACGATAGCTAAATGGGAGGCTTTAACAGGTTTTAGTGCAAATAATTTTGATTATTATTATATTTTGGCTCTATACAAATTCACCGTGATAATGGTTAAAGTCGTCCGTAAATTGGAGCACTATGAAATGATGCCACTAGGTATGAACGCGCACATAAACAATCACGTAACACCAATGCTTGAAGCAAAACTAAAGGAACTCTAATGGCTATTTTTTCTATTTCAAAATCTGAAACTGGGCAAAAATTATTATCCTTACAAAGTCCAGTTGACCTATCTCATATCGATACCTATGAATGTACATCCTCTGAAGATATTTCAAAAATAATGACGCAGGCAAAAATTGCACAAAGTGAATGGAAAAAAACATCACTTAAAGAGCGAGTTGAATTGATGCATAAGGTTGCTGATATTGTGATTCAGCAACAAGACAGAATCATGGAAGTTGTTATGAGGGAAACAGGCAAACCTCAACAGGAGGCTATGGCAATGGAAGTGTTTTCTGCCGTTGATTCATTGGTTTTTTATGCAAAAAGAGCCAAAAAATGGCTATCTGACAAGAAAATTAAGATGCATGGGCCTATGCAGTTCTTAAAAAAAACGATTATAACTTACAAGCCAAGAGGGGTAGTTGCTGTTATTACTCCATGGAATGGACCATTCATCTTATCAATTAATCCTGTGATTCAGGCTGTTTTATGCGGTAATAGTGTTGTTGTAAAACCTTCTGAAGTAACGCCCATGTCAGGAGCTTTGGTTGAGGAGATATTTGCATTGGCAGAAGCTCCAGTGCATTTAGTTCAAACTGTAATTGGAGACGGCGAAACAGGCGCAGAACTAATTGATCATGGTCCTGATAAAGTGTCTTTTACTGGCAGTGTTGCTACAGGAAAGAAAATAGCTACCAAATGTGGGGAGATGCTAATTCCTTATAGCCTGGAATTGGGTGGCAAAGATGCAATGATTGTTTGCTCTGATGCTGATGTCAAAGATGCAGCCAGCGGTGCTGTTGTAGGTTCATGTATGAATGCTGGTCAATATTGCTGTGGCACAGAAAGAATTTATGTAATGGATGATATTTACGATGAGTTTGTTGGCGAAGTTGTTTCTATTACGAAGACACTAATTCAATCAAATGATTGTAAGGGTGATGTCGGCCCAACTTTTTGGGATAAACAAATAGAAATAATTGAGGATCATGTAAAAGATGCAATAGATAAAGGAGCGAAAGTTTTGGTTGGAGGAAAGCGTAATCCAAATTTTGAAGGGCTATATTTTGAACCAACGGTTTTGACCGAGGTCACTCATGAAATGAAGATAATGAAGGATGAAACTTTTGGACCTATCATTTCAATAATGAAAGTTAGCTCTGAAGAAGAAGCTTTAATGCTAGCCAATCAATCTCACTATGGATTGAATGGGAATGTTTGGACCAAAGATTTAATTAAAGGAAAAAAATTAGCTCAATCTATTGAAACAGGAGCATGCTCTGTAAACGATATGGCAATGAGCTATGGCGTTAATGAAGTTCCTTTTGGAGGTGTTAAAGAAAGTGGCCTAGGAGTAGTTAATGGAGAGGAGGGCTTACTAGCATATGCTCATGCCATGCCAATTATCATTGGAAAGAAATCAGCATCTGCATATCCTTATACAGATAAATCTTTTGAGCAACTAAAAGGCGCACTCAAGATTTTCTGGGGAAACAGATTAGTTAGAAAATTATTTGGCTAATAATTTATTTCGGTTTTGCAACTTCAAGGTAGGTTGGCTTTTCGCCGCCTCCGTGAACATCTAAAGATGCTCCTGTTACCCACTCTGAAAGATTTGATGCAAAGAACAAACAGGCATTTGCAATATCAGATGGTTTACCCATTCTTTTCATTGGAATGGTTTTAGCAATTTTATTCATTTCTTTTTTACTGCCGTAATGAACCAATGAATTTTCGGTCTCAATATAGCCAACAACTATACTATTTACTTTTATTTTTGGAGCCCATTCAATTGCTAAAGTTTTTGTTAGATTTACAAGTCCTCCCTTTGCTGCGCCATAAGCAGCACTTCCAGGGGTCGGTCTATTAGCTGTAACACTTGAAATATTTATTATGTTAGAAACAGTTTTTTGTTTCATCATAATTTTTGCAAATCTTTGGCTTACATTTAATGGAGCAGTCAAATTTAAATCAATTATGGCCTCATGAAATCTATTTGACGCTGATAGGGCTTTTACTAAGGGAGCACCTCCAGCATTGTTAATTAAGACATCGACTGATTTTGTCTTGGTTTTAATATTTTTGACTGCAGCATCTATAGAATTTATATCTCTGATATCACATTCTACAAAAATAGCTTTTTTCCCTTTTGCCTTTATCAATTTTTTAGGTTTTTGTCTCGCAAGAATAAAAACCTCTGCATCATGCCTTAAAAACGTCTTAGATATTTCAGCACCAATACCTCTAGTTCCCCCAGTCACTACTATTGATTTATTTTTAAGATTTATCATTCTCAACTTATTTAGTTTAACGTAATTATAAATTATGAACTGATAAGTAAAATTAACAAATTTTTCTTTTTTATCGGCAATGACTTGTAATTTAGTTTGTATAATAGTTTTCAAAAACAATTAGGAGAATTTTAATGAAAATAGCTATTCTTGGTGGAACTGGCTCACTTGGTAAGGGTCTGGCTTCAAGATGGATAAAAGCAGGTCACGATGTATTAATCGGAAGCCGTGACCTAGAAAAAGCTCAAGAATCTGCAAAGGGGCTAAATTTATCTAATTCTTCAGGCATGTTAAATCAAGAAGCTGCAAAATCTTGTGAGCTCGCATGTTTAACCGTTCCATTTGCCCACCAAGAAAATACTCTAAAAAGTATAGGCAACGCATTAGATAATAAAATAATGATAGATGCTACAGTTCCTTTAATGCCTCCAAAGGTCATGCGTGTTCAATTACCACAGGAGGGTTCAGCGGCTCTAAAAGCTCAGTCAATTCTTGGTGAAAAAACAATTGTAGTTTCTGCATTTCAAAATATTTCTGCTGAATTGTTGCAAACGGATGCTGACATTGAATGTGATGTACTAGTAGCTGGTGATTTTATTGATGCTCGAAGCACCGTTATATCTCTTGCAGAGGATGCTGGTTTAACCGCATGGCATGCTGGACCATTATGTAATTCTGCTGCTGCAGAGGCATTAACCTCAATTTTAATTGCAATAAATAAGAAACATTCTCTTGCACACTCTGGTATAAAAATTACCGGACATTAAATACTGGATAAATTATTAAATCTATAAATCTCAAAGCACTAGAGACTATCCCACTGATTCAGCCTGGAGATAATTTATCTCAATTGATCATAGACTCTCTTAAAAAAGAATCAATTAAAATTAATGATGGCGATGTCTTTGCAATAGCTCAGAAAATTATTTCAAAATCAGAAGACAGATACCTTGATATATCTGATATTTCCCCCTCAAAAGAAGCTATAGAATTATCCAAAAAACTTGCTAAAGAACCAAATTTTATCCAGGCAATATTAAACGAATCAAAAAAAGTTGTCAGATATAGGATGGGAGTATTAATTGTAGAACACAAGCTTGGTTTTATTCATGCCAATGCAGGTATTGATAGATCAAATATTGATCAAGAAAAAGACATTGTATTATTGTTGCCAGAAGATCCAGATCTATCTGCTAAAAAACTATCTGAATCTTTATCTAAGCACTTGAAAAAAAATATATCAGTAATTATTACAGATACCATGGGACGACCATTTAGAAATGGAATAGTTGGCTTTACGATCGGAAGTCATAATATTGAATGCCTTATTGACGAAAGAGGTAATAAAGATCTTTATGGCAATACGCTTAAATTTACTCAAATTGCAATTGCTGATGAATTAGCGGCCGCATCATCTTTGTTGATGGGTCAAGCCGCACAAAAAAAACCAGTTGTGATAATTAGCGGTTATAAATTTATTCAAAGTAATACCTCAAACGCAAAAACATTAATTCGCTCAGAGGAAGAAGATTTATTTAGATGAAAAATTATCTTTTACTTTGTGGAGGAGTTGGCGGAGCCAAGCTTGCATTAGGCTTTAAAAACATACTATCTGAAGAAAATTTAGCTATTGTTGTAAATACTGGAGATGATTTTACGCATCTTAATCTAAAGATTTGTCCAGACCTAGATACCGTTATGTATACCCTTGCTGGTGAGTCAGATGTTTCAAAAGGTTGGGGTAGAAAAAATGAAACATGGAATATGCTTTCAGCCTTAGCTGATATGGATGGTGAGACTTGGTTTCAACTTGGCGATAAAGATTTAGCAACCCATATTCAAAGGACAAGATTAATAAAATCAGGTAACTCTCTTTCTGAGGCAACAATGAAACTTTGCAATTCTTTTAATTTACCTCAATTTATTTTTCCCATGAGTGATGAGCCGGTTGAAACATATATCCAAACTGAAAATAGGCTTTTATCTTTTCAAGAGTATTTTGTAAAACTAAAATGCGAACCCCCAGTTACTGATTTTGTTTTTAAAGGACTTGATAAAGCTAAATTTAATAAAGATATAGACCTGTTGTCATTCGATGAAATTATCATTTGCCCATCAAATCCATATGTAAGTATCAATCCTATGCTGCAACTTTCAAGTCTCCAAGACTATCTTAGGAAATTTCCAGAAAAAGTTACTGTAATAAGTCCAATTGTAAATTCAAAATCTCTCAAAGGACCAACAGCAAAAATGATGTTAGAACTTGGTCATGATATAAGCGTGAATACAATCGGGGAATTCTATAAAAATTACTCTCATAGAATTTTTATCGATGCTGCTGATAAAAAAAATTCTGACTTTCTCACTGCATTAGGTTACGAAGTTCATTGTAGTAATTTAGTTATGAATAACACACTCTCTAAAAATAAACTCGCAGATAACATAATAAAAGTTCTTGAAGGAAGATAAATGGCAATCTCTGCATTTATACCAGTAAAAAATTTTAAAATTTCTAAAGAAAGACTATCTAACATTCTTAGCTCAACTGAAAGATCTAATCTTGCCGAGAGAATGGCTCGTCATACTGTAAAGACTTTAGTTGACTCAGATATATGCGATTCTATTTTCATTGTCACAAATGATAAGGAATTGATGTTTGATGAAGCTAAATCTTTTTATACAAGTTCACCTTTAAATAGTGCGCTTAATGAAGCTATTAGATCTCACAATAAAAACGAAATTATTTTAATCATGCATGCTGACTTACCAAGAATTAATGAATTAGACCTTCATTTACTAAAGAATAAGTTTGCAAATCAAAAAGTAAGCATTGTTTCGGATCTTCTTAAAAATGGAACAAATTGCTTAATGTATGAAGCATCACAAAATTTTGAGCTAAAATTTGGATTAAATAGCTATAATCTTTTTACAGAAGAATTTAAGAAAAATAACATTAGCTTTCAAGACATAAACTTAAGCACGCTGCAAGATGATCTTGACTCGGAGGAAGATTACTTCAAACTTGTGAAACATATTAATGGTTAATAAATTGAAAATTCAAGAACAATCTAACTTATCTCTTTTAAAGATAATTCAAAATGAAAATATTAAATTTTCTGAATTAAAAGCTTTGAGTAATGTTTGTTTGTCAGAATCACTGATTGAGGCTGCATTTAATAAAAAAAAATATTATTTTCAAGATACCCTTACTTATTCACCTAAAGTCTTTATACCATTAACATTTTTGTGTAGAGATGTTTGTCATTACTGCACATTTGCTAAAACACCAAAAAAAGTTGAATCTCCATACCTATCAATTCAAGAAGTCGTTTCTATTGCAAAAGAGGGTGAGAGTAGGGGTTGTTATGAGGCATTATTCACTTTAGGAGATAAGCCAGAGCTGAGATATAAAGCTGCACGCGATTGGTTAAAAATTAATGGTTTTAAAACAACAAATGAATACCTGGGTGCTTGTGCAGATGCTGTCTTAAAAGAAACTTCCCTTATTCCTCATTTGAATTCAGGGTGTCTTACATCAGAAGAAATTTCTAAATTAAAGCCACTAAGCGGTTCAATGGGATTAATGGTTGAATCACTGTCTTCAAAGCTCACTGAAAAAGGCCAGCCTCATTATGGATCTCCTGACAAAGAACCAGAATTTAGAATGAAGACACTAATAGAAGCCGGTAAACAAAAAATTCCATTTACAACGGGAATTTTAATAGGAATTGGTGAGACACGTTTAGATAGACTCGAATCTCTTTATGAAATTTCTAAACTTCACAAGCAATACAATCATATTCAAGAAGTCATTGTTCAAAACTTCAAACCGAAGCCAAATACATTAATGGCAAATTCTCCTGAGCCTTCATTCGATGAGTTAATTTGGACAATTGCTATGGCAAGGTTAATTTTACCTGGTGATATTAGTGTGCAGGTTCCACCAAATCTAAACGCTGAACATATTAAAAAATTAACCGTATCTGGTATCAATGATTTTGGAGGAATTTCTCCAGTAACTAAGGACTATGTAAATCCAGAGGCTCCTTGGCCAGAAATAGAAAAGCTTGGTAAATTAGCTTTACATTCCAATCAGTCACTTGTTGCCCGAACAACACTTTATCCTAAGTATTTTGCAAATCTTAATGAGTTCTCATCACCCTCGATAGCCTCTAAATTACTTGATATTACTGATGCAAGATCATTGATTAGATCTGATAATTGGAAATCTGGAGTAAGTGATCATATTCCACTTTATTCAAAGCATATCTGTAATACTGACA
The DNA here is from genome assembly GCA_902541245.1 of uncultured SAR86 cluster bacterium. Taxonomy (GTDB): domain Bacteria; phylum Pseudomonadota; class Gammaproteobacteria; order Magnimaribacterales; family D2472; genus D2472. The sequence continues at coordinate 151,893 of CACBPT010000001.1, read as the reverse complement.
TTCAAAAGACCATTCAAGAGGTTGAATTAAATCCTTCTATAGATAATTTACAAAGGTTATTAGAGTCAAATGATAAAGATTTTCAATATATCGTTGATTATGCAAATAACAAGAAATTTGAAATTTTTGGAAAGGATGTAAGCTTTGTTGTAAATAGAAATATCAACTATACAAATATATGCTCTTACAAGTGTAATTTTTGTGCTTTTTCAAAAGGAAGAGGGCACGATGATCTTCGGGGTAAGCCGTACAATATTTCTCATGCTGAGATAGTACGAAGAACAAAAGAAGCTATTGATAGAGGCGCAACCGAAGTATGCTTACAAGGCGGTATTCATCCAAAATATACCGGCCGAACTTATATTGAAATAGTTAAATCTATAAGATCAGTTTCTAGTTCTGTCCATATCCATGCATTTTCTCCGCTTGAAATAGATCATGGCAGAAAGACATTAAATATTTCTTCTAAAGAATTTCTTCAAGAGTTAAAAAATGTTGGGCTAAATTCTCTTCCAGGAACTGCAGCTGAGATTTTGCATGATGATATTAGATCAAAAATATGTCCAGATAAACTGACTACATCTCAATGGATTGAAATTATCAAGACTGCTCATAATGTTGGATTACCCTCAACATCTACAATGATGTTTGGTCATGTTGAGAATATGTCTCACGTTGCTCATCATCTTCTTAAATTAAATAACCTTCAATTAGAAACCAATGGAATAACAGAGTTTGTTCCTCTGCCTTTTGTGGCTGATGAAGCCCCTATTTATAGAAAGGGTCTTGCAAGACCCGGACCTACCTTTAAAGAATCCATTTTAGTCCATTCTGTTGCAAGAATTCTTTTCAATGGCAAAATCAATAACATTCAGGGCTCATGGGTAAAAATGGGCCTTCCAGGATTAAAGTTTCTTTTAACTGCAGGAATTAATGACATTGGAGGAGTGCTCATGAATGAATCAATAACAAGATCTGCTGGTGCCGCTTTTGGTCAAGAATTATTTTTAGAGGATGTTCTTAAAATTACTGATGAGCTAGACCTTAATTTAATCCAGCGCAACACTTTATATCATTCCATGCCTAATAGAATTAAAGATTTGATAGAACTTCAATCAATTCCTTTGCTTCCAATAAATAATGATTATCATCAACCTAAAAAAATAATTAATTCACTATGAAGACAAAACTATTACATCTATCAGTGATAACGCTAGGATATGTTGCTTGTATATACTCAATGCAACTTACTTGGGAGCTTTCATCCGATTTTTCATTACCTCTTAAAGTATTTATATGTCATGTTGAAGCTACGGTCTTTATTTATTTTTTGAGCGTTATATTTAATAACTCAAGTTGGTATGATGCTTTTTGGTCAGTTATTCCTGTTGTGCTTGCTGTAATGTGCTGGTCTGATCTTGCTGCTGCTGGAAATACTCAGAGAGCATTGTTAATGCACGCCTGTTTACTTTTTTGGGCTATTCGTCTTACTTATAACTGGATGAGATCATGGGATGGATTTTCACATGAAGATTGGCGTTATGTAATGATGAAAGCAAAAACTAAAAATAAATTAGAATATTTTATTGTTGATTTTGGGTCTATCCATCTCATACCAACAATATGCGTCTACTTAGCATTGCTTCCAATGATATTTGCACTTGCTTATCCAGGAAATGGCTTAAATATACTTGATATTGTTGCTGCCTTACTATCTGTTATTGCGGTAATAATACAAATTATTTCTGATCAACAGATGTATAACTTCAGAAATAACATGACCGAGTCAAAAACTATGCAGACAGGTTTATGGTTTTATTCAAGACACCCTAATTATTTTGGCGAAATACTTTTTTGGTTTAGTTTGTTTGTGTTTGCGATAGCTTCAAGTATGTCGTTTGCATGGCTTTTGATCGGCTGTATCGTTATGTATGCTCTCATAGCAATTGCATCTGTTTCAATGATGGATAAAAGATCATTAAATAGACGAGCAGATTTTAAAGATTATATGGAATCTACTCCTGCGATCTTTATTAACTTTTTTAAAAAAAGCTAACCCATGAAAAAACTATTTTTATATTCAATCTTTTTGATGGCCTGTGAAACAATATCTGCAGAAGATTTAAGAAATCAATTAGCTCTTGATATTCCTGGGGTTATGACAAAAGTGACTGATTGGAGACATTATTTTCATGAATTCCCTGAACTTTCAAATAGAGAATATAAAACTCAGGAATCTATTGCTGAGGCATTAATCGAAATGGGATTAGAGCCTAATCTTAACTATGGGATTACTGGAGTCACTGCTTTTATAAGAGGTCAAAATGCTGGACCATTAATTGCACTAAGAGCTGATATAGATGGATTGCCTGTTACAGAAAAACTTAATTTACCATTTTCGTCAAAAGTTAAAACAACCTATCAAGGCAATGAAGTCGGTGTAATGCATGCTTGCGGTCATGATGCTCACATTGCAGTTTTACTTGGTGTTGCTAGTTTTCTATCTCAAAATACTGATAAATTAAATGGCGATATTTTATTAATTTTTCAACCAGCAGAAGAGGGTGCACCGGAGGGAGAGGAAGGTGGCGCTGAATTGATGCTAAAGCAAGGCCTTTTTGATGCTGAAAAACCAGATGCTATTTTTGGAATGCATGTAGCTAATTTTAAAAATGGTCAAATTTGGACCAAACCTGGTCCAATTATGGCTTCAGCAGAAGCATTTAGAATTACAGTCCAAGGCAGACAAACACATGGTTCGCGCCCATGGAGCGGAGTTGATCCAATTATTGCTGCGTCCGATATTGCTACAACATTACAAACAATTGTGAGCAGAAGATTAAATCTTTTGGATAGCCAGGCTGTGGTAACTGTAGGAATTATGAAAGCTGGGACAAGAAATAACATCATACCCTCGACTGCAATGTTGGAGGGAACTATTAGAACATTCAAAGACTCTTATGCAGATCAAATCAGAGATGAAATCAAGCTTATAGCGGAGAAAGTAGCAGAGGCTCATCATGCTTCTGCTGAGGTTGAGTTTAAGGTTTATGGGGGATATCCAGTTACAGTCAATGATGAAGATCTTGTAAGAAATTTCTCACCATCTTTGATGGAAGCTGCAAATGGAGATTTTTTTGAGGCAAGAGTTCCACGAACAGGAGCAGAAGATTTCTCTTTTTATGCACAACAAGTGCCTGGATTATTTTTTTTCTTAGGCGTTAATGCTCCCGGTGTTGAAGATAGTCCTACTAATCACTCTCCATATTTTTATGTTGATGATTCTGCCCTAACTAACGGTGTGAAAGCATTTGTAAATTTAGTGGAAGACTTTTCTGTTAAGTTTAATTCTAATTAAATACCTGAATTACTAAAGTCATAATTATGACAAACATGAAGATAAGAATTATTGGGAATTTTCCCAACCACATAGATATTTTTTTCGGTAATATTATTAATAGCGCTATTGCAACAGATATTATTCCTAGACTATATATAAAGCTTTTAAGATCAAAAAAAAGATCTTCTAGCATTTAAACAAATTACTCCTCTGGAAGAAGAGCATTTAAACGATCTAGTGAATCAAGATACTCATTAATAATTCTATAGACAACGTCTTTAACAGATTCTATTTGCTTAACCTGGCCAATGACTTGACCAGCTGCATTAAAGGAAACTTCTTGAGTATTTCCTGATCCTGCATACATTGATGTTCTTCGCATTGCATCAAAGGTGATCATGCCTTGAAGTGGCATTGGCAAAGGATCAGGATTGTCAGGATTTTCCCATGCCTCAGTCCATTTATTTTTTAACATTCTTGCAGGCTTTCCTGTCCACGCTTTGCTTCGAATAGTATCTTCACTTGATGCATTTAAATACGAATCTTTTTGAGCTGGCTGTGCTGCAGCTTCCTCTACTGCAAGCCATAAAGAACCACACCATACCCCTTGAGCACCCATAGACATTGCTGCTGCCATTTGTCTTCCATTACCAACTCCTCCTGCAGCTAGAACAGGTAATTCACCGACCGCGTCAATAATTTGAGGCCATAAGACAATACTGCCTATCTCTCCTGTATGACCACCGCCTTCTCCACCTTGAGCAATAATGAAGTCCAGTCCAGCGTTTTTGTGAGCAACTGCTTGTTTAATTTTTCCACACAATGCACCAATTAGAACACCCTTGTCTTGAATTTTTTTAATCATGTCTTGGGGTGGAGTTCCTAAAGCATTTGCAATTAATTTGACGTTAGGATGTTTTAAAGCTTCATCAATTTGAGGTTCGGCAGTTGCTTCAGTCCATCCAAGTAAGCCGCCTTTTGGACCATTAGTTTCTGGAGCTTCAGGCACACCATTTTCTGATAATAATTTGTCTACAAATTCTCGATGAGCATCAGGTACCATTTTTTGCAAAGACTCCAATAATTGTTCCGGGTCTTTTTCATCCATACCCTCGTATTTTTGAGGTATAACTGTGTCTACACCATATGGATAATCGCCAATTTTTTCATCGATCCAATCAAGCTCTTCCTTTAATTGCTCAGGAGAGTAACCAACAGCTCCTAAGACTCCAATCCCTCCAGCTTTACTTACTGCAACAACAACATCCCTGCAATGAGTGAATGCGAAAATTGGATATTCGATACCTAGTTTTTTACATATATCAGTTTTCATTTCGATCCATAGTATTATTAAAATTAGATTATAGACATTTATAAAAAGTTTGTGACCATTAAAGAGTTAAATTTCTTATTAGATTTTTTTTAAAATATACTACTACTTGCAGCGAATTAGTTACAATTTACTATTAAACTTAGAGATATTATGAAATGGGATTATGAATTTGATGTTGTTGTAGTTGGCTCTGGAAATGGAGCTCTAACTTCAGCCATTTGCACTCATGATGGTGGCGCAAAAACACTTGTTATTGAAAAAAGCAATCAATACGGTGGCACATCTGCAACTTCTGGAGGAGGAGTTTGGATTCCAAATAATAGATATGCCAAAGCTGAGAATGTTGATGATTCAGATCAAGATGCACGAGACTATATCAATAGCGTTTCTCCTGAGGGCATGATTAAAGATGAACTTATTGAAACTTATATTTCAGAAGGACCAAAAATGATTGATTATCTTCATGAAAATTCCCAAGTAAAATATAGAAACTTATCTCATTATCCAGATTACTTTCCTGACAATCCTGGGGGAAAGGAGGGCAACAGATCAATGGAGCCTGAACCCATTAATGGAACAATATTAGGAACTGATTTAGGTAAGTTAAGGGAGCAGCATCCACAAACAGCTTTTACCATGGGACCAATTAATATGAATTTTACCCAGGTAGAGGGTCAATTACTTTTAGGAGCTTTGCCTGGTTGGAAAACACTTTTTGCCAAACTATTTACGAAATATATCCTTGATTTACCCATGAGACTGAAATGGGGTTGGAAAGATAGAAGGCTGACAATGGGTAATGCAGGAATAGCAAGATTAGTATTATCTTTAAGAGATAGAAATGTAGATATCTGGACTGAGACTTCAATGACAGATTTAATAGATGAAAATGGTTCAGTGATTGGCATCAAAGCTTCAAGAAATAATTCCGAAATCAATATCAAAGCCTCAAAGGGGGTAATTTTAGCTTCTGGTGGATTTGAGAAAGATCAAGAGCTCAGGGATAAGTATTTACCTCAACCTTCTAAAACTGAATGGAGCGCTGCAAATACATACAACACAGGAGATGCATTGAAAGCTGCTTTAAGACTTGGAGCCGATACTCATCAAATGGATACAGGATGGTGGTCAACGGTCATGAAAGTCCCTGGTCAAGATAAAGGTTGGTTATCAATGGTTGATAAATCAATGCCGGGTAATTTTACAGTTAATAAGAATGGCGAAAGATTTTCAAATGAATCTCAAAACTATGTAAGTTTTGTAAATGATATGTTTGAAAAATATGCTGAAGGAAATCCATGTGCGCCATGCTACATGATTTTTGATAGCACCTTTAGAAAGAATCGTCCATGCGGTCCTCTTCTTCAGAGCTCTATGCAACCTGACTCTGCTGTCCCAAAAGAGTGGTGGACACCATCATTTCTATCTAAGGGTGAAACTTTAGAAGAGCTAGCCGAAGTTGCTGGAATTGACATAGAGGGTCTTTTATCAACTCAAGCTAAAGTAAATGAATATGCTAAATCTGGAAAAGATCTTGATCTTCAGAGAGGTGACACAGCTTATGATAGATATTATGGTGATCCATCTGTCACACCAAATCCATGCCTAGCACCATTAGAGAAGGGCCCTTTTTATTGTATGGTCCTATATCCAGGAGAGATGGGTACTGCTGGAGGCTTGGTTATTGATACTCACGCCAGAGTCCTCAACAAAGAAGGAAACGTCATACCTGGGCTTTATGCCTGTGGTAATTGCTCTACAGCCTTGCTGCCAACTTATCCTGGTCCAGGATCAACTCTTGGGCCAGCTATGACATTTGGATACTTAGCTGCAAAAGATATAACTGGTTCAAATTTTTAATAAATGGACTTTTCTAATAAAACTGCACTAATAACTGGGGCAGGTCAGGGGGTTGGAGAGGGAATTGCAGTGGCTCTTGCTTCATATGGTGCTAATGTTAGTTTAATTGGCAGAACTTTATCTAAAGTTCAACGTGTTGCAGATGAGATAAATGATAATGGAGGATCAGCTATTGCAATTCAATGTGATGTAAAAGATAAAACTTCAATCGATAATTCAATATTATCAACAGTTTCACATTTTAAATCTTTAAATATATTGATTAATAATGCTCAAGAGGTACCACTAGGAAATTTATTAAATGTCTCTGATGAATCATTTCTTGATGGATGGAATTCTGGCCCTCTAGCTACCTTTAGATTTATGAAAGGATGTTATCCACATCTTAAAGGAGATGGAAAGATTTTAAATCTAGCTAGTTCTTCAGCACTTAGACCCGATTCAGCTTCTTATGGAGCATACGCAGCTGTTAAGGAGGCTATACGGTCATTATCAAGAGCTGCGGCAGTAGAGTGGGGATCAGATAATATTTTAGTTAATTGTATTATGCCACTTGCAAAATCTTCTGGAATGGAATGGTGGATGAATGAAAATCCTGATGAGGCAAATGAATTTTTAAAAACCATCCCAGTTGGTAAAGTCGGTGATTGCAAAGATGATATTGGTGAAGCAGTTTGCCACTTATTATCTGATGGAATGAATTACATAACAGGATCAACTATTATGATTGATGGTGGTCAAGCATACTTGAGATAATACCAAGATGGATAAATTACAAATATTAATTGATATTGAAGAAATTAAAAATCTTAAACATAGATATTTTAGGGCTATTGATATGGCAGATTTTGATTTGTTGGATCATGTTTTCGCAGATAATATTTCAATTGATTATCGGGGTGGGACATATAGATGGGAGTCAAAGGGAAAAGACACTATAAAAGAAAGTCTTAAACAAGCTTTTCATAATCAAGCTGCTTCAATGCATACCGCTCATCATCCAGAGATAAAAATTCTTTCTGAGACAGAAGCGACAGGTAAATGGTATTTGCAGGATATTTTCTATAATTTTGATATGGACAGCGTTACACAAGGAACCGCATTGTATGAGGATAAATATATTAAGATAGAAAATAATTGGTTAATACTTCATTCCGAATATGATCGAATATGGGAATGCGTATCACCAATAAATCCTGAGGATAAATTTACAACAATCATGTTAAAGGAAAAAGGAATTCAAAAATAGGAATTAAAAATGAAAGAAAAAGTTCAATCTGCTCTAGATAATTATGTGCTTGCATATACAAATAATGACAAATCTTTATTTAGAAGTTTGTGGGATGATCAAGCAATATTTGAAGATCCAGTAGGAGCTGATCCCTGCATTGGAATAGAAGCTATTTGTGAATTTTGGGATTTTGGTCATGCTAGCGGTATGGAAATAACACCTAAAAATGTTGAAACTGTTATTTGTTCTAATGAGGGTATCTTAAAAGCAACTATGGAAGTTAGGAATACCAATGAAAATACCGGAATGGATATTTCAATTGTTGATCATTTTGTTATCAATAAAGAGGGCAAGATTACAAGTGGAAGAGCATTTTGGGATGAGTCATCAATCTCTAACCCTTCCGATTTAAATTCATTTGACATTAATGTTGATGAATTTAAAGACAGAGGATAGATATTTCATCGCTGATGAAACTTAGCGTTAATCTAAATAAGATTGCACTCCTCAGAAACTCTCGTGGCAATAACGTTCCATCATTAAGAGAATATGCTAATTTAGCTATTAGCCTTGGTGTAGATGGTTTAACCCTCCACCCAAGACCTGATCATCGTCATGCCACATCTGATGATGCATTAGAGGTTTCAAAAATCTGTAAAGATAGTAATCTTGAGTTTAATTTAGAGGGCAATCCTTTTTCTTTGCCAGAGCAAGATTTTCTTGGTTTCAAACAATTATGTAATTTAGCTCAACCACATCAAATAACTATAGTGCCTGATAGTCTTGATCAATTGACCTCTGATCATGGATGGCAACCTGGCTACTTGGATAATAAATTAAGTGAATTTGTAAAAGAAATTAAATCTTCTAATTCAAGAATAAGTTTATTTATAGATGCTAATCCCAAGTCAGTTGAATATGCTGCTAATATAGGTTTTGATAGAGTTGAAATTTATACAGGGCCATTTGCCTATTATTTAGAGTCAAATAACGTGGATAAACTCAATCAAGTGAAAAAAAATATAACTGATTGTATTGCAACCGCAAATGATCATGACATGGGAGTTAATGCTGGCCATGATTTAAATCTAGTTAATCTCCCTCAATTAGTAGAATGCGGTATTATTGATGAAGTTTCTATTGGCCATGCAATTATGACAGATGCGTTGAAATTTGGCTTTAGCGATACCATAATGAAATATATCAAATTGATAAGGAATCACTAATGTCGATAGAAGAAAAAATTAAAGAGCAAATAAAAGAGAACAAAATTCTACTATATATGAAAGGATCGCCATATGAACCAAAATGCGGATTCTCAGCAAAAACCGTTCAAGCATTGATTGATTGTGGAGCAGAATTTTCCTATGTTGATATTTTAGATAATCAAGATATTAGACAAACTTTACCATCTATATCTGATTGGCCAACATTCCCTCAACTTTTTGTAAAAGGGGAATTAATTGGTGGTTGCGATATAGTTACTGAAATGCATGAGGAAGGAGAGCTACAAGCAATTATCAAAGAGGCAGCTTCCTAAAACTTACCCGAAGTCCTTTAGCATCGCCTTTAATTCAAGGCTATGTTGCTCCTCTTCTCCAATCATAGTTCTTGCATATTCTTCTAGATATACAGATGCGTCCTCAACAGTTGATAAGAGTTTTTTATATAAACTCAACGCATGAAGTTCATGTTCCATGCCTTCTTCTAAAATATCCTTTATTGAATGTCTATGTGTCTCAACAATTTTGGCAACCTTAAGACTTGGATGTCCATCTAAACCGACCAATAGTTCACCAGCTTGTTGGGCATGAACCATTGATTCTGTTGCTTGTTCTTTAAGAAATGTAACGATAGGGATCCTATAAGGCCCGCTTACCATCAATGAAGAGTGCGTATAGCGAACTACTCCGGCTAATTCGTATTCCATGATTTCATTTAAAATATCACATACTTCTTTAGTTTTTAATTCTTTCATAATTTTTAATTTGTATTTAAGTAGATAGAATATATTATGTTTTATATAACATGTAAAGTATTGATTTAAGGTATTTTTTTAATGATAATCATTCTTACTCTAGTATTAATTCTCATTTATGAAATCATAGAAACATGCAAATAATTAGAGGTGACGATTATCAATCATGGGTTTATGCAAATCATGATGATTTAATAGTTGTTGATCCGTGGCTTACAAATAAACAGGTTTTTCCGGGATTGAACTGGTTATTACACCGTAGCGCTTTGCAGGAGTCATACTTAGTAAAAAATAATTTAATAAATAAAGTGACTCACATAATTATTACAGCTCATTTTTCTGATCATTTAGACTTAGATTCTTTAAATCAATTTGATAAAGACATTCATATATACACGACTCATGAAGCGTCAAAAGTTTTAATTAAAAATGGATTTAAAAATGTGACCATAGTTAAAATTAACCAATCTTATGAGTTAGGATCATTAAGATTACGAATCTATCAAGCGGGTAAACCTTATCACTCGACCACATTTGCTTATTCATTAGAGGATGGAAATGCCAAGGTATTTCATGAATCTCACATGTTCAATAAAAACTTAGTAATTGAAGATATCGACGCTTGTATTATGACAATTGATAAGGTTAAGGTTTTTGGAATCGTTCAAGTTTCTATGGATATAGAACAAGCAAAATCTGCACAATTAGCCTTAAATGCAAAATACTTTATACCAACAGGAATTGCTCCAAGCAGAACAAAGGGTCTTATAAGCTATATTCTAAGTATTAAGGAGTTTGACTCAGGGAATGATCTATTACCTGCAGTCTGCAGACAGGTTGGCGATACTCTTAGTATTTAATTTTTAATGAAACTATCATAATCATTAATAATTTTACAAAATACTTGAGCTGTGACTTCGGCATCATATGCAGCACTATGAGCTTCATCGTTGTCGTAAGATATATCCAATTCTTTGCATACTCTTGCAAGAACAGTTTGCTTGGTAGCTAACACACCTAAACTTACAGTATCTATTAATGAAAAGGGATGGAAAGGAGATTTCTTAATATTATTCCTATGACATGCCTCAAGAAGAAAACTATGATCAAAAAAGGCATTATGACCTACCAAAATTGCTCTTGAGCATTCATATTTTGATTTTTGTTTGTTAATTATTTTAAAGGATTCTTTGAGAGCGTGCTCCTCCTCCACAGCTAATCTTAATGGATGATTTAAATCTAATCGAAGAAATTCTAAGGCTTCTTTGTCTACCTCAAGTCCCTCAAAAGGTTTAATGTGATATCTATATGAATCGCCTAATATTAATTTAGAATCGTCTTCATCGATCAATTGAATTGCTATTTCTAAAATTGCATTTCTTTTTGAATTAAAACCACCAGTTTCAAGGTCAACAATAACAGGAAGAAATTTTCTAAATCTATCTTTTAACATTTAAGCCCCTTATTATGCTCATATAATATAAACGATAATCTCATATAAATATGATTTTTAGGGACATAACTGACACAAAGTTTAAAGGTATTGAAATATCTTCTTATCATGAGTTTGATCACGAGAAAGTTTATTATTATGAAGATGACAATACAGGCATAAAGTCTCTTGTAGCTATTCACGATTCCTCAAAAGGTCCAGCAATTGGTGGGTGTAGATTCAAGGAATATGATTCATTTGAGCAAGGTTTAAATGATGTATTGCGTTTGTCTCGAGGTATGACTCATAAAAATAATGTTGCTCAAATTCCATTTGGTGGTGGCAAAGCTATTATTTTTCAAGAATCTCACAAATCAGATAATCTATTAAGATCATATGCCAATTTCTTAAATCTCTTAGAGGGTCAATACATATCTGCCGAAGACATAGGTATTTCACTGGAGGATATAAGATTCATTAAAAAATATACCGAATTTGTTTTTGATAATATTGATCCTGGACCATATACAGCAAAAGGTATTTATTATGTAATAAAGGAAGCAATTAATTTTTGTTTCTCACAGCCATTAACTGATAAAAAAATTTCTATTCAAGGAGCTGGAAGTGTAGGGATGCATCTTGCAGAGCATCTAGCCAATGATGGAGCTAATGTTTTTATTTCGGATATTGATAAATCAAAACTTGAAAACATCGAAAATCCTAACATTAATCCTATTGATGATGCATTTTCACTTGAATGTGATGTATTTTCTCCTTGTGCATTAGGAGCTATATTCAATAAGTCATCTATTAAAAGTTTAAATTGTAAAATTATCGCTGGCGGTGCAAATAATCAACTTCAAGATTTGTCTATAGCTAACGCCCTTCATAATAGGGGCATAATATATATACCTGATATTTTAATAAACTCTGGGGGAGCTATAGGTTTGACTAAAGACTTAATGAAAAGGAATGAAGTTGAGACTGAATCAGATTTAATGAATATTGCTTACAGGGTTAGAGAAGCCTTGACTGAATCTCATGAAAAATCAATTAGTCTTCAAGATACAATAAGAGAACTAATTATCTAAATTATTCAGCAACCCCTAACTTTCTTTGTAATTTAGTATTCGAAGTTGTATATCCAAATGGCACTCTTTCTCCTGGAAAAATCCTTTGATAGGCCTTTTGGACTGCTAAGGTAGTTTCATGAAAGCCACATAAAATTAAATCTAGTTTTCCTGGATAATCATTTATATCTCCAACGGCAAAAATTCCATCTCTGTTTGTTTCAAAGTTTTCAGTATTAACAGATATTTTTTTTGATTCGAGTTCTAACTCCCACTCAAGGATTGGACCTAATTTTTTATTTAATCCAAATAGAAACAATAATTCATCTGCTTCATGGGTTACGGATTCTTTAGTATCAAAGTTTTTTAAAATAACTCCATTCACTTTATCATCACCTTTTATTTCTTGAATTTGATAAGGAGTTAGAAGATTAACCTCACCAGATTTCACAAGTTCTCTCATTTGAGCCTCAGTATGTTGAGCTCCTCTAAACTGATCTCTTCTATGTATCAAATTTACAGACTTAGCTATTTTGGCTAATTCAACTGTCCAATCTAATGCTGAATCGCCACCACCAAAAATAAATAAGTTTTTATCTTTATATTGATCTATAGATTTAACAGCGTAGCTCACACCTTTGCCTAGAAATTTGTCAGGATCCTCTATATTCGGAGGTCTTCTTGGCTCAAATGAACCAGCCCCAGCTGCAATGAATATATTTTTTGTTGTGCATTCAACTCCTTCATTAGTTCTCACCAACCAAGTCGATATATCATTTAATGATGACACTGACTCGATCGATTCAACCCTTTGAGAAAGATGAAGATTATATTCAAATGGTTTAATTTGCTCTATCAAAGCATCTACATGCTCCTGCGCTGTTTGGGATGGAACTCCTGGTATATCGTATATTGGCTTTTCTGGATAGAGTTCGGAGCATTGCCCACCAACTTTGTCTAAGTTATCAATCAGGGTACATTTTAGTCCTAAAAGACCAGCCTCAAAAACAGTAAATAATCCTACTGGACCTGCACCAATTACTAAAATATCTGTTTCAATTTTCATTTAATTTTCTGCCCTGGTTGTGCTCCTGAATCAGGAGATAATACAAATATGCCGCCCTCAGAATCGCTGGCTGCAAGAATCATGCCTTCAGAAATACCAAATTTCATTTTTCTTGGAGCTAGGTTGTATACCATTACCACTAATTTATCTATCAAATCAGAAGGCTCATATACAGATTTTATACCAGCAAAGACATTTTTTGTTCCTAAATCTCCAAGATCAAGCTTTATTGCTAGAAGTTTATCTGCGCCTTCAACATGAGAAGCCTCCTCAATCCTAGCAACTCTTAAATCAACCTTCATAAAGTCATCAATCTGAATAATATTATTTTCTTCTTCTTTCATTATTTTTTCCTGTTTATAGAAATCCTTTATATCAATCGGGTCGACTCTAGAGATAATTGGTTTAAAGTCATCAATCTCCCAATCAAACATTTTATCCTCAAGATTATCAATGCTAAAGCTATTAATTTTTAACATCTTAAGCATTTGACAACATAAACTTGGCATTATCGGAGCGAGCAATATACAAAGATTTTTAAATACGTTTAATGCAGTTGATGCGATAACTATTGCGTCTTTTTGATCTATTTTCCAAGGCGTATTTTCATTAATAAACTTGTTTGTATTATCAGCTATCTGCATGATGAGTTTTACTGCTTTGGAAAACTCTTTATTTTCGTAATGGTCAAGAATTTTATCCATATCTTTCATACAGGCTGATAGATATTCTTCATTAACTGATTTGGATAGACGATTGTTATTTTTTGAAATGAATGGAGCGGAGCGACTAAAAATATTTGAAAATTTTCCAACTAAATCAGAGTTTATTTTTTGAGCTAGATCCTCTAGATTTAAATCAAGATCTTCAATTTTTGAATTAAGTTTACTGGCGAAATAATATCTTAATAATTCTGGGTCGCATACATCAGCAAATTGATCTGCTGTGATAAATGTCCCCTTTGATTTAGACATCTTCTCTCCATTAACACTGACAAAGCCATGAACATGAATACTATTAGGAAGTTTATAATTTGAATTATCTAAAAGAGCTGGCCAAAATAAACCATGAAAATAGGTAATATCCTTACCTATAAAATGATGAATCTCATATTCTGAATTTTTGCCCCATAGCTTATCAATACTTAAATTATTTTTTTTGGCCCAATTTTTTGCTGATGCTATATATCCGATTGGAGCATCAACCCATACATAAAAATATTTATCTGATTCATTTGGAATTTTAAAACCAAAGTACGGAGCATCACGAGAGATATCCCAACTCCTTAAATCGCCTTCAAGCCATTCAGAGAGCTTGCCAACAACTGAATTCTGAATAGAAGCAGTTTTTAAAAACTTTTTAAGATTAGATTTTGATTTTTTAAGATCAAAGAAAATATGTTCTGATATTTTTGTACTTGGCGTGCTGCCAGTTAGCGACGATTTTGGATTAATTAGTTCTGTAGCAGAATACGTAGCTCCACATGAATCACAACCATCTCCATATTGATCCTTGGCACCACATTTTGGACATTCACCAATGACATATCTATCTGCAAGAAACATCTTCTTTTCTTCATCAAAGCATTGCTCGATATCTTCCTTGTAAATTAAACCCGCATCTTTTGCAGCAAGATAAATTTCCGAGACTAAGCCTTCGTTCTCACTTGAATGAGTAGAGTGATAATTTGTATATTTAATTCCAAATTTTTCTAGAGAATTCATGTGATCCTTTTTCATTTGATCTATGAAATCAATGGGTTTTATTTGCATTTCGTCTGCTTTCATCATGATAGGGGCACCATGTGCATCATCAGCACAAAAGCTTAGAACTTCATGATTGGAGTTGCGCATAAATCTAGTCCAAATATCGGTTTGGATATGCTCTAAAATATGCCCGATATGAATTTCACCATTTGCATAGGGCAATGCATTTGTAACGATAATTTTTCTTTTTTTATTAATTTTTAGGACCTAATTTATCTTTTAATCGAGTATTATAAGTCAAAATATAATATCAATGGGTATCAAGCAAATAATTGCTATTGCATCAGCAAAAGGTGGTGTAGGCAAGTCTACTATATGTGCAAATCTTGCTTTGCAATTTTCCAGAGACTATAAAGTTGGAATATTAGATGCAGACATCTATGGTCCAAATCAGCAAATTATATTCAATGTTGCAAATCAAAAACCAATAGTTAAAACCATTGGTGAAAAAAAGATATTTTTACCAATTGAAGTTGATAGTATTTTATTGAACAGTATGGGATTAGTCATTGATCCATCTAAAGCTGCCATGTGGCGAGGGCCAATGTTAAGTAAAGCAATTAAACAACTAAAGAATTCGACTCAATGGGGAAATCTCGACTACTTGTTTGTTGATATGCCCCCAGGTACTGGAGATGCATATTTAACTGTTGCTTCTGACATAGAACCTAATTACGCAATACTGATAACCTCAATGAGTAAGCTTGCAGTTCACGATACTAAAAAGTCAAAAACTATGTTTGATAGACTAAAAATTCCTGTGTTAGGCATCATAGATAATATGTCATATTCAATTTGTCCAAATACTCATGAGCACATTAATGATTTTATGTTAGTCAATCTGGAGCAAGAAATTGGCTGCGATCTCTTAGGCTCTATTCCTAGGCATAAAGATTTAACAGATTTTAATTCAAGTAAAAAAAATAATTTGCTCGAACCAATTTATAATAAATTAAAGAAATTATCATGAGCTTTCAAAGATTTTTATATTTTTCAGTTACGCTGGTTTTTTTTAGTTTAGATATTTCAGCAACTCAAGATCCATTTGAGGATTTAAATCGGAAGATTTGGGCTTTTAATGAATCTTTGGATGATAACTTTGCCAAACCAACTGCAGAAATTTATACAAATATAACACCTGATTTTATTGAAATCGGAATAACAAATTTCTTCAGAAATATTAATGAGCTTGATAATACTGCAAATCAGTTACTGCAAGGCAAACCTATGTATGCAATGAATGATTTTGCACGTTTCGTTATTAATACTTCGGTTGGAGTATTGGGTTTTATTGATGTGGCATCAAAAATGGGCTTAGAGAGACACGATGAGGATTTTGGCCAAACATTGGGTTCTTGGGGGGTTAGTAAAGGACCGTTTCTAATGATTCCTCTTTATGGACCATCTACACCTAGAAGCCTAGCAGGGAGAAGTGTAAGCTCTGTCTTATCAGGCACTTTTGCCATTGAAGAAACAGATGTCAGAATAGGGGTCACGGCTCTTGATGCATTAGAAACTAGGGCTAGGTATTTAGAAGTAGAAACACTGATTGTTGGTGATCGATACTCGTTTATAAGAGACTCTTACATGCAATATTTAGATTTTGAGTCTAGTGATGGAGAGGATCAATCAGATGATTTTGTTGATGATATGGATGATTTTTTATTAGATTGAACTCAAACCATAGAAATTAATTCATCTTTTGTAATCTCTAAATTTTTTTCTCGGATAGTTTTAAGAATCAGTGTTCTAAATGATTTAGCATTCTTTAATCCTCTATTTAAACCAAAAATGTGCTTTAGTGTCCTTGAATAGGGTTGACCTTTATTTGCTTGAGCTAAGCAGTAATCTAGATATTGACTAAGGATCATTTTTCTATCCTTTCCCATGTCAGAATCATTAAATATCCTAGAATCAACATTGCTTACAATCATTGGATTGTCATATGGACTTCTACCAAGCATAACTCCGTCAACTTTTTCTAAATGCTGAATCGATTCATCGACGTCTTTTATGCCTCCATTTATAACAATTTCAAGTTCAGGAAATTCATTAACAAGCTGATAAACATTTTCATATTTTAAAGGAGGAATCTGCCTATTTTGTCTTGGTGTTAAGCCCTTTAAGATTGCAACTCTTGCATGAACTATTAGTGTTTTAAGTTTTGGATTAATAATTTTTGAAACAAAATTATTTAAAAAATCAATATCATCTCTCTCATTCACTCCGATTCTGCACTTTACTGTTATTGGAATTGATACAACTTCTTGCATAGCTTTTATACAATCACTTACAAGTTCTGGATCTTGCATAAGGCATGCTCCAAAGGAGCCTTTTTGCACTCTCTCAGATGGGCAACCAACGTTTAAATTAATTTCATCATAACCAAGATTAGAGCAAATTTTTGCACAATTAGCCAAATCATATGGATCAGAGCCACCTAGTTGAACTGCAACTGGATGCTCAATTTGACTGTTAAAATTCAATTGCTCTAAGCATTTACCATGAATAATAGCTCCAGTTGTAACCATTTCTGTATAAAGAAATGATCTTTTTGTTATTAATCTAAATAAATATCGATCATGTATATCAGTACATTGCATCATTGGAGCAATGCAAAACCTGTGATTTGATGACATCAATTTATAAGAAAGTAATAACTGCTATAAATCCAACAATACTTAACACAATGGTATAAGGCAAAGCCATTATTACCATTCTCATGTAAGAGAGGTTAATAAGCGGTGCTAACGAAGACGTCAGTAGAAACAGAAATGCTGCTTGCCCATTAGGCGTTGCAATACTAGGAATATTTGTTCCAGTATTAATAGCAATTGCTAATTTATCAAATTGAGCTCGAGAGATAATATTCATATCTAATGCATCTTTAATTTCGTTTATATAAATCGTTGCAACAAATACGTTGTCGCTGATAGCTGAAAGTACTCCATTTGCTACAAAGAAAATTGGGGCTTGGCTACTAGTTTCTTGCGCTAACACATAAGAAATTATTGGCGTGAATAATTCTTGATCAGCTATAACACTTACAACTCCAAAAAATACAACTAATAATGCTGTAAAAGGGAGCGCTTCTTTAAAAGCATCACCTAGATCATGCTCGTGTGTAATTCCTTTAAATGAAGTTAATAGTATTATCACCCCTAAACCAATAATTCCAACCGCAGCTAAATGAAGAGCAAGCGCTATAATTAAAAATATACCAACCAACATTTCTACATATAACTCCATGTTGGATAATTCGGTTCTTTGAGAAGTTTCATAATCGTTATAATCATGAAATATATTTTTAATCTTTTCTGGTAGTTGGTTTCCAAAACCACATAAATGTAGTTTTTCAATTCCATAACAAGTGATCATTCCCGCTATAAATACAGGAACTGTTATTGGAGACATCTTGACCATAAATTCAATGAATTCCCAGCCCGCAACGTTTGCAATCAATAAATTTTGGGGCTCGCCAACGATAGTACATACTCCACCCAGTGCAGTTCCAACTACACCATGCATAATTAGGTCTCTCAAAAAAGCTTTAAAATTTTCTAAATCCTCTATCCCAGTTGAAGATAACAAGGAGTTGTCGTAATAATCATGATCACCAGATGAAAACTCTTTTCCTGCGCTAGCAAGGTGGAAGATTCTATAAAAACCTACAGCAACAGCAATTAAAACTGCTGTTACAGTTAAGGCATCTAAAAAAGCTGATAAAAAAGCTGATACAAAACAAAACATCAAAGAAAGCTTTATCTTTGATTGAATTGTAAGAAGTAATTTTGTGAAAATCGTAAGCATCAAATTTTTCATAAAGTAGATTCCAGCCACCATAAAAACTAATAATAAAATTACTTCAAGATTATGTTCAATTTCATATAACAATGTGTAAGGAGTTGTTAATCCTAAAAACAGTGCTTGAATTGTAATTAACCCACCTGGTTGAAGTGGGTAACACTTAAGTGCTAGAGCAAGAGTGAAAATGAATTCTAATAGAATCATCCAGCCAACAATGAACGTTGCTTTAATTCCTAAAGAATTTAATACAAATAAAGTAATAGGATTAATTATTAAAAAAGCTATGATGGTATTCTTATACCAATCAGGCGAGTCACCTAAGAACATTTTGTACAAATTATTTACCATCTTTAAAATCCTTAATATATGGAATTAATTAGAACACTTCATAAACAAATAAATGAAGACGCTAATCTTATTATATTTTGTGAAAACAAAATTTTATACGATCAAAAAGAAAATTCTTTTATTTTTAAATTGAAAGATTTAAATTCAAAATTACTAAATGGTCCTTATTTAGCTATAGCAGTAGCAGAAGATAACTATTTTTATTCATTAGAGATAAGCTCAAGTGAAAAAATTTTGGGGATTTTTATGGATCCTGAAACAATTTACTTTGTTGATTTGATCAACATAATAGCTTTTTTGGATTCTGATAATTTTTTATTAGCTTCAAGAGCATCAATATTAAATAATTGGAACCTAAATAATTCCTATTGCAGCTATTGTGGAAAAATTAACAAATTTGATCCAAAGGAGGGAGCTTTTAGATGTGATTGTAAAAAATTATTGAACTATCCTGTAATTTCGCCTTGCATCATAACGTTGATACATGATGGGGAAAGAATTTTGCTGGGCAGAAGTAAATTTTTTCCACCTAATATGTATAGCACCTTAGCAGGCTTTATTGATGCTGGGGAAAATGCAGAGCAAGCACTAAAAAGAGAAGTAGCTGAGGAAGTTAATATCAGGGTTTCGTCCATTGAGTATCACTCCTCTCAATCATGGCCATTTCCATCTCAACTAATGCTGGGCTATAAATGTAGATATAAAAGCGGAGAAATTATTTTAAATGATAATGAATTAGAGGATGCTAAATGGTTCGATATTAGCGATTTACCCATTATCCCGCCTGAGACATCAATTTCTGGAAAACTTATTCGCTCTTATATCGAGGATCATTTAAAGCTCTAGTTGGTTTAATAGATGGTGTCGGAGCAGGTGATGGTAAAGAATCTGAAGCTGATGATGCGGATGGTTCTGGTACTGAGTAGTCAGATGATTTTGTATCTAATTTATTTTCATCAATCTCCTTAGTATTATTATTTTCATTCTTAGGTTTTTTAGGCTCATTAATACTTTGCTGTGATTTCTTTGGAGGTGTTACAACAGGTTTTGAAGGTTTTTTATTGCTTCCTCTTTTTCGATTTAGATTTTTGTCTTTTGCTCGATTAGGATTAGATCTAGCAAATCTATTATTTTGATTTTTATTATTCTTGGATTGACCTTTTTTAAACTTTCTTGACTTTCTATTCTTATTAATCTTTTTATTTGTAGACTTATGAGAACCAAAAAAAATAGATAAAGTAAGAATAGATTTAATAAAAGTAAAAAATCCTTTTTTGGTTTTTGGCATTCGAGGAGGCACAGAGACTTTTACAAGCGGCTTTAAAGGCCTTTTTGATGCATTTGAATCTCGCCAATCCATTGAAGGTTCAGGGCTATTTGGAGTCATATCAAATGAAAATGGTTTTTTACCAGCAGCAGCCTTTACTCTTGCTACTTTGTAATATGGTCTAGATTTGTATGGATCAGCAATTATTAGAATATTCACTTGATATGAATTTTCAATAGCAATAATATCTCTCCTTTTTTCATTTAATAAATAACTTGAAACATCTGCTGGAACGTAAACATGTATTTCTCCAGTATTTTCCTTTGCTGCATCCTCGCTGATTATTCTAAGGATTGATTGACCTAGAGAACGTGTTCCTCGAACTTGAACATGTTGTATGTCATAAGTTTCTTCCAATGATGGCCTAAGCCTTTGTCTTGAGAGCTCTAATAAACCAAATCTGGATATACCAGCGATCTGAACTCTTGCTCTATCAGCTTGAACCGCTGATCTGAATGTATTCTCAACTTTTTGTTGATGCTTCTCATCTTGCATATCGATAAAATCGATAACTATTAAGCCCCCTAAATCTCTTAATCTTAATTGTCTTGCAACCTCCCTAGCTGCTTCCATGTTTGTTGCAAAAGCTGTTGATTCTATATCCTTTCCTTTAGTTGATCGTGCTGAGTTTACATCAATAGACACCATAGCCTCGGTAGGATCAATGACAATAGATCCACCAGATGGTAATGATATTTCCCGTTGAAAAGCTAATTCAATTTGACTTTCGATTTGATATCTATTGAAGAGGGGTATTTCTTCATTGTAATAAATTACTTTATCTGCGTGATCTGGTATAACAGATTTTGCAAAATCTAGGGCCTCAGCATGTACTGACTCATCATCAATAAGAATTTCTTGTATGTCATCTCTAAAATAATCTCTAAATACTCTCAAAATTAATTTATCATCTTTATAAATCAAGCTTGGACTTGGTGCATCAGTAACAGATGATTTGATTTGCTCCCACAATTTTATTAAATAGTCTAAATCCCATTTTAATTCTTCGGTAGATCGTCCAAGTCCAGCTGTTCTGACAATAACACTCATTCCGTTTGGTATTTGCAAAGCATTTAAAGCATTTTTAATTTCATCTCTTTCTTCACCTGAGATTCTTCTAGAGACTCCCCCAGATTTTTCAGAATTTGGGATTAAAACAATAAATCGTCCTGCAAGAGATATCTGGTTTGATAGAGCTGCACCTTTGGTGCCTCTTTCTTCTTTCAAAACTTGTATAAGGATTTCGTCACTTTCTTTTAGAGTGCATTTTCTTTTTCCTTCAGAGTCTTTTTCAAAATACTCATTTGATAACTCTTTCAAAGGAAGGAATCCATGTCTTTCACTCCCAAAATTTACAAAAGCAGCATCTAAACTTGTTTCAACTCTAGAAACAGTAGCTTTAAATATGCTGCCTTTATATAACGATTGATTGTTAAATTCATTATCAAGGTCAAAAAGTTTTGCCCCGTCAACTAATGCAACACGAAGTTCATCTGAATATGAACAATTAATTAGAATTCTTTTCATTTTTTTCTCCGATACAGAGAAAGCGAATAGCGCTAATGCTTATTTGAGTTATCAGAGTCTTATCCCGTGGAGCTCTTTAAACTGTCTTCAACTATGTTTGTGAAGATTTTAAAACTTGTCTTATTCTTTTCGCACCCTTGTGCTTTGCTATCTTTCTCTTCGCTGCCTTACAGCTATTTTAATTTATATTTATTGATTTTTTTCAATATATTTTTCACTAGTAGCTTTTTATATATAAACTATTAATTTTCATTATTCTACATCAATGAGTGATAAAAACCTAAAAATTGGCGACGATCACGTTGGAAGACGCATTGATAACTTTCTAATAAATTTTTTTAAAGATTTACCTAAATCAAAAATATATAGCATGCTTAGAAAAGGTGAAATTAGAGTAAATTCTGGTCGAATAAAACCCTCATATAAATTAAAGGCTAATGATGAAATAAGAATACCACCATATTTAATTGATTTTAAAAATAAAGAACCTAACTTAAAGATTCCTCCTGCTAAAATTCAAGAATTTGTAAAATCAATTATTTATCAAAATGATGACTATATTTTAGTTAACAAAGATTCTGAATTAAGTGTTCATTCTGGAACAAAAAATCAATTCGGTCTTATAGATATTGCTAGAGCTAATTTTCCATCACTAGATATTGATCTTTGTCATCGAATTGATAAATCTACTTCTGGATGTGTTTTGATTGCAAAAAATAAATTATTTTTAAGACATTTTAACAAACAGCTTAAATCTAATAAAGTAAAGAAAAAATATGAAGCTATTTTATTTGGCATTCTTGACAAAGATTTAGAAGTAAAATCAAAAATTGATACATCGACAAAAGAGTATAATCATAAAGTTACAGAATCAAACGATGGTAAAGAAGCAATATCAACGTTTAAAATTTTAAAAAAATTTACATCATTTACTCATGTTGAGGTTCACATTAGTACTGGCAGAATGCATCAGATTAGAGTTCAGAGCTCAAATCTTAAGCATCCAATAGTAAATGATAAAAAATATGGTTTATTTGATTTAAATAAATTTATATTTTCCAAAACATCAGTTGATCGTCTTGCGCTGCATGCTTCATCAATTTCCTTTAAAGATATAAATAACCAAGTTGTTTGCCATGAAGCGCCAAAAAACAATGAATTTGATATACTGCTCAACGAAGTAAGTGATTTAACTATTAAATCTTAATTTAATCTGATAGGATGCTTTTTTTAAAATATTATGGCAGTACAAAAAAGTAAAAAGACTAGATCAAAACGAGGAATGATTCGTTCCCATGATCATCTTAAAGATCTTACATTATCTACTGATCCTGTTTCTGGAGAGAGACATCTTCGCCATCAAATGACTGCAGACGGTTTCTATAAGGGCAGACTTATCAAAGATTTAAGGAAGCCAGTTAAAGAAGAAGAAGAGGATAACTCAACACAAGACTAAGAATGTCTTTTTCAGCTTTTTTAGCGTTTCCTGGTCAAGGTTCCCAACATCAATATATGCTATCTAAAGGCGGCATTTTAGATCTTGCCCTTTCAAGTGAATATTCTCATGCTTTAGAGTGCTGCAGTGATTTAATATCCCATGATGTTTTTAAATTAATTGAAGAGGGACCTGAAGAGTTAATAAATAAGACTTCAATCACACAACCTATATTGATCCTTTGTTCATATCTCCATTTCAAAAAGTTAGTTAACTCAATTGATATAAGTCCAATATATTTAGCTGGACACTCTTTAGGTGAATATTCCGCTTTGGTTGCAGCTAATTCAATATCAATTACTGAGGCTTTAAAATTGGTAAGAAAAAGAGGAGAGTTGATGGAGTCAGCGCCATATGGTTCCATGTCTGCAATCATGGGTCTTGATGATGATCATATTGATGAGATTTGTTTAATTGCATCTCAAGGAAACAACTCTCATGTCCAATGTGCAAATTTAAACTCTCCAAATCAAACAGTTATTTCTGGTCATGATGACGCGGTGGTAAGGGCTCAAGATCTCTGTATTGCAAAAGGTGCACGTGCTATAAAACTTAAAGTCAGCATTGCATCTCACAGCAAGCTTATGTTATCGGCAGCAGATGAATTTCAGAAAACTTTAGAGTCTATAACATTTAAAATGCCAGAGATAAATATAATCCATAACGTATCGGTGAGTTCGTCAACTTCATCTAAAGATATTCCATCCTTGCTTGTTAAGCAATTGCATTCACCAGTAAGATGGGTAGAAACATGTAATTTTATTTCTACATTAAATTTACCAATAATTGAATGTGGTCCTGGAAAAGTATTGTCAGGTTTATCTAAGGCGAATAAGCTTGAAAACTATTTTTCTGTATCCGATGAAGAATTTTATGAGAAAATTATTAGTTATGGATAAAAAAATAGTCTTTATTACTGGAATTTCTAGAGGTATAGGATTGGAGATAGCTAAATGCTTTGTGAACGATGATTATTTTGTTATTGGGACATCTAGATCACCCTTCAGAATTAATGAAGAATTAAACTCTGAAAGCTGCATACATTTTATAATGGATGTTACAGATAGAGAACAAATTTCATCTTGTTTTAATGAGCTTAAAAAAATTAATAAAATTCCAAATGTTTTAATTAACAATGCTGGAATAACAAAAGATCAACTCTTCTTAAGAATGAAAGAAGATGACTGGGATGATGTTCTTAATTCTAATCTCACGAGTGTGTTTAATATCACTAAATTATTTATTAAATCGATGGTCAGACATCGTTATGGAAAAATAATTAATATATCTAGTGTTGCTGGACTTATGGGTAATCCTGGACAGGTCAATTATTCTGCAAGCAAAGCTGGTATGGGAGGTTTTACAAGAGCTTTGGCTAAAGAAGTGGCTGCAAGAAATATAACAGTTAACTGCATAGCTCCTGGTTTCATAGAAACCGATATGACTAATCATTTTCAAGATGAAGAATTGGAAAATATCTTAAATCAAATCCCTGCAAATAAAATGGGTAATCCTCAACAAATAGCTGATTTAGCATTGTTTTTAGCATCTTCAAAGGGAGATTATATTACCGGTCAGACTATTTCTGTTGATGGTGGCCTTTACATGAGCTAATGATTTTATTTGTTTTTCTTAAAATTGTTGTAAAATAGATTTCAATTAATGGAGGATGCCCTGTGAGTATCGAAGAAAGAGTGAGAAAAATTGTTTGTGAGCAACTTGGCGTTGGCGATGATGAGGTGAATAATGATTCTTCATTTGTTGATGACTTAGGAGCTGATTCATTAGACACAGTGGAATTAGTAATGGCTCTTGAGGAAGAGTTTGAACTTGAAATTGCTGACGAAGAAGCAGAAAAGATTTCAACTGTTCAAGAAGCTGTAAACTACATAAACTCAAACAGCTAAAATTTTTTTTCATGAGACAACTACACAGAAGAGTTGTAGTTACAGGCTTGGGTATATTATCACCAATTGGTAATACTTTGGCTGAAGCCTGGGATTCTTGTATAAATGGAGTATCAGGTATCTCAAGAATAGAGATAGATTTAAAAAATAATCCAGTTGAAGTTGGCGGTCGTTTAAAAAATTTTAATCCTGAAGATTTTCTTGATTCTAAAGAAATTAGAAGAATTGATCCCTTCATTCAATACGGAATAATTGCTGCTAATCAATCTATAAACCACTCAGGAATTCTTGATTCCAAGATAGACTTGTCAAAGGTTGGTGTTAATTTTGGTGCCGGTATTGGTGGTATAGATACAATAGAAAAAAATAAATCTTTATTGGAAGAAAGAGGTTATAAAAAAGTTTCTCCTTTTTTTGTGCCAGGATCAATAGTTAATATGATTTCTGGTTTAATTTCTATAAAGCATGGTTTTATGGGCCCAAACACTTCGGTTGTTACAGCATGCTCAACTGGCAATCACTGTATTGGAACTGCTGCAAGATCTATCGCATACGGTGAAGCTGATGTAATGATTGCTGGAGGTGCTGAAATGGCTTCAACACCCTTATCAATAGCAGGATTTACCGCGGCTAGAGCACTTTCTATGAATTCCGATCCTGAAACAGCAAGTAGGCCATGGCATAAAGATAGAGATGGATTCGTGTTATCCGATGGAGCAGGTTCATTGGTACTTGAAGATTTTGATCATGCTAAAGCAAGAGATGCAAAAATATACGCAGAGGTGATAGGATTTGGAACTAGTTCTGATGCTCATCATGTGACAGCTCCTCCTGAAGATGGAAGAGGAGCAGTTCTGTCAATGACTAATGCAATAAATGATGCTGAGATTCATCCATCTGAAATTGATTATATAAATGCACATGGGACATCTACACCCTTGGGTGACATTGCTGAAACAACTGCTCTTAAAAAAGTATTCGGTGATAACGTTCCACAAATTAGTTCAACCAAGTCAATGACCGGACATACTCTTGGTGCAGCGGGCGCAATAGAATCAATATTCTGTATTCAAGCCATAAATCACGGAATTATTCCTCCGACAATCAATCTAGATAAACCAGATCCATTGTGTGATTTAAATTATACTCCCTTGGTATCTGCTGAAAAAAACGTTAGAGTTGCTATGAATAATTCATTTGGATTCGGAGGAACTAACTCTACACTTGTCTTCAAACAAATCTAAATTTTTTATATTTACAATTACTATATTAACCTTAGTAATAAGCTTGCTTGGAACCTCTGAATCATATTCTCAACTAAGAGTTGATGATAGATTAGAGTTTTATAATGTAATTAAAGGCGATTCATTCAATTCAATTTTCAATGATTTTGACTTGAACCCAATTCAAAAAATTTTTTTGAAAATCTTCTTAAAAAAAAATAAACTTCAAGTAGCTCAAGCTGGACATTATTATCTTAAAAATAAATCTTGGAAAGAATTTCTGAATTCAGTATCTAACGGAGATGTTGTCATATTTAAATTGGAAATCCCCTCAGGAAAAAATCTTTATGAAGTTAAAAAAATTATCTCTGAATCAAATTTTAAAAATGATTGTGATAACTTTGATTGCTTAGATAATCAGTTTAATTTTGTAGAAGGTACATTAAAACCAGACACTTATTTCTACAAGCACTCATCATCCTTAGCTAGCACTTTACAAAAATCGCAAACTGATTTTTTTCAACTAGCTACAAATCTATGGATTAACAAGAACCCACAATCACCAATTAAAAATTTATCTGATGCAATAATACTTGCTTCAATTGTTGAAAAGGAAGCTGGCAATGAAGATGAGAAGCCAATTATTGCTGGAGTATTTTTACATAGAATATCCATTGGTATGAAATTGCAGGCAGATCCAACAATAATTTATGGATTATTGCCAAATTTTAATGGTGATATCACAAAAGCAAATTTAAGAGATAAAAATAATCCATACAACACATATCAAATACCTGGCTTACCTCCAACTCCAATATCTACAGTTAGCAAATCTTCATTAGAGGCAGTAATATTGGGTATGAAAAATGATTATTTGTACTTTGTCGCTAAAGGAGATGGAACTCATAAATTTTCTAAGACTTATCAAGAGCATCTTGATGCTGTTAACAGATATCAGCTTAATTAAATTATGAAATTAATATCATTTGAAGGAATTGAGGGTGTTGGTAAATCTACGCAAATTAATTTAATTCAAGAGTGGCTAAAAACAAAAGGTCTAAGTACAAAATTAATTCGAGAGCCAGGATCAACTGAGTTTGGAGAGAAAATAAGAGAGCTACTATTGTCAAACGATTCTGATATTTCAGCCCATACTGAATTATTATTAATGTTTGCTGCTAGAGCAGAGATGGTCAATGAGCATTTGGTAAGCTCAAAAGAAGACATTCTTCTTTGTGACAGATACTATCATGCATCAATTGCTTATCAAGGCTATGGAAGAAGGCTTTCTCTTGACCTAATTGAGAATTTAATTCAGAACATAAATTGCCCAACTCCAGACTTAACAATAATATATGATCTTGATGTAAAACTTGGCTTTAAACGAAAAGCTAATGATGATATCGATAGAATTGAATCTGCTGGAGTAAATTTCTTTGAAGATGTAAGAAAAGGTTATCAGCAAATAGCTAAGGATAGGGAGGAGGTTGTAATATTGGATGCATCAGAGTCCATAGAGGTACTGAATCAGCAAACTAAAGAATTGATAAAACCTATAATTTTAAAATGAATTTAAAAAAATTTCCTTGGTTAGCCGAAGTAGTAACAGCATATAAAAATCTTAATTTTCCTTCATCTATAATTATCGAAGGAGAATCGGGCCTTGCTAAAAACCACCTTGCTAATTTTTTTGCACAGAAACTATTATGCTCTGATGATTTGGCGCCTTGTGGTGTATGTAATTCATGTAACTATTTTTCAGCTGGCACACATCCAGATTTTTGTTTTCTCTCAGCTGACTCATGCTCAAGCATATTACATTCTTATTCAAAAGCTAAAAAAGACTCGATGAATTCAAAAAAAATTGAAGGTGTCAGAGCTTTAAATGAATTCATTGCGATGACACACTCAGTTTCAAATCACAGAGTGGCAATAATTTTTGATGCTCATAATATGAATATTAATTCTCAAAACGCACTTCTTAAAACTTTAGAGGAATTGCCTGAGAACAAGCATATATTTTTAGTTTCAGATAAACGTAAATATTTCTTACCAACCATATATAGTCGCTCAAATATTATTACAATAAACAATCCCAAATCAGACATTCTTGATCAATGGATATCAGACAAAGGATATATTGATTATTCCACTATAGACTTCGCTCCAGACTCAACGCCATTACAAATTGAGAGACTTATTAATAATGATATGGTTGGACAATATAGAGAAATTTCTCAAATTTTAAATTCTTATTGTTTAGGCGAAATAACTACTCCTGATTTAATAAAATTTTATAAAGAAATTAATCTTAGTTTTGATGAAAAAATTAATTCTATTATTTTATTCCTAAAAACTTGTTTAGGAATCGAAAAAGACTTTTATAAAGCTCATCCAGCTATTACAGCTTTAGATAATATAACACTGGATTCAATGTTACTATCAGACTTAATTGAACAGTTGATTGAATATAAATACCAACTCATAAAAGTTCCATCCCTCAATGAACAGATAGGGCTAAATAACTTTTTTCAAAAAATTAAGAGCTTATTTGCTTAAGCAGTAGCACCGCCATCGACTATGATTGTTTGGCCATTAATATATTTCCCAGCATCAGAGGCAAGCATAATTGCTGCTCCCGCAACTTCGTCAGGTTCACCAATCCTTCTCATGGGGTGAGTGCTTGTATAGTGATCATGAAGTGTTGGGTTTTCCCAGAGCCCCTTAGCAAAGTCTGTTCGTATTAAACCAGGAGCGATGCTATTCGCTCTTATATTATGTTGACCATACTCAACAGCCATGTTTTTAACCATCTGAATATCTGCTGCTTTGCTAATATTATAGGTTCCAATGAGGTTACTACCACGAGTTCCACCAATGCTGGAAATAATAATAATGACTCCATCTTTTCGTTCGATCATTTGAGGAGTAACTAGGTTTGCTAATATGTGATTTGCCTTAATATTATTGTTGAGAACTTTATCAAACGCATCAGATGGTATGTCAGCCATTGAACCCATAAAAGGATTCGTCGCAGCATTACAAATCAAAACATCTATTTTGCCTAAAAGTTTATTTGATTGACTTACAAGATTTTCAAGATCTGACTCAATAGCGATATTTCCAGCAATTGGAAATGCTAACTCTGATCCTAAATGATCATTTATTTTCTTAGCTGTGGCCTTGCAAGCATCAATTTTTCTGCTCGATATAATTACTTTTGCTCCATGCATTGCTGCATGAAATGCAATTGATTTACCAATTCCCCTGGATGATCCCGTAATTAAAAATGATTTATTTTTTAAATTAAATAATGACATTTAGCTTATAATCCCATGATGTTAAAAAACGTAGAAATATATTCTAAATCAAATTGTGTCTTTTGTGATAAAGCAAAAAATTACTTCTCGCAAAACAATATTACTTATAAGGAATTTAATGTAGAAATTCCTGAAGTTTTTGATGCTCTCATTAAAAGAAACCCAAATGCTAGAACAATGCCTCAAATATTTATCGATAACACACTTATAGGTGGTTACACAGACTTAATTGAATGGTTGAAAAAATAAGGAATTTATATGGTTGCTTTTAATGACTTTTTATTACTTTTAGATGGATATCTCAGCGGTTCATGGTGGTTTCCAGCTTTTCTCATTGGCACAGGTATTTTTTTCACAGCATATCTTGGATTCCCTCAGTTCAGATTCTTTTCGCATGGTTGGAGAATAGTTACAGGCAAATACGAAAAAGAAGATACAAAAGGAGAAACTTCACCATTTGAAGCACTAACAACAGCCATGTCAGGAGCTGTGGGCACAGGTAATATTGGTGGGGTGGCACTTGCAATATGGATTGGAGGTCCAGCAGCTATATTCTGGATGTGGATTACTGCTATTTTTGGCATGACTACAAAATTTGTCGAAGTTACATTAGCTCATAAATACAGAACTACTCTATCAGATGGATCCATATCAGGTGGACCAATGTATTACATTGAGAAAAGTTTCAACATGAGATCAGCTGGAGTCCTTTTTGCTGCTTTGATGATGATTTGTGCTATTGGATCAGGCAATATGCCTCAAATAAACAATATAGCCGGTGTTCTTGACTCAGCATTCAGTATCCCAAAATTAGCCACCGGTTTGATCTTGGGAATTATGCTATGGTTAATTATTTCTGGCGGCATTAAAAGAATTGCAAAAATTGCTAGTAGATTGGTTCCAATTATGGCAGTCATTTATTTTGGTGGAGCATTAGTTGTTGTAGCAGAAAATTATAATAATATTATTCCTTCATTTAACTCTATATTCTCACAAGTATTTTCAGGCTCAGCAGCAGTGGGTGGCTTTTTAGGTGCTAGCTTTGCAATGAGTCTAAAACTTGGTGTTGCAAGAGGATTATATTCAAATGAAGCTGGTCAAGGCTCCTCTCCAATTGCTCATGCTTCGGCAAAAACAGAGCATTCAATCGAACAGGGTATGGTGTCTATTTTAGAACCATTTATTGACACAATTGTTGTTTGCAGCGTGACAGCATTGGTCATTCTATCGAGCGGTGCTTGGACTCAAAAATATGAGAATACATTTGAAAGGTCCTCTATGGCAATTTTTGCTGGTAAATATAATGAGTCTAATATAAATGACATTGAAGAGCTTGGTAAATATATCCTCGATGCTAGAAAATTTACGGAAAATACTTCAGCTGTAGAAAATTTTTCTGGTAATTTAAATATTATTGATGGCGAACTAAATCTTGAAAATATTACAATTTTCCACAATAACTCAATTGCTGAAGATGTTAAATTCTTCAAACAAAATATTCCGGTTAATGGGCAAATAGAAATTAAAAATGGCGTAATTACAGATAATTCAATTCAAGTTAAAGGAAAATCTTTAATTCATTCAGCTGAATTAACCTCAAAAGCATTTGGTTCCGGTCTTTTAGGCGTTTATGGAGAATATATAGTGGCAATTGGCCTGCTTTTATTTGCTTTCTCAACTGCAATTGCATGGTCCTACTATGGTGATAGGTCAACAGCTTATATTTTTGGTGAAACTGCTGTTCCATGGTATCGAATGTTGTACGTTCTTTGTTTTATTGCTGCGGCAATAATTGATACTACTGTTATATGGAACATAGCTTACGTCGTTGTTGCACTTGTAACTATTCCTAACTTATTTGCAATGTTTCTATTAAGAAAAGAAATGAGAGAGCAGGTAACAAATTATATAGTTGAAAAATAAAAATTACTTAGACCTTAGCTCGAGTTCATCTAGCACATTCTGATAATTGATATTTTGAGCTCTGAGCATGACCAGTAAGTGATAAATCAAATCAGCAGATTCACTGGTAACTGTTCCGTCATTTGTTACTGCAGCTATTGATACCTCTCCTGCTTCTTCAGTTACTTTTTTTGCAATTTCTTTTATTCCATCTCTATACAATTGATATGTATAAGATGATAAATTTTTATCTTTAATTCGAAGATCTATTGTCTCCTCAAGTTTTTCAATAATATTTTTTGATGAAGGAGAGTCAAGAAAACAAGAATTCCTTCCAAGATGACATGTTGGCCCTTTATTTTCTGCAAGAACCAAAAGTGTATCATTATCACAATCATGAAGAATTTTTTTAATAACTAATTTATTCCCTGAGGTTTCACCTTTTGTCCAAATACATTTCCTGGTTCTACTATAAAAAGTTGCTAATCCTGTGGATTGACTAATTTTTAATGCCTCCTCATTCATATACCCAAGCATTAAAACCTGAAGTGATTTATGATCTTGGATAATTGCAGGAATAAGACCATTTACTTTTTTCCAGTCGAGTTTAATCATATTTAGATCCTAATATTTATTTTTTTATTTTTTAACGAAGATTTAATTTGAGATATCGTATATTCACCACTATGAAAAATGCTTGCTGCTAGAGCACCGTCAACACTTGTTTCCTTGAATACATTTATAAAATCTTCTTTGCTACCAGCACCACCAGATGCGATCATTGGTAAAGTACAAACAGTGCTAAGTTTGTTAAGAAGCTCAATATCATATCCATTTCTCATTCCATCTTTATTCATAGAATTAATAACAATTTCTCCGGCACCAAGATCTTGAACTGTCTCTATCCAATCCAAAGCTATAATTCCTGTTGAATGAGCAGTTGATTCATTACCAGTTTTGGCAAAGAGATAATTTTGTTTATCAATAGTTTTTATATCCATACCAATTACCACACATTGTGATCCAAACTCCTTACTCAGTTGATTTATTAGATTAGGATTTTCAAGGGCAGGGGTATTGATTGATACTTTATCTGCACCTAAATTTAGAATTTCCCTTGCATCACCTACTGACTTTATCCCTCCAGCTACACAAAAAGGAATATTAATAACATCTGATATTTTTGACACCCATTCTTTTTTAACAGTTTTTCCCACTGTACTTGCACTGATATCATAAAACACAAGCTCATCTGCTCCCTCTATGGAATATTTCTTTGCTAGATCAACTATAGACCCTACAATTTTATGATTCTTGAATTGCACTCCTTTAACAACTTTGCCATCTTTAACATCCAAGCAGGGTATGATTCTTCTAGTAATCATTGCTTAATTCAGACAAAGTTATTTTTTTTTCATAGATAGCTTTTCCAACTATAGATTCTTTAATATTGATTCGTTTTAATTCGATTACATCATCTATTGAGGTTATGCCGCCAGATGCTATTAAGTTAATTGAAGGAAACATATTTAAAATTTTTTGATATGTATTTATGCTTGGCCCCTTCATTACACCATCAAGAGAAATATCAGTTGCAAGGAAATTAGTGAAATAAGAATTATCACTAATAAAATCATAAAGATTGACATTGCTATTATTCTGCCAACCATGAGTATAGATATATGGAGTGCCCTTAATCTCATTAAAATCCAATGCTATAACAATCTGATCAGGATCAAAATTTTTTTTGATTCCGTCTAAAAAACCTTCACTAAATATTGATGTTCCAATAATAATTCTTGAGACACCTATTTCCAGCATTTCTAATGCATCTCTAATTTTTCTTATTCCACCACCAACTTGCAGTCTAAGATTAGGGATTTGCAACAATTCTTTTATGACTGCAACATTTAATTGATTGCCTGTTTGGGCACCATCGAGATCAACAACATGAATATAATTTAAATTATTTTCTAGGAAAATATTTGCTTGATTAATTGGATCATTATTATACTTAGTGAGATTATCAAAATCTCCCTTTAAAAGACGAACGCAACATCCGTCTTTAAGATCAATTGCAGGTAAGATAATCATGATATTTGGAAAAAATATTTTAAAAAATTTTCACCAGCATCTGCAGATTTTTCAGGATGAAATTGACATCCTAAGAAATTATTTTTTTCTATAACCGAAGAAAACTTAGTTCCATAATCCGATGTGGCTGTTGTATATTTTTGAACAACAGAGTAGTAACTATTTGCAAAGTAATAGTAACTATTAAATTTTTGAAACTTTGTTTCTGTAAACATAACTTTATTCCAACCCATTTGAGGGACTTTTAAATTTTTTGCTTCATCAAATCTTTTAACATTTCCTTCAATTAACCCTAAACATTCAGTATTACCCTCAGCTGAATATTCAAATAATATTTGCATGCCTATACATATTCCCAATACGGGTTGATTTAAATTATTTATGACACTTACAAGATTTTTTTCTTTAAGCACTTGCATTACATTCTCAGCTGATCCAACTCCGGGAAGAATTACGAATGAGGCTTTTTTAATTTCATTTGCAGTATCTGTAATTACGTACGATTTATTTAATCTATCTACTGCCTTGGCCACTGAGCGAAGATTTGAACCTCCGCTATTTATAATTGCTACGCTCACGCTTACATTATTCCTTTGGTTGATACAACATCATTTGATTCAATAACAATGGCAGATTTTAGACATCTAGCAAATGTTTTAAAGGTTGCTTCAAGTAAGTGGTGCGAGTTTTTACCATCAGTTTCAATGTGGCATGTAAAAGCTGCTGCATTTATAAGTGATACAAAAAAATGTTCAAACATTTCGGTAGGGAAATCACCTACCATTTCTCTTAACTTGGAGCACTTAAATCTCAAGAATCTTCTTGAACACAGATCAATACTTACATTGCACTTAACCTCATCCATCACTAAAGTTTCACTGGATGCATATCTAGAAATACCATGCCTTTCCTTCAACGCATCGTTGATGGCAGATCCTAAAGTAATAGCAATATCTTCAATTGTATGGTGTTCATCGATTTCTAGATCTCCAAGACAAGAAATATTAAGGTCTATCGAGCCATGTTTTGAAAATTGCTCTAATAAATGATCAAGATACTTTAGGCCTGTATTAATATTATATTTTCCCGTTCCATCCAAATTTAAATTTATGTATATAGATGTCTCATTAGTTTTTCTAATTTCAGTTGATATTCTTGAGGTAAATTTTTGATTTGCTAGACTTTCCCGAATTTTCACAGCTTCAGCGTGAGCATCAAGATTTTCAGCATTTGCCATAGTAATCACAGTATTTTTTAAGTTTAAAAAACCTTCTGATGATGCCGTTTGAACGCTTATCTGTTTACCAAAGTCTTTGACTCCTAAACCAGAGAATACTTTTGCCATTCCATTAGTTGGCAATACATGATTTGTTCCAGCAGAATAATCACCAAAAGATTCAGGACTTAATGAGCCGCAAAAAATTGAACCCGCATTATTAACTTTCATCAAAGTGTCTGCATAATCATCATCAAGTAAAATTAAATGTTCAGGAGCACATTCATTTATTAAATTTATACAGTCATTTGAAGATTTCACTTTAATTAATATTAAGTTAGTTAAACTTTTTTGAAGAATGTTCTGTCTAGACAGTAAAGAAGTTTGTTTTTTAATTTCTTTTTTTACATTTGTTAATAAAGTTAAGCTGTTTGATAATACAAAGGCCCTTGCTGCTTGATCGTGTTCAAGCTGAGACAGAACATCGGCTGCTATAAGATCAACCTTTGAGATATCATTTGATACCACCATTACTTCACTTGGACCTGCTGGCAAATCAATAGCAATAGAATCAGAACATATTTTTTTAGCAGAATTTACGTAGGCATTTCCAGGACCAAATATTTTATCTACCTTTGGAATTATTGTATTTCCATAAGCCATTGCAAATATAGCTTGAGAGCCGCCAACCTTATAGATCGATGAAATACCAAACATTTTTGCTATCCACAATATTTCTACAGCTATTTTTCCTGTTATAGATGGGGGAGTACAAACTACTATATTTTTACATCCTGCAATAGTTGCTGGAATTAGCTGCATTAAGAATGATGAAATTAACGGAGCTGTTCCTCCAGGAACATATATTCCAACAGATTCTATGGGTCTAAATTCTTTCCAGATAGATATTCCCTTAGTGGTTTCAATAGCCGATGAAACCAAATTCTTTTTTTCATTTTCACAAATAATTTTGATGTTATTAGCAGAATTTAAAATCGCCTGTTTTAAATCATCAGAAATTAAATTTTCAATATTTTTAAATTCCGATTTTCGTACTTTAAATGATTTTATTTCAGGTAAATTTAGCTCTGCATTTATAAGATTAAAAGCTTTGGTTCCTTTGTTTGAAATTAATTCTTTATATCTGAGTACTGTTTTATCTACATCACTAGAATTATTAATATTCGTCAGCCAGTTAATTGAAGAATTTGATTTTGATCTATTTATTATTTTCATTTAATTTAAAATTTTTTCTACAGGCATTACTAATATAGATGAGGCTCCACTAGATTTAAGTTGTTCCATCGTTTCCCAAAACACAGGTTCACTACAAAGTGCATGAATTGCAACCTTATCTTCTTGCTGCAGTGGGATGATAGTTGGCGAGTCAGCTCCAGGAAGTAGTCTGCATATTTTTTCAACTGAATCAGTTTGTGCATTTAGCATTACATATTTGCTTTCTGCAGCATTGATAACTCCTTCAAACCGCTTAATTAAATCTAAAATATTTTTCTCATTTATTTTTTTATAAGAAACGGGAGAAATAAGGACTGCCTCTGAATCCATTAAATTTTTAAACTCAATTAAATTATTTGCCTCAAGGGTAGCTCCAGATGAAACAAGATCACATATACAATCAGCTATTCCAATATAAGGTGTAAGCTCCACAGACCCATTAATTTTAATTACCTCAGCATTAATATCTTGAGCTTTGAGGAATTTTTTTACCAAAGCAGGATAAGATGTTGCAATGATTTTATTTTTTAATGATCTCAGTTTAGAGTTCATGGGCTTGGCAAAGGCCAATCTGCACTTAGAAAAACCAAGACTTAAAACTGATTTAGCAGTAATTTTTTTATTAGATACAGCTTGTTCAGCTAATACATTTTGCCCAACAATACCAAGGTCTGCTACTCCTTTTGATACTAAAGAAGGTATATCATCATCCCTAACCAATAATATATCTATATTCATATTTGAGGATCTAGCTAACAATTTATCTCCATTAGTAGAAAAATTGATTCCAGATTTAATTAATAAATCTTTGCTGTCTTCATAAAGCCTACCTTTACGTTGAATAGCAATAGTAATTTTTTTGGTCATTTGTTAATCCTTTTTTAAAAGGCCTAAATATCCTTTATTTGACTCTTTAAATAAAAAACGAGCTACTCTTGTAACCGTAGCGGTTGATGTATTAAGTTTTGATGCTATATCTCTATAGGTTATATTGCCTTTATACAAAAGTTGGGCAACCTCCCATCGTTCCTGCATAGCCTCAATTTCTCCAGGAGTGCATAGATCCTTTAAAAAATTCTCTATATCTTTATCAGAATTTAGTTTTTTTAACGCTGTCGATAATTTCATGAGTTGATTCTATATGTTTTAGCATGTTAAAACAATAGAACATTCATATTAATTTTTATTCCATAAATCAGTTAGAATATATAAGTAGTTAATTTGTATGATTAAATCAAAGCCAAAATATTTATTTGTTGGATTGGGTACCATGGGTTATCAAATTGCTGGACATTTATCGAAAATGAATAATATAGATTTATTTATCTTTAATAGATCAGCTAATATTTCCAAAAAATGGTTGTCTAATTACAAGGGACAAGAGTTTGTAAGAGATCAATTATCAGCAACCAAGTTTAATGGAGTTATTTTATGTCTCAAAGACGATTCATCAATTCTTAATGTATTAATTAAAAAGAAGTTTATAGAATTTATTAAGCCTAATGGTTTTGTTTTGGATCACTCTACAACTTCACTAAAGTTAATAAAAAAAGTAACTTCGAATAAATTCTATATATCTAATAATCTTGCATATTTTGATGCTCCAGTTAGTGGAGGTGAGATCGGTGCAAAAAATGGAAATCTATCAATAATGTTTGGAGGACCAAATAGAGGATTAAAAATTATAAAAAATATAATGAATTCTTATTCAAATTCTATTATTAAAATAGGTCCAAGTGGTCATGGTCAATTAACAAAAATGGTAAATCAATTATGTATTGCAGGGCTTTTGCAAGGTTTATCTGAAGCTATAATTTTTGGAAAATCTTCAAACTTAAGTATGAATAAAGTTTTCGATGCTATTTCAAATGGAGCTGCTCAGTCATGGCAAATGGATAACAGATTTAAAACTATGACAGATAATAGTTTTGATTTTGGTTTTGCTGTAGATTTAATGATCAAAGATCTTCAGATCGCTTTAGATGAAGCGCAACTGAAAAGCCTTGACTTGAAAATCTCCAAAGATGTTCTAAAGAATTATAGAAAACTATCAAAAATGAATTTAGGTAGCCTTGATACTTCAAGTTTAATAAAATTATTTGAGATTAAGAAATCTTACCCAAAAAAAAGCCTGCTATAAGCAGGCTTTTTAATTTCCTTTTGTTAGCGTTTAATCCATGTTATTGCTAATTGAAAGACGACAATAACTACATTTAATGCTGTAGATATAAACCCACCCGGGATAAATCCAGATTCAACTCTCTCAATTAGATCTGCACCTCTTGATGAGATTTCTGGTAATTCAGCCATCATTTCAGCAGCACCGCTAATTATTGCTCCCCCTATTTGAGCAGTGTTGTAGAACATTAGTCCAACAATAAGATAAAAAGCAGTTGAAAAGATTTTTGCCATGATTGGTGTTTCTGGATCAGCTGCAATTGCCGCTGCGAATCTAAAACCTAGCCATGAAAGCAATACCATAGCAACCATAAACATTGCATTTGATATAAAGCCCAAATACATTAAATTCCATATTTCATATTCCGTATTCATTATTTTTCTCCGAATTTATACCCTTTAATTAAGATACGTATAAATAATATACTAATATTCAAGCAATGAGAATGATTTTCAATAATGCAAATTAATGCAACAATTAGCTTAATAAATTTATTTTAGGAGGTTACTAGAGTGGATAATATTAAATCTTTATTTTTATTTTTTTTAATACTTTTTGCCTCAGCATGTAGCAATAATTCTGATCATCAATTAATAGGAAAAGCTGGTGCTCCACTCCTAAAAGGATTAGGAGATCATACTCATCAAATTTCATCGAATGTTGATGGAGTGCAAAAATATTTTGATCAGGGATTGATTATGGCATTTGCATTTAATCATGCTGAATCTATAAGGAGTTTCAAAGCAGCACAGAACTTAGATCCAAATTGTGCAATGTGCTATTGGGGTGAGGCATTAGCATTGGGTCCAAATATAAATGTAAATAGTGATGGAAAAGTTATCATGGCTCCTGAAAACAGAATTGCAGCATTTAAGGCAATTAATAAAGCTATTGCTC
The DNA here is from genome assembly GCA_902541245.1 of uncultured SAR86 cluster bacterium. Taxonomy (GTDB): domain Bacteria; phylum Pseudomonadota; class Gammaproteobacteria; order Magnimaribacterales; family D2472; genus D2472. The sequence continues at coordinate 112,339 of CACBPT010000001.1, read as the reverse complement.
TATCTGGAACAGTTTCTGAAAAAGAGCAGGCATTTATATCAGCTCTATCATCCAGGTATAACGGAAATCCAAAATCAAATCGAGATCCATTAGATATCGCATATGCCAATGCAATGGAAAAATTATCAAAGAAGTTTCCAGATGATAACGATGCAGCATCATTGTTTGCTGAAGCTTTGATGAATACAATGCCTTGGAATTACTGGGCTGAAGATGGTGATCCAAAACCAAATACAATTAAAGTCATTGATAGCCTTGAGAATGTATTAGCAAAAAATCCAAATCATCCTCTTGCTATACATTTATACATTCATGCGGTGGAGGCTTCTTCAAATCCAGGTAGGGCTGAAGACCCTGCTGATCGGTTAGGAAAACTAGTTCCTGGGGCAGGGCATCTTGTTCATATGCCAGCACATATTTATTGGCGCATAGGAAGGTATCATGATGCATCACTTGTAAACATTGAAGCTGCAAAAGTTGATGAGGATTATATAGCTCAATGTAATGCTCAAGGTTTTTATCCTGCATTGTACTATCCTCATAATATTCATTTTTTATGGGCTTCATCTACCATGGAAGGTCGAAGTGAACTTTCAATAGAATCAGCATTGAAAGTTTCTAAATATGTTCGCATAGAGCAAATTAAACAAATTCCATTTTTAGAATTCTTTCATACTATTCCGCTACTTTCTTATGTAAGATTTGCTAAGTGGGATGAAATTCTGGCATATGAGAAACCGATAGATGAATTCAAATTTTCTTTAGGTTTATATCACTATGCCCGAAGTATTGCTTTCGCATCAACAGGTAATACTGAGCAAGCCATTACAGAACAAGAAAAAATATTACCACTTAAGGATGCTCCAGAAATTAAAGTTATCATAAGAGCTGGGCAACCATCGGATAAGTTGCTTGAAATTGCAAACCATCTTGCGATGGGTCAAATTGAATTGGCTAATATGAATCTAGATGCATCAATAATGCATTTTAAGATGGCTGTAGAAACGCAAGATGCTCTTCCATATAGAGAGCCAGAATTTTGGTACTACCCAACAAGACAATCATTAGGACATGCTTTATTACTAAACAAAGATTTTGAAGAAGCAGTAAGTGTTTTTAATCAAGATTTAAAAGATTATCCTCGGAATGGTTGGTCATATTATGGACTCTATAAAGCTTATAAAGCACTAAATAAGGCTGAATTATCTAATGAGGCATTAGTAAAACATCAAGAAATTTGGCAGATGTCAGATGTTGAACTTAAATCATCTATAATTTATTAATCATGTCAAAATTTTATTTATTAGTATTCTTTTTTTACTTCTCAAGCCTTTATTCAGCAGACCTTTCTTCACAAAGAGGAATGACAAATATCTTAGGTCCTGAAACTTGGTCAAGATGCTCAGATCTAATATCTAACCCGAAATCAAATAGTTATGAGTTGTCATACTTAAGAACTAAATCCATGCCTTTGTCGCCATTTGCAGGTGAATATAAACCAAAATTTTTACCTGCATCTGCAATGCCAAACACAGTTCAAATATTTACCATGGATGTCCTTAACGAGGATGTTAATGACGGAAATCAAGGAACTCAAATGGATGCATTAGGCCACTTTGGTCATTTAGATGAGCCTTGGGATGGTGAAACTGAACTGGATATATCGAATGTAACTTTTTTTGGAGGATTAAAAGGCGATGTTGTTAAGCCCTCTAAGGAATCTCCATTACTTAAGCTTGGGATAGAGACTGTACCTCCTATTATTACAACTGCAATACTTATTGATGTAAAAAAATACGCATATGATGGAAAATCTATGTCAGCCGGCGAATATGTTTCTATTAATGACATCAATAAGTCGATTGAATCATCATCTTTAAAATCAAGAGGTATATTGCCAGGAGACGTAGTATTGATCTATACAGGCTGGAGTGATAATTATCAGGATCCTGATGAATTAAAGCTATATTATTCAATGGCTCCAGGTATTTCATATACATTAGCTGAATATCTGGCTTCAAAAAAAGTCGTTGCTGTTGGATTAGATACTCCTTTTGTTGATGCAGTAGCTGATCCAAATAACCCCATCCCAACTCCTGAAGGTACTCCTGAAAATATGGTATTTCCAGTTCATCATTATTTTTTAACTCAGGCAGGTATTCATACTCTTGAAAATTTTAATCTTAAAAAATTGTCAAATGATTCAGTAGATCTCTCTTGTGTAATGATATTACCTTTAATGGTAAAAGGTAGCGCAGCATCTTCAATCAGACCTGTTGCTATAGGTCCATCACGTTCATAAATTTATGAGGATAATAAATCTTTTCTTTGCATTATTTTGTATTAACTTAAACGCATCATACGAAATAACAGTATTAGCAACGAATATATCTAACTATGGTGGATTTGGAGAATGGAGTTTCTCAGCCTTATATGAAAGTGAAACTGAATCTGTGCTTTTTGACACTGGATTTCATGAAGATACTGTTATACATAATGCTAGGATTCTTGGAAAAGATTTATCAAAAGTTGAAAAAGTCATATTAAGTCATTTTCATAGCGATCATACAGGAGGCCTTCTTAAATTAAGAAAAACATACAAGGAACTTAATAATAAAGCCTTTACCAAAGTTTATGTTGCAAGAGGCTTTTTTAATCAAAGATTTGCTCCAGATGGTTCAAAAGTCGGTCCGGGAAATTATGCTGATTCAAGTAAATGGAAAAAAGACGCTGAAGATTTAGGTATTAATTTCATAATTCTAGATAGTCATTATGAAGTTTCAAAGAATATATTTGCAACGGGAACTGTTGAAAGGACTGTAGAGAAATACAATGGGCCCGAAGGTTTAGTAGTTAAAGACATTAAATCAAATAAATTTGTTCCAGATATAATTTTAGATGACCAGTCTGCAGGAATGTTAACTGAAAATGGATGGGTAATGATGTCAGGTTGTGGACATTCAGGTATCATCAATACAGCAAAAAAACTCCAGTCTATAAATAATATTCCCGTATATGGTGCCATAGGCGGATTTCACTTATTTAAAGCATCAGATCAACTTATTGATAAAACTGCCAATTGGCTTAAAAATCAGGGGATGACAAAATTTATGGGAGGACATTGTACAGGTATTTATGCTGCCGAAAGAGTAGCTGATATTATTGGTATATCAAGAGAAAATCTGTCTCATACGGCCATTGGAAGCGTGCTAACAAAAGATTTAGTAATTCAAAGGAGTTCTGTAGAGTAATTTACTTTTTAGGAAGTTGCTTTGATAAGCGATTTTTTAAGTTCTTCATACTCAAAACACTTGCTCGAGCAAAGATTTTCTAATATAACAAGATTTTTTCTTGCAAGATCAATTCTTCCAGTATTAATAAAAAGCTCTCCTTGATACTCAAGAGCAGATTTGTTTTCAGGATCAAGCTCAAGTGACGTTTTGTAATACTTTTCTGCTAAATCGTATTTACCAAGCTTTCTTTTTGTGAATGCGTAAAGATTCCATCCATCTGAATCATTTGGTTTTGATTTTGTGTATGCTTTTAATACCTTATCTGCTTTTCTATAATTTTCGTTATCAAGATATTTAATTGCTCTTTTGTAAAGAGTAGTTGCATCAAGTTTATTGTATTTAACTGCTTCTAATGGAAAAACTAAGGCACAAAGTAAAAGTAAATATTTTATTTTAATGATATTTTTCATTATTTATTTATTATACATATAAGCTTTAATTTAAATTAGTAATTAATCTTTAAAGAGCTTTTAATTAAAAAGATTATTACAACAATTTAAAGATTATTTAACCTAAGTAAGTTAAAATTTTTTAAATACACAGAGGATAAGACTATGAAATTTTTAAATATAATTTTTGCGTTAACTTTAGTATCTTCATTTTCTCTTCAGTCTGCTGAAGAGACCTTTATTGGTGATGTGAGCATGGGAGATGTTAACCATAGTTCTGCATTTAACTACATTAAAAACAATATGCTAGGTAAATGGAAGGGCGAATTAACTCAGGAGTCAGGAAATGTTATAAGTGCATCTTACCATTTCAAGCTAGTTTCAAATGGAAATACTATAAGAGAAGAGCTTGTAGAGGATGGCGTTGAAATGTTTACTACATATTCAGATAAAAATGGTGAGCTTGTTATTAAGCATTATTGTGCATTAGGGACACAACCAATGTTTACTGTTGAAAAACTTTCAGATGACTCGATAGCGTTTAAGTCTGATCCATCTGCTGGTTATCATAGTGAGCATCATAATTTTGTTAAATCTATATCTTGGTCATTTGATTCAGATAAAAAAGAAACACTTATTATGCGAAATAGTGTTTTTATTGATGGTGAATTACAAAATAACAAGGCAGTTATAAATAAAGTTTATTGAAATAAACTGCATTCAAGGGAGCCCGCATAAGCGGGTTTCATTATTTTGAAAGATGTACTTTATTTATGAATAAAGATTATTGGCGATCAAACCTGAAGATTGTTTCTATTTTACTTTGTATTTGGTTCCTTGTTTCATTTGGTTTTGGAATTATATGGTCTGATTTTTTAGATCAATTTCAAATAGGTGGTTTTAAGCTTGGGTTTTGGTTTGCTCAACAGGGCAGCATTTATTTTTTTGTTTTATTAATTTTTATATACATTTATCTGATGAATAAATTAGATAAAAAATATGAAGATAAGTCTGGTAAAGATAACTAACTCAAATGGATGCGCAGTTACTTACTTATATATTTGTTGGTTCTTCTTTCGCTATATATATTGGAATAGCTATATGGTCACGCGCATCATCAACTAATGATTTTTACATAGCAGGGAAGGGTGTTCATCCTATTGCCAATGGTATGGCAACGGCTGCAGATTGGATGTCAGCAGCCTCTTTTATTTCAATGGCTGGCCTTATAGCCTTTCTAGGTAAAGATGGATCTGTATATCTAATGGGCTGGACTGGTGGATACGTTCTGTTAGCACTATTGCTTGCTCCATACTTAAGAAAATTTGGTCAGTACACTGTTCCTGATTTTATTGGTACAAGATACTACTCAAACTTAGCAAGATTAGTTGCTGTTTTATGCTTAATATTTATCTCATTTACCTATGTCGCTGGTCAAATGAGAGGAGTAGGCATTGTTTTTTCTAGATTCCTTGAGGTTGATATTAACTTAGGTGTCATTATTGGAATGTGTATAGTCTTTTTCTATGCAGTCCTTGGCGGTATGAAGGGCATTACTTATACACAAGTTGCCCAGTATTGCGTTTTAATTTTTGCTTACTTAGTTCCAGCTATTTTTATTTCTATCTTGATGACTGGTAATCCAATCCCACAGTTTGGCTTTGGGGATACTCTTGTTAACACCGATACATATTTATTAGACAAATTAGATAAGGTTACTGGTGAACTTGGATTTAATGCATACACAGAAAATACTAAAACTAAAATTGATATTTTTTGTATTACAGCTGCATTGATGTTTGGAACAGCAGGTCTTCCTCATGTTATCGTCAGATTCTTTACTGTGCCAAAAGTTAGTGATGCAAGAAAATCTGCTGGTTACGCACTAATTTTTATAGCTATTTTGTATTCAACAGCTCCAGCTGTTTCAGCTTTTGCCAGAATGAATTTTATTGATTCAGTTCAAGAGGTTAACTATCAAGAGGCTCCAGGTTGGTTTAAAAATTGGGAAAATATTGGTCTGATAGCTTGGAAAGATAAAAATGATGATGGCTTAATTCAATACTCTGCTGGTAATGCATTAAATGAAGTGAAGCCAAAATTTAATAATAATAAAGGTTCTTCTGGAGAGAGAGCTTTAGATAATAAACCAGATATGACTAATTCAAATGAAGTTTATATCGATAGAGATATTATGGTTTTAGCGAATCCTGAAATAGCTAAATTACCACCTTGGGTTATAGCTTTGGTTGCTGCTGGAGCTTTAGCTGCAGCATTATCAACTGCAGCAGGATTATTACTAGTTATTTCAGCTTCAGTTTCTCATGATTTACTGAAAAAAACTTTTATGCCATCTATTACTGATAAACAAGAACTATTTTATGCTCGATGTTCTGCTGTAGTTGCTATATTTATAGCTGGGCTTTTTGGTATATATCCACCAGGCTTTGTTGCTCAAGTTGTGGCATTTGCTTTTGGTTTAGCCGCAGCAACAATTTTTCCTGCATTATTTATGGGTATATTTTATAAAAGGTTGAATAAAGAAGGAGCTATAGCTGGAATGCTTGCTGGGTTAGTTGTCACATCAATTTATATTATTAATTTTAAATTTATTAATACTAATTTAAATTCTTCAGAAAATTGGTTCTTCGGAATCTCTCCAGAAGGATTTGGCTTTATAGGAATGATAATCAACTTTATTGTTGCATTTAGTGTATGTTATTTCTTTAAAAAACCACCTGCTAGTATTAATCAAATGGTTGATAATTTAAGAAATCCATAAGGTCATTAAAAAATTAGGGATTTACTAAGGGATTTGTACCTAGGCCTGAACCATATATCACAGCATTAAGCCAGATTCTATTTGTTCCTCTAGTCGAACCTCTGAAGTTTGGCTCACCAGAAAATAAAATTACTTGTCCTTTACCTACTTTCTCTCTAGTTACATAGGCTGAATTAGCTATTCTTTGTGCAGCTTCTGGCCAAACTAAACCACTCATTCTTACCTTTATATCTTTTTGTGGTGGAATGAGAGACCAATTTATTTGTTTTGATTCATCTACATTTACATTAGAAACAAGCGCGCCTATTCTGACCGCAGCTTCCACATTACTTCCCGTCATTAAGACAGGATAATTTGAGTACAGAACGGGTAATATCTCTGGACTACCAAAAGTTAACCAATGTTTTTGATCTGTTCTCCCAGCTACAAATGATCCAGATGGCATAAAAATTGATTGCCATTTATCTCTCATTTCAAACTGTTCCTGAGACATTTCTGTTTCACTTAATTCCCATGGGTAATCAATTGAATTGTCGACACCATTACTATTAATTTTATCTTTATCAATTTGATCATCTAACGCCATTAACTCTCTCAAAAGATCAAATTTATAATCATTAATATTTTCAAATGTATTTTGTATTTGTTTTGCATTGCCTAAACCATCATTTGAAGATAAAAATCTTGTCGACCTATTATGCGCAATTAGGGTACCCCCATTTCTTATCCATTCTGATAGGTTTTCTAATTCGTTAGTACTCATATCTGGATATCCGCTTGGAAGAATTAGCGTGTTATAACGTCTCAAGTCGGCATATCCAGCAAAAGAGCCATTTATAAGGCTATGCCTTATTCCAAGATGATGATCTAATGACCACCAACTAACTCCAACATCATAAGAGTTGTAATCACCATGTCCCAAAATGGCAATCTGAGGTTTTTTTAATAATCTAAAATGCCTGCCACCCCAGTCAGGCAATTCTTCTGGTCCAAAGCCAGATTCTATTGACTGAACAGGTATATTTAGATCATCAGATATTTCTTTTATTTGAGAAATTAAATTTCCATTGCCTGGGTTATCCATAGCAATAACAGCAACACTTCCTCGAGATAACTTTTGACCTGAAAGTATCGATTCTTTATCAATGATTCGTACTTGAACATTTTCTTCAAGCAGTCTTGCTGCAAATGCAACCGATCTATCATCATTACCATCGACTGCCCATATTATTGCATTATCATTTATCGCAATATTTGTAGAGGAGGGCTCCCAACTAACAAGATTTTTATCAATATGCTCTAGAGCAGTTACAGCTGGCAGTCCATACATCATTGTGAAATTGAATGCAGTTGTGTCATACATTATAGAAGAACCGTCTCTGAGGTTTTCTTGTCTTTCTTCTATAAGGACTGATTCATCAATTTCTGCATCAAATTCTAATATTGCCTTTATAAGTGGTGCCTCAGGCTGCCTATTTGGAATGATTAAACTTCCTACAGGTATTTCATAATTAGCTTCAATATCACCCAATTGATTTACTATTTTATCTACCAGCAAAGTTTTTGTATTTTTAAATACCTCTATATCTTGGGCTTTTAATTTATCTACTAGTGAGTTTAAGCGCCCATGATTTTTTGATGGTAAGACAACAAAAGTTTGATTAGCATATTTGCTATCTTTAGAAATATTATATTTACGGCCATCCCAAAAATCCTTATACATAGCCTTTGTATTAACTTTTAAAGTATTAAGGTTTTCAATCGTACTTACAAATTGATGATGAACTGATTCTTTATATGATTGAATAGTTCCCTCAGGCCTTCTTACGCCGTCTTCTGACATTCTTGATTGTTCATATAATATTCCAAGACTACCCCGAAATTGAACGTAAAAAGAATAACCTGGATAAAGATCTTCATGCCATTCTCCAGTATAAAAACGCCAATTTTTTTTATCGAATGCTTCAGCTTGATCTTTTGCAAAAACATTTCCCCATTTAATAAGATCTTCATCTATGTTTTTATTAATTGGCTCTCTTGGAGGTCCTGTCATGAAAGTGTCTTGTGCGCCCATCTCATGCCCATCAACTAGAATCTGAGGCCTCCATTTATTTATTAACTTTACTCTTCCTTGTGTTTCAGGTTGAGTTAAGTAAAACCAGTCTCTATTTAAATCAAAGTAATAATGATTTGTTCTTCCGTATGGCCAATCTCCAGTATGTAATAGCGATTGGTCATCATAGTTTGGAGCAGTTCCTCGGTATTGCTCCAATGATTTTGCAAATCTATCTCTACCGTCAGGATTCATCATAGGATCAATAATAACCACCATGTTGTTAAGTAAATCTTCAACTGCAGGATCATTGCTAGCAATCAGATGATAAATAATTCCTAAAGCAGCATCTGCTCCAGATGTTTCATTTCCGTGGATAGAATATGCCATCCATGCTATTGCAGGTAATGATTCAATAATTGAAATTGCTTCACGATTATTTATTTTTCTTGCGTCAGATATTTTTGAAATATTTTCTTTTATTTTGTCAAGATTATTTATATTTTCAGCTGATGAAATAAAAAGCGCATAAAGAGGGCGATTTTCATGAGACCTTGCATATTCAACAACCCTTATTTTATTTGACTGCTTTGACCATTTTAAGATTGCATTGGATATTTGGGATGGATTAGCCACTCTATCTCCATAATTAAAATCTAAGAATTCATTAGGATGATCAATTGAATCAATGTATGAACCTGATAGAATTTTGTCTACATACAAATCTTTAGAGTATGAAGTAGGTTTTGTCAGGGTTTCACTATTTAAAATAGTTGAAAACATTAATGTAAATGTAAGTAAATTTTTGATATTCATATAAATAGTTTAAGTATTATCTATTCAGATGATAATACATATCGTAGACTTTATTAGATAAAATTTTATGAAAAAGCTTGTATCAATAGTATTTATCTTAGCAGTAATTATAGCTGGTATATTTCTATACTTAAGAAATGCAGATGTAGATTTTAATTATGAAAGATTTAATATGGTTGCGCCTGGCATCCTTAGAACACCAGTAGAACGGTTCGAAAACATTACAGATTATCCATTTAAAGAAAACTATTTAATGATTGGCGATACACGTATTCATTATTTAGATGAAGGCCCAGAAGAAGGAGAAATCATATATTTACTTCATGGTGAGCCTGCTTGGAGTTACTTATTTAGAAAAATGATTCCAACCCTTACCAAGGCAGGGTATAGAGTAATAGCTCCTGATATGGTTGGATTTGGAAAATCTGATAAATATGCATCAATAGACGATTATTCACATCAAATGCATGTTGATAAAATGACTCAATTAGTAGTTGAGCTTGACTTAAATAATATTACAGCCCATGTTCATGATTGGGGGGGGTTGGTTGGTCTTAGAGTTATTGCAGAAGAGCCTAAAAGATTTTCAAGAGTTATTGCTTCTAATACTAGTTTGGTAGCACCTGGAAGAGGTTTCTTTAACGAGATCATATCTTTTATCGGTTATCCCTTATTCAAATTAGGTATATGGCTTCAAGGGCCTGCCACATGGGAAGAGTTTATTGGCGGGAATGGATTTGCAGGGTGGATAAGATATTCAAGATTTACGGATAACATTGATGTCGGTGAGATTATGCAAACTTTAGGTTATGTAAGTGATGATGAAAGAATAGGGTATGAGGCACCATATCCAAATGCTACCTATAAAGCAGGTGCTCAAATTTTTCCATATTTAATACCCAGTGAATTAAGAAAAAATGAAAAGGCATATAGAGATGTTTTTGAGAAATGGAATAAACCTTTTTTAATTGCAAATAGTGATAACGATCCTGTGACAAAAAATAATCCTAGAATGGTTGAAATGTTAAAAAGAATACCGTCTGCTGAGGAACTAATCATTGAAGGACCAGGACACTTTATACAAGAAGAAGCTGGGCCAGAATACGCTAATTTAATAATTAATTTTATTAAAGGTGATCCAAAGCCTTTTAAGAAGAAGAGTGTGACAACAGATATAGAACTGTAAAATACATTTAAGTTCGCATAATATATATTATGTTAAATTATTGAAGTTCTATCAAGCGTTAAAATCTATGAGAACCAGGAGTGTTTGCCGAATTGATTAGGTTTTACCTCCGTTTCTGTATTAACGAAGTATTCAAAACCCCTAATTACGCTATTTATATATCTTTGAAGCATAGGCTTAACAAATAAGTACCATGACAAATTTTGCATAAATTTATTCTTAAATGGTGTGTAATGACGTATTTCAGGGTTAATTCTTACTCTTAATGAAGATATTTCATCATTACCCTCAATAACCCAGTTAACTTGAGCCATTTTTGATTTATTTTTTCTTCCTATGATTAGATCATAGCCATTTTCATGCCAATTAAAAAAATTTCTTTCAAGGGTTAAACCATTCAAATATTCAAGCTCATCAATTGAATTTGGTCCAGGCCATTTAATTGCATCATTCCTTTTACAAAATGGATGATAATAAGATAAATTCCCAGGCTCTTTTATTATATTTAAAAGATGAGATTTCGATTTTTTAAAAGATCTTTTAGCCTCAATAAACATTATTTAACTCCTTTTATAAATTATTTATAAAATCCTTTATATGAACTGTAATTTCATTAGGAGAATCTTCTTGGATGAAATGATTACCCTTTACAGTTACTTCTTTAAGATTATTCCATTCTCTTACTTCGTCACGTTGAGAGCCAACCAATAGAAATCCTGGATCAGCATTAATAAATAATTTTGGAATACTAGACGAACTATGAAATTTTGCATTCTTAGCAATTTCATTATGTGTGTCTAACGGTTCTTCATTAAAAGGAATATTTCTTGGAAAAGTTAATGTTGGTCGTCTACCTTCACCTTGTTGAGTAAATGGTTTTAAATATTCATTTTTTGTTGCCTCTGACATGGGATTAATAGGATCATTGAATAAAATCCTTTCAACAAAAAAATTCTTATCTAAAATTAACTCCTCACCAGCATCTGATCTAAAGAGCTTAAATATTTTGGTTCCTGCTTCAGGCCATTGATCCCAAGTTAAAGGTATAGCTAATCCTTCCATAAAGGTAATTGACGAAATAACATCAGAGTTCAATCGTGCAAATTTTAATCCTAAACCACAACCCCAATCATGAATAACTAGATGTAATCTAATTCCAAGATCTAATTTTTTTAAAAAACTGTCTAAATATTCATATTGACCATTAAAGCTATAGCCGGGATTATCAATACCTTCAAGCTTTTGAGAGTCGCCCATGCCTACTAAATCTGGGACAATTACTCTGTATTGCTCTATAAAATTTGGGGCTATATTTCTCCATAAATATGAAGATGTTGGATTTCCATGAATAAAAATGATTGCGTCGCCCTTACCTTCATCAATATATGCTATTTTTGTATTTTTAATTTCAAGAAATTTTTTCATATTTTTAAACTCTTAAATATGAAATTATCTTGGCGGCAATCCATTAATTAAAGTAATTGTTGATGTAACACTTGCTCTTCTGTGCTCACTAATAGATTGATAATCTGGATCTGAATACCACTCATTTGCCTGTTTCAGCGACGGAAAACTGAATAAAATTACTCTCCCCTTCAAGGGATTATCACCTTCAAAATGAATGATATTGTCATCATAAGTAATAAACTCTCCTCCATGCTTTTTTAAAATTGGAAAAAAGCCTTTTTCATATTCACGATATCTCTCAGCATCATGAATTTGTAGATTTGCAACCATATATACTTTTACTTCGTCCATTTTTTTTAAATTATTTGAATGATACTAAATTTTAGCTGAATGATTTATTATTTCAAAACCTAAGTGATTTTAAAGATGTATAAATTTTTTTTAATTTTATTTTTTTCTATAAATATTTTTTCAAGCGATAGACCAAATGTAATTATTATAGTTACTGATGACCTTGGGTGGGGAGATGTTTCATATAATGGCGGCCCAATATTAACTCCAAATATTGATAAGCTTGCAATGGATGGGCTTCAGATGGATAGATTCTATTCTGCCCCAACTTGTTCACCAACAAGGGCTGCACTAATGACGGGCATAAATAGTCTTGAAAATGGTGTTATTAGACCTTTTGATAATCCTACTGCTGATAGGTATGGATTATCACTTAGGTATAAAATTATGCCTGAATATCTTAAAGAAGCGGGCTATCAAACTGCATTGTCAGGAAAATGGCATTTAGGTATGTTTGCTGATGAATACTTACCACAAAATAGAGGATTTAATTCTACTTATGGTCATCTTGGTGGAGGAATTGGCTATTTTGATCATGCCCTATCAGGCAGAATGGATTGGCATAGAGATGGAGAGGTTCTCTATGAAGATGGATATTCAACAACTTTAATTGCTAATGAGGCAATTAGGGTGATTAATAATTCAGATGAGTCAGCTCCCCTCTTTTTGTATATAGCTTTTAATGCACCCCATACTCCCATTGAAGCCGAGAAAAACTTTATTGATAAATTAAGTCATATTAAGAATAAGAAAGAAAGGATATATGCTGCAAATATAACGATTTTGGACACAGAAATTGGCAAGATATTGAGTGCAATTGAGTCGAAAGGAATTTTAGAGGATACCATTATCATATTTTTTTCAGATAATGGTCCTGTATTTAATGTAGATCCTATAGCTGCAACAATTGCATCAGATGTTGTGGACTCTAAAGGAAATACTTTGGGTTTACGAGGTAGTAAAGGAAGTGCATATGAGGGTGGAATAAGAGTTCCAGCTATCATCTATTACAAAGGCGTATTAGAAAATGCAAAAAGTAATCAATTTATCTTTGTTGATGATATTTTACCTACAATTTTGAGTGCTCTAAATATCAAATCAAATTTCGAAAGTTTTACAGGTATTGATCATTGGACAAATTTAATCACAAATAATGTTGTCCCCCCTAATAATTCAATAACGGGAAATGTTATCGTTAATGATGAAAGAGCTTTATTTAATGATAAATGGAAATTGTATTACAGACACTTTATTTATGACGATAACTCAAAAAAAATTTTTGAATTATATGATATTTTGAATGACCCATATGAAAAGTATGATCTTTCTTTAGAACATCCTGAGATATTGAATTCAATGAAAGAAACTTTCTACAAAAAACCTATAAATTTAGAGACACCTTTTTTTAATCCTGTTCATTCATATCTTCATGGGGACAAATACATAGGAATAAATAATTCACCCTGGCTTGAAAGAAATTATGAAGAAAAGAACCCACCACACCCTATTATTCAAAATATTATTTTTACTTGGATAGTATTTTTAACTTTTAAACAATTTATTATTCCAATTTTTTTCATAGTAGTTCTTTTGATAAGTATTTATATTTATAGAAGAAAATCTAATTACTTATAATTTAGTTTCATAACTATATGAATGATTTATAAATTTAAATTAAATAAAACGATGTTTCTAAACTTGTAATCATTTTTGAAAGACTTTTTTTGTCAGATCCCCCATACACATAGAGATCTGGTCTTACCAATATATATTTATATAATTGAAAAATTTTATTCATTCTATTATCTGGATCATCATTTTCATCTATAAAGATAAATTTAATACCTAACTTTTCTATAATCTTTTGTGCTTTTTTTGAGACTTTTAATTGATTCGAATTTGATATTATTGCAAATTTCGATTTTATAAGTGAATCCAATCTAACTCTTTTTTTTTGACGAAATAAAATAGGTTGAGGAACTGGAAGACCGGAGATTTTATCTTCTGGATTTGAATAGATACCATTAGGTATATGAGGAAATTTGACATCATAACTTCTCCTTGTTGGTTTCAACTGTTTTCCTTCTTCAGCTGCGCAAAACGCTTCTATAATTTCTCCAATCGATACTGTCTGACCAATTGACCACTTTGCATGAGGATATCTTTCTTTTTGATATGTATTGAAAATATTATTTGATGATCTTTTTTTTAAAAATAAGTCAATTTTCCAAGATAAGTTTGCAACATCTCTAATTCCAGTTCCCATACCCGCTCCCATAAATGGAGGCATTTGATGAGCCGAATCTCCAGCAAGAAAAATATTATTCTGATTCCACTTGTTAGCAATACACGCATGAAAATTATATATATCAGCTCTTTCAAGCAATGAATTATTCTTATTTATCCAGGGAGATAAAAGTTCCCAAATAGTATCTTCTTTTTTTAAGTGATTTAAATTATCGTTAGGCATTACTTTAAACTCAAATCTTAAATGCCCCCTTCTACCTCGAAGAAAAGTAGCCGGTCTTTTTGGGTCACATACCTGAATCAGTTCATTTTTTAGTTCTATTTTTTTTACTAGATGTGCATCACAAACTAGCCATTTTTGATTATATCCAAAATCATCTAATTCAATATTTAGCTTTTTTCTTATAAAACTACTTGCTCCATCACAACCAATGAGGAAAGTAGATTCAATATTAAATAATTTATTTTGTTTTATACAATTTAATGCAACAGAATTTTTTTTATCTATAAAATCAATTAATTCACATTCTTCTATGACATCTATATTTTTAAATGAGCTAATTTTTTCTCTAATAAATGATTCAAGCTCTGGTTGGTAAAACAAAACTTGATTTGGCCAACCCATTTGTGATTCTTCCTGAGGTTGTTCGAGTGTTTGGATTGCATCTAAGTTAGGTTTAGTAAATTTAACCCTTTCAATTTGGTTTGAGTTTTCAACAATAGTTTTTGCTATATTGAATTTATCAAAAACCCTTAATTGTTCTCCATCAGTATTAATAGCTCTTGCAGTTGGACTAGGGCCAATATTTTTATCTATTACAATTACTTTATATCCATATTGCGCCAATAAAATTGCGCATACTGAGCCAACAGGCCCATAACCACATATTGCAGCATCATATTTTATCAATTTTAAGATTGTGTTGTACTTTTAGGCTCATTGATTACATTATTTTCTATAAAACCAATATCATCAATTTCAACTTTTATCCTGTCTCCATGCTTAAGCCAATTTTGTGTTGCTAATGCAGAGCCTTCGGGAGTTCCCGTTGCTATTAAATCTCCAGGCATCAAACTAAATGCTGTTGATATATATTCAATAAGATCAAAACAATCATAAGTCATTAAATTTGTATTTGTATTTTGTCTCTCCTCATCATTTACATAAGTCTTTAAGTTTAGATTATGAGGATCAATAATTTCATCTGTGGTAACTATACATGGTCCAAACGGACAATGAGTGTCCCATGATTTTCCCATTGTCATGGTGTGTGGTGGACCTCTAAATTGCCAGTCTCTAATTGTAAAATCGTTAACAATGGTATAACCATAAATACAATCTTTTGCATTTTCATAAGGGACACGCCTACACTCTTTTTTAATAATAAAACCCATCTCACCCTCGTAATCCAACCAACTAGATTCTTTAGGTAAATAGACGTCTCCGTAAGGATCATTCACGGATGAATTTTGTTTATTAAATATTGTAGGATATTCCTCTTGAATCTGAACGTTGTTACTATGATGATCTTTAAGGTCTTTTGCTTCTTCTACATGCTTTTTATAATTTAAACCAACTGCTAGAACTTTATTTGGATTTAAAATTGGTGACTTTAAAATTACTTCATCCATAAAATAACTGCCCACTTCTAATTGGAGATAATCATTTGCAATATCAAGACCTGTTTCACCCATTTTAATAAAATCAATCATATTATTTGGTAAATTTGTTCTAGAGAAATCAATTACAGCCTCTTTATGCAATGCACCAATCTTACTTTTAGTAGGATCTTTTTTGGATAAAAATGTAACAAGCTTCATGTTAATAAAATGTTTTTTATGTAAGTATAATATTTATACATAGTTATGAAAAAAATATTTAATAAAAACTTGTATCTTAATTTTAAATCAGATCACTCTCCTGATGATTTTCATCATGTCGCATTTAAAACTACAAACTATGAAGCAATGGTAAATTTTTATAAATGTTTATTTGGATGTGAGCCTCTTTATCAAAGCAATTTAATAACTTTTCTTGCCTATGACGATGAACATCACAGAATAGCAATTGCAAATACAGCTAATATTCTAGAGGATCTAAATATTATTCAAAGAAACATAATGAAATTTAAAATTTTTTTAAATAAGAAAATACCTACTATTGAAGGTCTTGATCATATCTCTTACAGGATTAATCCAATTGATAAGTGGTTTGATTTCTACTTTAACGCTAAAGAAAGAGGATTAAAACCATTGTGGACGGTAAATCATGGATGGATCTCTGGTATGTATTATAAAGATCCAGATAATAACTTGGTAGAGATTTTTTTTGAACATTTTTCTTCTGAGAATGAGTTTAAAGAAAACATATCACCTGATTTTGAGGACGAACCAATAGGGACAAATATGGATATTGAAATATTATATGAAATGTATAAATCTGGAGAATCATTCAATAACCTTATTATAAAAGGTAACACTGTGCCAGATGGAAAAAAACCTCTTTCAGGATTAGATGCAGTTAAGAATATGAAAAAAAAATATAAAGATTGACAAACATTATGGAATTTAAAGAAATTACTTTATTTCATTCAAATTGGTCTTTATGCAGCCAAATGGTCAGAGTCGCTTTATATGAAAAAGGTATTTCCTTTAATGAGAAGCATATAAAATTATGTGATCAATATCCTGAAGGAGAAAATTTAGATGAATTTTTCCTAGATATAAATCCCTTGGGAACAGTACCAGCAATAAAAATTAATGAAAAAATAATTTGTGATAGCGCAATAATAATCAAGGAACTTAATAAGTTGCAAGGTTCAAAGGAAATTAATTTATATAAAAATGATAGTAATGATACTGATACTTTAATATCAGAAACCACCATTACTGAAGGAGCAAAATTTGCCTCAACTCTTGGAACAATTTTGCCTGTTTTTTCTGCTCCATTAATACAACATATGGTAAAAAAACTTCCGTTTAAATCAATAGTAAAAATTCTTTTACGTCACCCAAGAAAAGATAGAAAACTTATTTTTTTATCGATGTATTTTTTTAATTTTTCAAAAAATCTTCCAAAAATAGGTATAAAAAAATTTGCAAGTGAATTAATTAATTTTGAGAATCGGTTATCAAAAAATAATAAATATTTTTATAAAACATTTTCCCACATAGATATAAATATGATGTGTTTATTCAATAGGTTGAATGATCTTCAGCTTGAAGATTGTCTCAACACTAATAAAACTCCGTTGATAAAAAGATATTGGAATCATTTAAAAAAAAGAGATAGTTACCAAGAAGGTATATTAAATTACTATACAGAAAAAGAATTTTCGATTATTAAAGATTTTTATCAGAATAAAAGTTCAATCTTTTTGAATCCAATAATAGAGGAATTAGAAGTATTAAAAGGTAATTTATAATTAGCTCAGTTCTTGCCTCAATATTTGCATTTATTGGTGTAAAATAAGATATGGCAAAAGAAGACAATCTAGAATTTGAAGGTGAGGTAATTGAGACCCTTCCTAATACAACTTTTAAAGTTAAGTTAGAAAACGATCATATTATTGAAGCTCATATATCTGGAAAAATGCGAAAACATTACATAAGAATATTAACAGGCGATAAGGTTAAGGTTGAAATGACGCCTTATGACTTAACTAAAGGGAGAATTACTTTTCGAGGCCGTTAAGCCTTAGTATTGACTGTTTTCTTTTTGGCGCTAAATTTAATCTTATTCGAAACTAAATCTACTTTAATCTGTCCACCTTTGCTGAGATCTCCAAATAATACCTTATCAACCAAAGGTTTTTTAATTTGATTGGTGATAAATCTTTCCATGGGCCTAGCACCCATTTCTTTGCTATAGCCATTTTCTGCTATCCAATTTAGCACTTTTTTAGAGTATATAAGTTCGACATTCCGAGCATCTAACTGAGCTTGAAGTTTTGTCAGGAATTTATCAACAATTGATAAAATAACTTTCATTGGTAAATAATTAAACTGAATAATCTCATCCAGTCTATTTCTAAATTCTGGGGAAAACAATTTTTTAAGTGACAATAATGCATCAGACTCATTGGATTGATCATTAAAACCAATACTTTTCTTTTCCAACAAATCAGCACCAGCATTCGTTGTCATTACAACAATTACATTTCTAAAATCAGCTTTTCGACCATTATTATCTGTAAGAACACCAGAGTCCATAATTTGTAGTAATAAATTAAATATATCTGGATGCGCTTTTTCAATTTCATCAAGCAATAAAACACAATGGGGATTTTGTACTATTGCTTCCGTTAAAAGTCCTCCCTGATCAAATCCTACATAACCAGGAGGAGCTCCGATAAGTCTTGAAACAGTATGCCTTTCCATATATTCAGACATATCAAATCTTACGAGTTCAATACCCATCATATTTGCTAGTTGTGTTGTAATTTCAGTTTTACCTACCCCAGTTGGACCAGCAAATAAAAATGAGCCTATTGTTTTGTTATCATCTCTGAGTCCTGCTCTAGATAATTTAATTGCATTAACCAGACTCTTAATTGCTGTGTCCTGACCAAATATAACTGTTTTGAGATCTGATTCTAGTTTTTTTAGATTCATAGATTCTTGTCTAGAAATAGTTTGTTCAGGTATTTTAGAGATTTTAGAAATTGTCTTTTCAATATCAATTTCTTTGACTATTATCTTATTTGAATTCTTTCTGGAGATATTCAGTAAAGCGCCGGTTTCATCTATTAGGTCAATCGCTTTATCTGGTAAGAATCTATCATTAAGGAATCTTTTAGATAGCGTAACTGCTGAATTTATAGATTCATTTGAATACTTTACATTATGATGACTTTCATAATTATTTTTTAAACCATCTAGTATTTGTATGCATTCATCAACTGATGGCTCAAGCACATCAATTTTTTGAAATCTTCTTGATAATGCTTGATTCTGATTAAATACACCCCTGTACTCTTGAAATGTTGTCGATCCAATACACCTTAATTTACCCTTACCTAATGCTGGTTTTAATAAATTAGATACATCAAGACTGCCGCCTGAAGCAGATCCAGCACCTATAATTGTATGTATTTCATCAATAAATAATATAGGATTTTTTTGATCATCTAAGAACTTCAACACTGACTTAAGCCTCTTTTCAAAGTCACCTCGATATTTTGTGCCAGCAATCAATGCGCCTATATCCAATGAATATAATTTAGACTCATGCAGAAATTCAGGTACCTCTTTAGAATTAATTAAATGTGCTAGCCCTTCAGCAATTGCTGTTTTCCCAACCCCTGACTCTCCAACCAACAATGGGTTATTTTTAGTTCTACGAGCGAGTATTTGTATAATCCTGTCAAGTTCATCAACTCGACCAATCAATTTATCAACCTTATTCATTTCAGCTAGTTGATTCAAATCAATTAAAAATTCAAGATCAGTATTAGTATTTACAACCTCATTTGATTCTTCATTAGATAAAGATTCTGTATCTTCTTTTGGACTATCAGGTTTACCATGAGATATAAATGAAACAATATCAAGCCTCCCAATACCTTGCTTAGACAAAAGAAATACTGAGTGACACTCTTTTTCAGAAAAAATGGCTACCAATAAATTAATTGGCTTAACTACACCCTTGCCTGATGATTGAACATGAAAAACTGCCCGTTGAAGGACTCTCTGAAAACCCAAAGTTGGTTGTACTGGTTTTTTTGAATCAACTTTTGCAGGTGTATTATCACGAACATGTTCTTCTAGATTTTCACGCAAAGTTGCAATGTTTACATCATTAGTTTCAAGGGCTTGTCGCACTTCATAATCTGTTATCAACATTAACAATAAATGCTCAATAGTAAGATATTCAAGATTTTTATCTTGGGCCTGATCAAATAAGTTTGCAATAGATTGTTCTAATTCTTTACTAAACATTAATCTGTTAAAGGTTCAATTTCACTTATGAGTGGATGCTCATGAGCTTTTGCCATTTCGTTAATTTCATGAGATTTCATTTCAGCAATCTCTTTAGGAAATATACCACATACTCCCTTTCCTTTGGTATGAACGGATAACATTATCTGTGTTGATCTCTCATGTTCATATCCAAATATTGACTGGATGATATACACAACAAACTCCATAGGAGTAAAATCGTCATTAAGAAGAACAACTTGATACATTGGCGGCTCTTTTAAATCCGGCTTATCTTCCATGACAATAGTACCGGTATCGCCATTCGTAATTGATGCATTTGAATTTTCTGAAGACATAGAAATCCTCACATTCTTTTAATCATTTCCTTTGCAAAGCCAGAGCATGAAACTAATTGAGCATCATCCATTAATCTTTCAAAGTCATAAGTAACCATTTTATCGGTTATCGCTGCTTCCATTGAGGATATTA
The DNA here is from genome assembly GCA_902541245.1 of uncultured SAR86 cluster bacterium. Classification (GTDB taxonomy): domain Bacteria; phylum Pseudomonadota; class Gammaproteobacteria; order Magnimaribacterales; family D2472; genus D2472. The sequence goes on along the minus strand of CACBPT010000001.1, from coordinate 91,404 downwards.
TTAAATCTGCTGCTTCGACCCAACCCAAATGTCTTAACATCATTTCAGCGGAAAGAATAAGCGACCCTGGATTTACTTTATCCTGACCAGCATATTTAGGCGCTGTTCCATGAGTGGCTTCAAATAACGCAGATTCATCTCCAATATTTGCACCTGGTGCTATACCTATACCACCAACACATGCAGCTAAGGCATCTGACACATAATCACCATTTAGATTCATTGTTGCAATAACGTCATATTCTTTTGGTCTTGTAAGTATTTGTTGAAGAAAAGCATCGCATATAACATCTTTGATAATAATATTTTTTCCATTAGTTGGATTTTTAATCGTAACCCAAGGGCCGCCATCTAAGAGTTGTCCATTATAAGAATTCATGCTTAATTCATATCCCCAATCTCTAAATGCACCTTCTGTAAATTTCATAATATTTCCTTTGTGCACTAAGGTTACTGAGGATCTATCATTTTTGATTGCATAATCGAGTGCTTGTTTAACGAGTCTTTCTGTGCCTTGTTTAGAAATGGGTTTTACTCCCAATCCAACATCTGAAGGAAAACGAATTTGAGTGACACCAAATTGTTCTTGTAGAAATTTTACCATTTCATCAGATTCTGATGAGCCAGCTTCAAACTCAACTCCTGCATATATGTCTTCAGAATTTTCTCTAAATATTACCATATCAACAAAGGAAGGATTTTTTACTGGACTTGGTACACCTGCAAAATATCTAATTGGCCTCAGACAAACATACAAATCAAGGATTTGTCTTAAAGATACATTTAGCGATCTTATCCCGCCACCAACTGGAGTTGTTAATGGGCCTTTAATACTAACAATGTATTCTTTTAATGCATCAATAGTTTCATCTGGAAGCCATGTGTCAGGATCATAAACTTTTGTTGATTTTTCACCACAATAAACTTCCATCCATGAAATTTTTTTGCTTCCTGTATAGGCTTTTTTGACAGCACTATCTACGACATCGAGCATAGCTGGAGTAATATCAATTCCAATTCCATCACCCTCTATATATGGGATAATTGGATTGTCAGGGACTTGAATAACTCCATCGGATAATTTAATTTTTGAGCCTTCTTTTGGGATCTTAATATGTTTATAACCCATACATCCTCTTTATAGATAAATATGTTGTAAAATTGCATGAATTATACTCTAAAAAAACCTTTAAAATTAAGGTTTTCAGATAATTTATGACAAAAATTAATAAAACAGTTGTTGTTGGAATGTCGGGTGGTGTAGATTCATCCGTCGCTGCTTATTTACTTCAACAACAAGGGTATAAAGTTCAAGGTTTATTTATGCAAAACTGGCAGAATGAACCAGGTGAAGTCTGTTCATCAGAAATTGATTTTAATGATGCATCAAAAATTTGTGATCAACTCAATATTCCGTTGCATAAAGCTAATTTTAGCAATGAATATTGGGATAGAGTATTTAAAGAATTTTTATCTGAGCATGAAAAAGGTAGAACACCTAATCCCGATGTTTTATGTAATAGAGAAATTAAATTTAAGTCTTTTTTAGATTATGCATTAAAAATAGGAGCTGATTATATTGCAACTGGCCATTATGCAAAAATTGAAAAAAGGGATAATCAATTTATTTTAAAAAGATCAAAAGATCTAAATAAAGATCAAACATATTTTCTGCATGAAGTTAATGGTAAAGATTTTGCAAATTGTATTTTTCCATTAGAAGAATTAAGCAAACACGAAGTTCGAGAAATTGCTGAAAAAAATAATTTTATTAATTATGACAAAAAAGATTCTGTTGGCATTTGTTTTGTTGGAGAGAGAAATTTAAAAGACTTTCTTAAGCGATTTATCCAATTTACTGCTGGTGATATTAAAGATTCAGATGGTAATAAAATTGGTAAACATCCTGGCGCCCTTCTATTTACTCAAGGACAAAGACAAGGTTTAAATGTAGGTGGTGTTAAAGATAAGCCTGAGTTGCCTTGGTACGTTTATGACAAGAGTATTGAGTTAAATGAAGTTTATGTATGTCAAGGTGAGTTTAACGATTTGTTAATGAGTAGTGGGCTATTTATAGAAAAGATGAAATGGATAAATGCAACTAATCCTCCGAAAAAACTAGACTGCGAAGTTCAAGTTAGGCATAGGGGTAAACCTGTGAAATGTGAGGCTCATTTTCTTAATGATTGTGTGAAGATACTATTTTCAGAAAATATAAGAGCAATTGCTCCAGGTCAGTCAGCAGTATTATATAAAAATAATGAATGTTTAGGTGGAGGGATCATAGCAAAAGCTTTAAAAGACTAGCTATAATGCATCTCATGAAGATTCAAGAATTGATATCACCTCTAGATAATCGTTACAGTTTAAAGATTAAAGATCTTGCAAATAATTTTTCTGAATCTAATTTAAACAAAATAAGATTTGAAATTGAAATTGAATGGATTATTTTTCTATGCACGCATGGTGGAAAAAGTTTTAAACCTCTCTCCGCTTCAGCTAAAAATAATTTATTTAAAATTAAAAATAGTTTCAATCTTAAATCATCAAAAAGAATTAAATCTATTGAATCTAGAACAAATCATGATGTCAAAGCCGTTGAATACTTTATTAGAGAAGAAATGAAAAGATTTTCTAATTTATCAAAATATGAATATTTGGTTCACTATGCATTAACTAGCGAGGATATCAACTCATTGTCATACGCAGTATTGATTGGGAAAGCAAAAGATATATACCTAAAAAAGTTAGAAATCCTTATAAAAGATTTAAAGTCAAAATCTAGATCTTGGGCTTCATTGCCTCTTCTAGCTAAAACTCACGGCCAAGCCGCATCTCCATCAACTTTAGGAAAAGAATTTAAAGTTTTCTATCAGCGTCTTTTAAGACAAAAAGATATATTAAAAAGAATGAGGCCTTTGGCTAAATTTGGTGGCGCAACTGGCAATTTTCATACACTAGATCTAACTGATCCCAAAATAAATTGGCTAAATAAAACCAATAAATTCTTATCTTCGTTTGGTGTTGAACAAAACCCTATTACTACCCAGATTGAACCACATGATGGAATAGCAGAGATTGCACATTGCATCCAAAGAATCAACAACATAACTATAGATCTTGATCAAGATTTATGGATGTATATTTCTAACGATATATTTAAATTAAAACTTAAAGATCAAGAAGTTGGCTCTTCTACTATGCCACATAAAGTTAATCCAATTGATTTTGAAAACTCTGAAGGAAATTTAGGTATCTCTAATTCACTGATGGGATTTTTTGCAGAAAAACTACCTAAATCAAGATTACAAAGAGATCTGTCAGATTCAACGGTTTTAAGAAATATCGGAATGGGCTTTGCATACAGCTATCTTGGCTTGACCTCTTGTTTAAGTGGATTAAATAAAATAGAACCTAACAAAGAGAAAGCTATTCGTGAATTATCTAACAACTGGCAAGTGCTCTCAGAAGCAATTCAAATTGTAATGAAGATAGAAGGTTACGATAATGCATATGAAGAAATTAAAAAATTAACTCGTGGAAAAATGATAAACAAAGATTCATACCATGAGCTTGTTGAAAACCTCAAGATTTCGAGTGCATCTAAAAATAAATTAAAAAAACTTACTCCGGCAACTTATCTAGGAATTGCATCAAAATTGGCTAAATCCTAACTAAAAGTAGTAAAACTACAAAAAATATCTGCTCCATATATAGTAAAATTAATATTTATAAATAATATTGACAATTTATGCCATTTAAATTCAAATGCACTACAAATAAATAGGGGTAATTATGACTAAATCTAAGTTCACTCGTGAAATTGAGCAACTAAATCACATTTCTGATTTTTCAGAATCAAAATGGGGTTCAATAAATCCTGAATATGCAGCAAGGATGAGGCTCCAAAATCAGTTTAAATCTGGTATCGATATAGCTAAATACACTGCAACGTTGATGAGAAAAGACATGGAAGCTTATGATGCTGATTCTAGTGCATATACACAATCGCTTGGATGTTGGCATGGTTTTATTGCTCAACAAAAAATGATTTCAATTAAAAAACATTTCGGAACTACTGATAAAAGGTATCTTTATCTTTCTGGATGGATGATTGCAGCGTTAAGATCAGAATTTGGTCCCCTTCCAGATCAGTCAATGCATGAAAAAACATCCGTCGCTGCGTTGATAAAAGAACTTTATACTTTTTTAAGGCAGGCAGATGCTAGAGAATTAGGCGATTTATTTAGAGAACTCGATGCTGCAAGTGACTCTAAAAAGCCTGCAATACAACAGAAAATCGATAAGTTTGAAACTCATATTGTACCTATTATTGCGGATATAGATGCAGGTTTTGGTAATGAAGAAGCAACATACCTAATGGCTAAACAAATGATAGAAGCTGGAGCCTGTTGTATTCAAATAGAGAATCAAGTGTCCGATGAAAAACAATGTGGTCATCAGGATGGAAAAGTAACAGTCCCACATGCTGATTTCCTTGCGAAAATAAATGCAGTTAGATATGCATTCTTAGAACTTGGTGTTGACAATGGTGTTATTGTTGCTCGAACCGATTCTTTGGGGGCAGGTTTAACTCAAAGAATTGCTATTACGCATGAAGTTGGAGATCTTGGAGATCAATATAATTCATTTCTTGATGTTGAAGAATTAGATCCTGATAAATTAAATCATGGAGATGTCCTCATCAATAAAAACGGAAAAGTTGTAAGACCTAAGCGTTTACCAAGTAATTTATATAGGTTTAAAGAAGGCACTGGTGAAGCAAGATGTATTCTCGATTCAATTACAAGCTTACAGAATGGTGCAGACTTAATATGGATTGAAACTGAAAAGCCTCATATTGGTCAGATAAGTGCAATGATGGATGAGATCAAGAAAGTAGTTCCTAATGCCAAACTTGTATATAACAACAGTCCTTCATTCAATTGGACGCTAAATTTTAGACAACAAGTATTTGATTTAATGTCAGAAAATGGATGTGATATGTCTAATTATAATAGAGATGATCTTATGAATGAATCTTACGATGATACTGAACTTGGATTAGAGGCAGATAAGAAAATTCAAACATTTCAAGCTGATGCTGCTAGAGAAGCAGGAATATTTCACCATCTTATAACCTTACCTACATATCATACTGCGGCTTTATCAACAGATAATCTTGCCAAAGACTATTTTGGCGATAAAGGCATGCTTGGTTATGTTGAAGCAGTTCAAAGAAAAGAAATTCGTCAAGGAATAGCATGTGTTAAACATCAAAATATGGCTGGATCTGATATGGGCGATGATCATAAAGAGTATTTTGCAGGTGAAGCTGCTCTTAAAGCTTCAGGCGAAGATAACACAATGAATCAATTCTAACTATTCTTCACATCCCCCTGTGGTGGTGCGTCCGCATATTTGGCATGGCGCATCATCTTCCAAATTAGCCATACCGCCACAGCTTCCTGAAATCGGCTTATTTTTAAAAATAACGCCAATGGCAATAGCAATAAATGAGAGTGCTATCAAAAGAAAAATTGATATAAATTCAATCATTATAATTCCATTTGTTTGATTTAATTAAATTTTTACCTTGCATTATATACATAACTGAAAGATCTTTTTCATTTGCGAATTTAATACCTTCTTCTGGACCCATTACATTGAGAGCTGTGGCAAGTGCGTCTGCTTCCATAGATGAAACTCTTGAGACAACTGAAACAGAATATGTTTTGTCAGGAATTGAGGTTTTAGATATGGGATTAAAAGTATGGCTTATCATTTCACCATCATCATTGTATTTAAAATTACGATATTCACCAGAAGTTGCAACTGCTAAAAAATCATTACCAAAAATATTAATGATTGATGAATTATTGATGCTAGTAGGGTCTTGAATACCTATTGCCCATGGTTGATTATGTTTTGATCCATTTATAATGATTTCACCTCCAATATCTATTAAAAAATTATTTTTACCTGCGGCTAGTAAAATTCTAGATACTGAATCAACAGCAAAACCCTTTGCGATAGATGAAAGGTCAAATTGGAAATTATCATTTTTTATTATTGAACTATCTGAAATAAACTCAAATCTTTTTGATGATACTTGAATTGATTCATCACTCATCGAAGCCATTGGGCCAAAACCCTCATCTATAATTAAACTTCCAAGGGTAATATCATACAGGCCACTAGTTTTTATATATAAATCCTCAGCAAAACTAAGCATAGTAAACATTTCGTCAGAAATATTAATAATTTGATCAGTAGGACTTTTATTTATAAATGATAGTTCTGAGTCTGTTTTATAATTTGATGCAATTAAATCTATTCTATTTAATTCATTTTGAATTGATTGTTTCAATGAATCAGTTACATATTCTGTTGTAACTAATTTCCATGAAGTGCCAAAAATTGGACCAGATGTAAAATAAGTGGCTGACTTATTATAATTATAAGCTAAAAGAATACATCCTAATCCTATAAGTAATGCGATAAGTTTTGATAGGACTAATCTGTTCAAAGATATAATTTAACCGCCAAAGTCATCTAGCATTATATTTTCTGGCTCTACACCAAGATCTATTAACATATCTATGCATGCTTTGTTCATCATTGGTGGGCCACACATATAATATTCACAATCTTCAGGAGCTTTATGAGATTTGAGGTAATTTTCATATATAACCTGATGAATAAAACCAGTCAGTCCATCCCAGTCGTCTTCAGGCTGGGGATCGGAAAGTGCAACATGCCAATTAAAATTTTCATTTGTCTCAGCTAATTTGTTGAAGTCCTCAACATAAAACATTTCTTTTAAACTTCTAGCACCATACCAAAATGATATTTTTCTATCACTATTAATTCTTAACAATTGATCAAATATATGAGCTCGCATGGGCGCCATACCTGCTCCACCACCAATAAAAACCATTTCTGCAGATGTTTCCTTTGCAAAGAATTCACCAAATGGACCAAAGACTCTTACTTTATCGCCTGGTTTGAGATTAAAAGTCCAAGACGACATAAGGCCTGGTGGAATATCAGAGGAGCCAGGCGGAGGGCTTGCAACTCTAATATTAAATTTTAAAACCCCTTTTTCATCAGGATAATTCGCCATTGAATAGGCTCTTATGATTGGTTCAGAGCTATTAGCAACATTATCCCAAATTTTAAACTTATCCCAATCTTGTCTATATTCTTCGGCAACGTCAAATGATTTATAATTAAGATCCTTATATGCTGGAGCCTCGAGTTGAACATATCCACCAGCTTTAAAATGAACATCCTCCCCCTCTGGCAACTTCAAAATAAGCTCTTTGATAAAAGTTGCAACGTTATCATTTGAAATAACTTCACACTCCCATTCCTTTACTCCAAATACTTCTTCTGGAATTGTAATCTTTAAGTCATTTTTTACTGATACCTGACAAGACAATCTCCAGCCATCTTTTTTTTCCTTCGAGTTAAAATGAGATTCTTCAGTTGGTAAAATAGAACCACCGCCCTCTTCTATCTGGCACTTGCATTGGCTACACGTTCCACCGCCACCGCATGCAGATGATAGAAAAATCTTATTTTCAGCAAGTGTTTGCAATAACTTATTACCAGATGGAACGACAATAGGATTAGAGGAGTCTCCATTAATTTCAATTGAGACATTTCCAGAACTAACTAATTGACTTCTTGCAGCAATGATTATTGCTACGAGCAGTAACACAACTCCGGTAAATGAGAAAACACCTAAAAGTAAATCAATTTGCATAGCTTATATATTGTTACTAAAAAAAAATTTTAAAGAGATATACCACCAAAAGACATAAAACCGAAACTCATCAACCCAACAATTATAAAAGTCATGCCTAATCCTTGCAGGCCATCAGGAATATCTGAATATTTTAATTTTTCTCTAATGCCGGCTAAAACAACAATAGCCATGGCCCATCCAACTCCAGCGCCCAAGCCATAGACAACACTTTCACCAAATTTTAAATCTTTTTCTATCATAAAAAGTGATGCTCCTAAAATTGCACAATTAACTGTAATTAATGGCAAAAATACTCCTAAAGCATTGTAGAGTGCTGGCACAAACTTATCCAAAAACATCTCTAATATCTGAACTGCAGCAGCAATAACTCCTATGTAACTTATGAGTCCTACAAATTCTAAATTTACATTAGGTAAACCTGCCCATGATAGAGCCCCTTCTTTCAGCACTAAATTATAGATCAGATTATTAAGTGGTACCGTGATTAAACAAACAACAATCACTGCAATTCCAAGACCAAAAGCAGCATCTATTTTTTTTGAAATAGCAATAAAAGTACACATCCCTAGAAAAACCGAAAGAGCAATGTTCTCTATGAAGACTGTAGTGATGAAAATATTTAGATAATGTTCAAACATTTGCTTCTTTTTTTCTTAAATCTGGAGCAGTTGCATGACCAGATAATTTGAATTCATTAGGCTCAATTTGATCTTTTTTGTACTCTCTTATTCCCCATATCATTAGTCCAATTAAAATAAATGAACTTGGAGGTAGGAGTAAAAGATTGTTTGCTGGATACCAACCTCCATTTGAGACTAATGAAAAAATTTCATATCCCATTAGAGTTCCAGCTCCAAGTAGCTCCCTTACAACTGCAACAGCAATTAATATTACGCTGTATCCTAAACCATTTCCTAAACCATCTAAAAAACTTATGAAAGGTTTTTCTTTCATAGCAAAAGCTTCAGCCCTTCCCATCACTATGCAATTAGTAATAATTAAGCCAACGAATACTGAGAGTTTTTTGCTTGTCTCATAGTCATAAGCCTTAAGCAACTCATCAACCACTATCACTAATGAAGCAATGATAGTCATCTGAACAATAATTCTTACACTGCTTGGAATATAATTTCTAATCAAGGATATAAATAAATTTGAAAATGAAACAACACTGGTAAGGGCTACACACATCACTAATGTTACAGAGAGATTGCTTGTAACAGCCAAAGCTGAACAGATGCCGAGTATTTGAAGTGTGATTGGGTTTTCTTCAATTAGTGGCTTTGATAGAACATCTTTATACTGCTTAACTTTCATAATTTATTTTTTTAAGCGTTTCTTTGTAACCACTTTCACCAAACCAATATACCAACATGTTGGTAACTCCTCTGCTTGTTAGGGTTGCGCCTGAAAGCCCATCAACTTGATATGTTGCCATCTTGTTTGAAGGATCAACTTTGCCCTTAATAACTTCAATCTCTACCTGATCATCCTTATATATGGATTTTCCATCCCATAATGCTTTCCATTTTGGGTTATCAACCTCAGCTCCCAATCCCGGAGTTTCCTTATGAGCATAAAACTCAAGTCCTCTAATAGTATTTAGATCACTATCAATTGCAATATATCCATATAAAGTTCCCCAAAGACCATATCCTCTTATTGGTAGAATAACTTTTTCTAGATTTTCAGAGGAGTCTTTTAGTAAATAAATCTTACCAATATTTTCTTTATTCTTAACAATAGCAATGTCTTCTGAAGTTGGAATTGGGGTTGAGTGACTCGGTTGTTTTGAAAAGTAAACAGGATCATATGTATTTAAATCATAATCGCCATATTGATCCAAAAGATCGCCAGTTGAGAAGTCTACAAATTTTGGAGTAAGGCGAGAAAACTGTGATTCAATGGATTCATTTGGACTATAAATTGCTGCAGTCTTAAGAATTTTTATTCTCTGATCATTGAGTTTATTTAGATTCTGTAAGTCTCTTAAATTTACAGCCGCATAAGAAACGATTAAGGAACAAAACAAACATACTAGAAATGAAACTGTTAGAGTCTTTATAATTGAATCATTCATATGATAAAGCCCTCTTGCGTCTTGCGATATTACTTGATACGACCATATGATCAATGACTGGAGCAAAAAGATTTGCAAATAATATTGCCAACATCATTCCCTCAGGAAATGCTGGATTGATAACCCTAATTAAAATAACAGTTACTCCAATCAAAGCTCCATATATCCATCTTCCAAGATTTGTACCTGAACCTGAAACTGGCTCAGTAGCCATAAAAACTAATCCAAATGCAAAACTGCCAATTACAAAATGCCAGTACCAAGGAACATAAAACATAGGATTTGTATCTGATCCTACAATATTTAAGATTGATGACATTACAATCATTCCTAATATTGTTCCTATTATTATTCTATAAGATGCAACACCTGTTCCTAATAGAATAACTGCGGCAATACCTATAGCAATAACAGATGTTTCTCCAACAGATCCAGGAATATTTCCGATAAAAGCATCAAGCCAAGAAAAATTATCTGTGAGCCCCTGTATTCCATTTTCAGCTGCATATCCAAGTGCAGTAGCTCCACTGTAACCTTCTGGGACAACTCCAGTATCAGATAGACCCGCAATCCAAACCTTGTCTCCAGACAATTGAGAGGGATATGCAAAATATATAAAGGCCCTTCCAGTTAAGGCTGGATTTAAAAAGTTTTTACCTGTTCCACCAAATACTTCTTTGCCTATAACGATTCCAAAAGTAATACCCATTGCTGCTTGCCACAAAGGTAAATCAGGCGGGCAACTCAGAGCAAATAAAATTGAAGAAACGAATAATCCTTCATTAATCTCATGTTTTCTGACTACAGCAAAAAGAATTTCCCATAAAATACCAACAGCAAATGTAACTGCATATATTGGAATAAAATATACGGCTCCGATCCACATCTTTGTAAAAAAGGTATCACTTGTGTAGCCCACAAAATTTATAAATATGTGGTGCCAATCATTTGAATTTTGAACTCCAGCAAGTGAAAAGTAATCTAATGTTTGATTACCAATGTTATACATACCAAAAAACATTGCTGGGAAAGCAGCAAGCCAAACAATAACCATGATTCTCTGTATATCAATAGAATCTCTAACATGAATAGGATTAATGGTTTTATGAGTGGATGAAAATATAAAGTTTTCAATAGCATCATAAATAGGAAACCATTTAGCTTGGGTGCCTCCGGGCATAAACCTAGGTTTAATGCTTGCATTGACTGATCTAAGCCAAGACTTCATTTAAATTCCTCATACATTTTCTCTAAATTAGAATTTAGAATTGATTGATAATCGTATTTACTAGGACATACATAACTTGCAAGCGCTAGATCTTCAGGGGCTAGCTCTAATACTCCTAATTTTTCACCTAACTCAATATCCAAGGTTATCAAACTCTTAAGAAGCTGCGTCATAAGAATATTTAACGGCATAATTTCTTGGTACGAAGAAATAGGAACGATTGCTCTATTTCCTCCATTCATTGATACATTAAAATTATATTTTTCAGGTTTTATCCATGAAGAAATAAAAGCAGGCAATTTTGAGTGAAGTTTTGAGCCAGGCATTGCCCAGTTAAACAAGATATCATTGGATTCATCGGGTAATACTGAAATCTGATTATCAAAAATGCTTAAATAATTCATAACACCATCGCCTGTGTGTCCGTTTAGAACTGATCCAGAAATAATTCTTGAATTATCTGAAATTTTTCCTGCTGTTGCTTCTAATAAACTTGAGCCATATTTTATTTTTAAGATCTTCGGATCAAAAACATTTGGGCCACCAAGACTTACGAATTTTTCTGAACGAAGAATTTGATTTTGTATGAGAGATCCAATAGAGATAACTTCCTGCCATGAAATATTCCAAACAGTTCTATTTTGCCCAACAGGATATAAATAGTGAATATGAGTTCCAACAAGACCAGAGGGATGAGGTCCACTAAATTGCTTATAAAGAATGCCATCTATAGATTGATCAAAATTATCATTTTGAAATGAACAATAAATTTTTGACTTTGAGTTAATAGATTTAATAAACTCCAGTCCGGTATTAAAGTTGTCTTGATCATGTTTAATTAATTCAAAGGGATCTATAGATAGTGGATTTGTATCACATGCATTAATAAAAATAGCTGATGGCATTTCATCAGGATTGGGCATCCTGTTATAAGGTCTTGTTCTAAAATACGATAAAGTACCTGAATCAACCAAGAAATCGATTGAATTAGCATATTTATTTAAATCGAATTTATTAGGCTCAATAGAAGTATCAATATCGATTACTAAAGACAAAAATCTTCTTTTTTCGCCTCTATTTATTGATTTTACTATTCCTGATGACGGAGCAGTGACATATGTTCCAGGGTTCTTTTTGTTTTCAAAGAGTTTTTGTCCTGAGCAAATTATGTCACCCTCATCAACCATCATAGTTGGCTTTAAACCAACATAATCAGATCCTAAGATAGCAATTGAATTTATAGCAGTCGAGTAATCAACTTCCGAACACGGAATTCCAGAAATTGGTAGATCGAGCCCTTTTTTGGTTTTTATCACAGTACCCTTCAGTAAAATCTGTGTTAATTATAATTAATTATTACTATTGTTTATATAGAAACTTAAAAATAGTCTTATTATATTACTTAATCTATTGGTTTCGGAAATCTCTGAAGATCAATAGCAGCAACTTTTTTTGTTAAATTTAAGACCTGTTTTGTATAGCCGTATTCGTTATCATACCAGCAATAAAGTGTGATTTGATTGCCTTCTGCAATAGTTGCTTCAGAGTCAATTGTTGTTGCATATGGGCTTGAATAAAAATCTGTAGATACGGCTTCTGGTGAATTTGTGTAACCAATAATTTCTCTATATTTACTAGTAAAGGCTGATTCTTTTAAGAAATTATTTAGATCATCTCGAGTGACAGCTCTATGAATATTTAAAACTAGCACAGCAAGGCTTACGTTAGGTGTCGGAACCCTGATAGCATTACCAGTTAATTTATCTTTAAGTTCGGGTATTGCTTTAGATACGGCTTTTACTGCGCCAGTTGATGTTATAACCATGTTTAAAGCAGCGCTTCTTCCTCTTCTATCCCCCTTATGAAAATTATCAATAAGATTTTGATCATTTGTATAAGAATGCACTGTTTCAATGTGGCCATTTAAAATTCCATAGTTATCACTAATAAGTTTCAATACTGGAACAATAGCGTTAGTTGTGCAGGATGCAGCAGAAATAATACTATCCGATTCCTGAAGAGCAGAATCATTAACACCAAAAACTATATTTCTTATATCGCCTTTTGCAGGTGCAGTCAGAATAACCTTTGAAGCGCCACTTTTTAAATGTTGAGAGAGATCATTTTCATCCCTCCATATGCCTGTATTATCAATAACAATTGGTGAATCAATTTTAAATTCAGAATAATTAATTTCGTTTGGAGAGCTTGAATATATAAACTTCACAGGATTTCCATTGATAACTAAAAGTTCATTTTCAAAGTCAACCCTAATAGTGCCATCAAAGCGCCCATGAACTGAATCTCTTCTTAATAAGCTTGCTCTTTTTACTAAATCATTATTACCAGTTTTTCTTACTACAATTGCTTTTAGTCTAAAGTAATTACCAGGACCAGTTGTTTGAACAAGCATTCTGGCCATTAATCTTCCAATTCTTCCAAAACCGTATAAAACTATATCTTGAGGTTTTTCAGGTCTATTAATTTTTATATCATTACAGGATATTTGCTCTTTAAGAAAAGTATCTATGGAATCTGGACTAGACTTAAGATCATTGAAGAATGGACATCTTACAGCTAATTCACCAATATCTACCTCGCAGTCTGGTAAATCCATTTTACTGAGCCTTTCAAGTAACGGAAAACTTTCCAGTTCACTGAATTCATTTCCTTCAATCTGCCTTACAAATCTATGGGCATGCATAATATTAACAGCAGATTTATTCACAAGTGACTGACCATAAATCATTACATGAACGCCATGTCTGTATAGACGCCCAATAATTGGAACCATCAATTCTGCTAGGCCCTCTCTCCATTTCCAATCACCAAAATAATCATCGATTTTCTCTCGAGAACGTAAGTCTGGATTTTTTGTGAGATCAGTCATTCCTTTTGCTTTGCTTGATATTTATTTATATGGTGTGAAGTATTACCAAACATAGAGTCTATGGCTGTAAATCTTTTTAAGTAATGGCCGATAGACATTTCATTACTTACTCCCATGCCCCCATGAAGCTGAACAGCATTCTGACCAATTAGACGTCCCGCTTTTCCAACCTGAACTTTCAGAGCTGAAATAGTACTTTTTGCATCAGGATCATTTGAGTCAAGTTGTAAGGTTGCTTTGATTAATAGTGACTTTGTCAATTCAGTTTCGATGAACATATCCACCATTCTATGTTGCAGCACTTGAAAATTACTGATCGGTTGAGAAAATTGTTCACGCTCTTTGGTATATTGAACTGTTTTCACATATGACGCATTCATTGCGCCCACTGCCTCAGCGCTTATACACAATATTGCTAGATCCATCATTTTATTAAAGATTGCTTCCGCATCATCACCGGACGCTATTATAGAATCTGTATCTATCAAAACATTTTCAAAAGTTAATTCACCGCATGTTTGACCATCTATAGTTTTAAAGCTTTGAATTGACAATCCATCAACCTCTGCATCAACCATTATTAAAGCTGATAAACCTTCATGCTTTGCAAGAACAATAAATTGATTGGCATTGCCTGCATTTAAGACAAGAGATTTAGTTCCATTAAGAGATAAAATATTGTTACTAACAGATGTAGAAGCATAGCAATCAAAAAATTTATATCCAATATTTGGTTCTGCATAGGCAACTGACATTTGGTGTTCACCAGAAATTATCTTTTCAATGATTGACGACTTATTTTTATGATTTGAATTTTCTATAATCGTTCCACTCATCACAACAGAACTTAGATATGGCTCAACTACAAGTGCTTTACCAAATTCTTCAAATAATACAGTTAGTTCAACGGGTCCAAAATTAAACCCTCCATTTTCTTCCTTAAATGGAACAGCTAGCCAACCAAGCTCAGCAAATTGTTGCCAATTATCCTTACTAAAACCAATATCAGATTCTAAAATCTTTTCTCTATCTATAAAATCATAGTTTGTTTCGCAAAACTTCAATACTTGTTCTCTGAGCATATTTTGCTCATCAGAATAATTTAAGTTCATACTTAAACTCCTAAGATTGCTTTAGCGATAATATTTTTTTGGATCTCGTTACTGCCACCATAAATCGATGTTTTTCTATAATTTAAATATTGAGCAACAGATGAACTAGCATATTCCGGTCCTGATGGAGTCCTATTTGACTCAAAGCCATCTGGTCCCTCGTATGGAAGTATGTATTGTCCGGCAGCTTCAACATAAAGTTCAGTTAATCTTTGTTGAATTTCAGTACCTCGAATTTTTAAAATCGAAGATTCAGCTCCTGGGTGACCACCTTCAGCAATTGCAGCTAATGTTCTAAGCTCTGTAAATTCCAAAGCCTCTAAATCAATCTCTAATTCAGCTATTTTTTTATTTAAATCAGCGTCATCATATTCAGCAGTAAGATTTTTTAATCTATCAATTTGTACTTTTACTACTGGTACTCCTGCAATTCCAAATCTCTCATGTGCTAATAAAAATTTAGCATAGGTCCAGCCTTTACCTTCTTCACCAATTAGCTGATCAGCTGGCACTTTCACATCTGTGAAGAAAACAGAATTGACCTCATGATCACCATCAATTGTAATAATTGGTTTGACTTCAATACCTGGTGTGTTCATATCAATTAATAGGAAAGAAATGCCCTCTTGTTTCTTTTGCGTGGTTTCAGTTCTAACTAAGCAAAATATCCAATCAGCATTTTGGGCAAGAGTTGTCCAAGTTTTTGAACCATTAACAACATAATGATCTCCCTCTAAAACAGCTTTAGTTTTAAGTGAAGCTAAATCAGACCCTGAACCTGGTTCTGAATAACCTTGACACCACCAAGTATCAAAATTAAGAATATCTGGAAGGAATCTATCTTTTTGCTCCTGAGTGCCAAATGTATATATTACCGGTCCAACCATACCTACGCCAAAAGGAAGAATCGTTGGACATTGAGCAAGAGCTAGCTCATTAAGGAAAAGATAAATTTGAACAGGAGACCATCCAGTTCCTCCATATTCAACTGGCCAGTTATAACCCATCCAACCTTTACTTGATAGAAATTTATGAAAATCAATTACATCTTCTTTAGAAAAATTAATTCCTTTTTCCTGCTTTTCTTTTACATGAGCAGGATACTCTGCTCCATTTAAACCAGCTCTGATCTCTTCTTGAAATTGAAGATCTTGTTCTGAAAAACTTATATCCATGTTAGTGTTCCTGTTTTTTAGATTATTATTTAGGCGCAAATTATACTTCACCATATGTTAGAAAAACAGCATCAATCTATAGCTTTCGAACTTATCAAGTACTCAACGCTAGAAGATAAACAGATTTTGTATTTCTGTGAATCAGATAAAGAGGCTAGATTATTGAAAAATGAATTGCTGTTATTGCTGCATAATTCAAGAGTTGGATATTATCCAGAAAGAGAAATTCTGCCATACGACAGATTCTCAACCACAGATTCGATTATTCAAGATAGACTAAAGCTATTAAATTCAGACAAAAAAAATCTAAAAATTGTAGTTACAAGCTGCATAAACTTATTTGAAAAATTGCCTTCGAAAAATCATTTTTTTGCAAGAAAGCAATTTAGGATTGGAGATTCACTCTCTATTAAAGATTTAACAGATGTTTTAGAAGAATTGAATTATCAAAGAGTTGATAAAGTAACATCAATCAATGAATACACAGTAAGAGGTGGTGTTGTTGATTTTTACTCTGGATTTCATAAAGAACCCTTAAGAGTTGATTTTTTTGGAGATCAAATTGATGAAATAAGACAATTTGATCCTTCATCACAACATATGATTAATAAATTATCTAAATTTAAACTATTCAGTGGTTCAGAGATTAGATTAGACGATGAATCGATAAAAAAATTTAAATCAAACTGGAGAAACTATTTTCAAGCACATGATGAAAGACATTGTGAAATATTTAAAACTTTAGTTAATGGTCAATATCCCGAAGGATATGAAATATATAATCCGCTGATTCAGACAGATAATTCGAATCTGATAGATTTTTTTCCTGAGTTTAGTCTAATGAAATCAAACAAAATTGATCAACTGTTACTTTCTCATATTAGTTTTGTAGAAGAAAGATATCAGGAAGAGTCAATTGATGTATCGAGACCGTTAATGAAACCAAATGACTACATATTTCAAATGCAAGAGATTCAATCTTATTTAGATTCATCAAAAGAAATTTCTTGTGTAAGTTATAACGCCCTAATTGATAACAAAAAAGATAAAGAAATACAGTTAAAAGAGTTAGTTGACAAACAAATTAATGGAGAATTAGCTTCTCTTTTAATTACTTCGTCGGAACAGACGAAATTAGATGAAATTAATAAGAAATATAAAATAAATACCACAACAATTCCTTTCATCATAAGAGATGGAATATTTAGTTGTTTTCACTTATCAGCTCGATCATTTATTAACGAAAATGGAAGTTTTATTCATCTAAATCTTGATGAATTTGTAAGCTCAGAAATTTTAAGTAAAAAAAATAGTTCACAAATTAATGATTCGCTTATCAAAAATTTCGAAAATCCATTTCTTGATAATGAATTAGTTATTCATGTTGATTATGGTGTTGGAATTTATGAGGGTCTAGAAGTTTTAAAAACAAACAGCAGTGAGGAGGAATACATAAAAATTACATATCATGAAAATGAAATTTTATATGTTCCAATTAGGCAATCTTACTTAGTTTCTAAATTTCAAACAACCCAAGCTCAAGGGATACCCCTTGATTCATTATCGTCAAATAAATGGAAGATAAAAAAAGAAAAGGCGAAATTAAAAGCTCTTGATCATGCTGCAGAACTTCTAGACATCGAGTCAAGACGTTCTATTGCATCTTCCAGTCAACTGATCTGTGACAAAAATTCTTATAACGAGTTTGATAATGATTTCCCATACGTTTTGACGAAGGATCAAATCAATTGCATTAATGATGTTATAAAAGATATTTCATTGATTAAGCCAATGAATAGAGTGATATGTGGTGATGTTGGTTTTGGAAAAACTGAAATTGCAATGCGCGGAGCCTTTGTAGCTGTCCATGCTAAAAAACAGGTAATGCTTTTAGCTCCTAGTACTATTTTAGCCAAACAACACTTAGAAAGTTTTGTAAAAAGATTTTTTAACTTTCCAGTTAACATAGAACTTCTTACAAGACATACATCCCAAAAAAATAAACTAAAGATTTACGAGGATTTTAAACATAAAAAAATTGATATTTTAATTGGAACACATACATTGCTTAATAATGAAATTGCTCTTGATAATCTTGGTTTACTAGTAATCGATGAAGAGCATCGATTTGGGACAAAACAAAAAGAGATTATTAAATCAAGACAGTCAACAACTCATATCCTTTACATGTCTGCAACTCCTATTCCCAGAACATTGAATCTTGTCTATTCTGGATTAAAAGATTTTTCTTACCTATATACTCCTCCTCTAGAAAGAATAAGCGTAAAAACTTTTTTAAATATACAAAATCAACAAATTATTAAAAATGCTATCGATAGAGAAATATCAAGGGGTGGGCAGGTTTTCATAGTTCAAAATGATATTTCAAAAATGGAGCAATTGAAAAAGCAAATTACAGATCTTACACCGGAGGCAAATGTAGGCATTGCTCATGGAAAATTATCAAAAAAATTAATTACTAAAACAATGAATGGCTTTAACGCAAATTCAATAGATATTCTTATTTGTACAACAATTGTTGAAATGGGTTTAGATATTCCAAATGCAAATACTATGATTGTCATTGATGCTCACAAATTTGGTCTGTCGCAATTACATCAATTAAGAGGTCGTGTTGGAAGATCATTGCGCCAAGCTTATTGTTATTTACTAATTCCAAACATGGACTTAAAGAAAGGACCTAAAGCAAAATTAGATTCATTGGTAAAGTATTCTGATTTAGGGTCGGGATATTTTATTGCTCAAGAGGATCTTGAAATAAGAGGGGCTGGTGATTTTTTAGGAGTTAAACAAAGTGGACATATAGAAGCTATAGGACTAAGTATGTATTTATCAATGTTAAAAGATGCTGTTAATGACACCAAAGGACATCAGCAAGATCCAATCCTTGATACAGAAATTAATTTTAATGATCGTGCTTTAATTCCTGATACATATCTTCCAGTTGCTAATGAAAGGTTGAAAGTTTATAGATCATTGAATGATGCTGAAACATCTGAACAAATTGATCAAATATTAATTGATCTTAAAGATCGATGTGGAAAACCGGGTAATGAGCTATTGAATCTAATTGAAAATTCAAAGCTAAGGATAATTGCAGCAAATGTAGGCATTAAAAAAATCTACTCTAATCATCAGAATGCAATGCTTACTTTTAACAATAATTTAACTGATCAAGTATATAAAAAATTAATTGGATTGATTCAATCAGGATCAGCTAAGATAAAGCTTAAAAATGAAAGTAAGATTATCCTAGATATTGCTGAGAATATTGATAAGCGATCTGCTGTAGCCAAGTTATTAAATGAACTTTTATAAATTTTTTACACTCTCTCTAATTTTTTTTGCGAGCTTTTACTCCGTTGCTAAAAAAAATAATAATGAAATATATATTGTCGAGATTGTTGTATTTGAGCAACTGGAGATAATTGGAAATGAGGAGCTTGAGTCACAAAAACTAAGTATTGAAGGTATAAATACTATTACATTACAAGATAAATTAGAAATCTCTCTCAATGAAAAATCAATAATCAACTCGTTTGACTTTGAAGAAAATGAGTTTTCAGTTGATATGATGCCTATTAATGAAACAAATACTAATAACAAAGAATCATCCGGATTAACCAATATAAAAACCAATTCTCAAATAGACGAAAGTAAGTGGTTTGAAAAAAAATCTAAGCTTGATCAACTTAATAATATTTATAGAAGACTTGATCGCAGAAAAGAGTACAAGATTCTGCACAAAGAGTCATGGATTCAACCAGCTTTATCAAAGGAAAATGCGCCATACATACATGAAATTTTTGACAATAATGGACTTCTAATCAAACTGTATAAAAGTAGATATCTTCATCTAGATGTAATTGCATATTTAGAGGGCGATTTAAGCTCTAATAAAGATAAAAAAATTATAAATAAAATTAAACTTGATGCTTTGAAAGACTCAATTCCTGACGAAATAAAAGACTATGAAATTAAAATAAATACAAAAATATTTGAAAAAGGTGAAATTGTAAAACCTAAAATCAATACAAAGGAAGCCTTCAGTGAGCCACTAATAAGATTAGATGAAGTGAAATATCTGTTAAAAGAGGAGAGAAGAATTTTTAAAAATGAAGTGCACTATTTTGATCATCCAAAGATTGGAATAATAGTCTCAGTCTATTCTTCTCTGTAAAATGCGTTTTCATCCATAGAGTGATCTGTCATATCTCTAACGCCAGCTAACTCAGGTAACTGCTCTAAAAGAGTTTTTTCAATTCCATCTTTTAGAGTTACATCAACCATGCCACAACCTTGACACCCTCCTCCGAATTGAAGAATTGCAAAGTTATCATCGGTAATTTCTAATAAACTGACTAAACCTCCATGGGACTCTAACATGGGATTAATTTCATTATAAATAACATAATTAACTCTATCCTCAAGAGGACTATCAGGAGAAATGTTAGGTAATCGAGCATTCGGAGCTTTGATAGTTAATTGGCCTCCAAAATTATCAACATCATAATTCACCTCTGCGTCTAAGAGAAATGGGATGCTTCGCTCTTCAACGTAAACTGAAAGCGTTGGAAGCGATATAAGAGTATCAGAAGCAACAAGCTCATCTGGTTTACAATAAGCCAAACATGTTTCAGCATTCGCGGTCCCTGGATCAGAGATAAAAACCCTTACAGCAGTTCCAGGTTCATTTTTCTCTGCTATCAGCTTAGATAAATACTCTTCGGCAGTCTTAGTAATTGTGATAATCTTGCTTGTCATAATATGTGGTTTAAAAGGATCCTAGCATCGTTAATGGGTGTTCGCACCTCAAAAGATCTTCAAAGTGATCTTAATAATTTAACGGTTTCTAAATTTATAATACTATTTTTAACCCTAAACATTGTATTTATTGGGTTTATTATACTCGTAATAAATTTGATATGAATAAGTTCTCTAAATTTTGTCTTGAACTATCAACCTTATCAGATATTAAACCTTCAATATTTTTATCACCTGCTTCTGGTTACAGGGCTAGATGTGAGTTCGGTATTAGTAAAAGCTCATACACAATGATTGAAGATGGGAAAAAAATATATATGGATGAATCTAAAATTCCTCATCATAGCATCCAAAAAATAATGCCAAAATTGTTAAAATATATTAATAAATCGAGCATTTTAAAATCAAAATTATTTCAAATTAATTTTAGATCTTCAGGATCAGATATTTTAGCTACAATGATTTATCACAAAAAACTCAAGGATGAATGGAGTATTGAAGCTAAAGTTATTCAAGCAAAATTCAAAAATCTTTCTATCATTGGAAGAAGTAAAAATCAAAAAATTATCAATGATAAAGATAATTTAAAAATAATATGTAAATATAAAAATTCTAGCTTTGAAATATTACAAAACGATGTAGTTTTTTTTCAGCCTAATTTCTACCTTTATTCAATGATGATTTCTTTTATTACAGATTATTTAAAAGACTCAAAGGATCTACTTGAAGTTTATTGTGGCTGTGGAGGCTTCACCCTACCCCTAGCTTCAAAATTCAATAAAGTTTTTGCGACAGAAAATAATCGTCATGCGGTTAGGCTATTGATAGAGTCAATAAAATTAAATGGTGTTGCAAATATTGAAACCGCAAGGCTTTCTGACAATGAGACAGCATTAGCACTAAGTAATAAGCGCATATATAGAAGATTAAAGAATATTGATTTAACTTCATATAACTTTAGCCATATATTGGTCGATCCTCCAAGAGCTGGCTTAAGTATCGAAACTATAAATTTGTCTAGTCAATTTAAAAATATGATTTACATATCATGCAATCCAGAAACTTTTTTTCGTGACTTAAAAATTATGAAAAGAGAGGTTAAATCAATTGGATTGTTTGATCAGTTTTCAAATACTGATCATTTGGAAGTTATTGCAATATTAAAATAAGCTATGCAGTCGAATTTGAATCTTTAAGATCAAGTAGCTTCAAATCCTCTGTTTTTCTATATCGCCTTGCCTCAGCTAGCATTAAATTAACAATCCTGTCTTCTTGATCTTTTGTTCTTGCTTGGAGTAGTTTTTTATGGAGTATTTCCATCGTTTTTGTGTAACTTTCCATAAAATAATAATACACGAAGATATTGCCTTGAGAAATGAAGATGAGATACTAGTAGTCAAATGCTAATACAATTAAATCCACAACAAGCTAAATTAAAAGATGAGCTGCAAGAATACTTCAAAGGATTAATTACACCTGAGTTAAAAACAGAGCTAAATAATCCAGAATATTTTGAAGGTGGCGGCCCAGAATTTAAAAAAGCTATGCTCACCATGGGCGAGGATGGATGGATAGGCCTTAGTTGGAAAAAAGAGTTTGGTGGTAAGGAGCTAAGTCCAATTGAGCAATACATCTTTGTTGAGACTGTAATGCGAACTGGCTTTCCGTTCCCATTTCTAACAACAGAATCAGTGGGACCGATGATTGCAGAGTATGGATCTGATTGGGCCAAAGAAGAAATAGCAACAAAAATTTTACAAGGAAAATTAATATTTGGTATTGGTTACTCTGAACCAAATTCTGGGACTGATTTGGCCTCTCTACAAACAAAAGCTATTAAAGAAAAAGATGGATATCTTATAAATGGTCAAAAAATGTGGACTAGTCTAGCAAACTTTTCAGACTATATATGGCTTGCAGCAAGAACTGATTTTGAAGCCAAGAATCACAAGGGAATTTCAATGTTTATAGTTCCAACAAATGACCCAGGTTTTTCTTTGACTGCAATTAACACTTTAGGCGATGTAAGAACTAATGCTACTTTCTATGAAAATATCAAAGTCCCATATTCACATTTAGTTGGTGAAGTGAATCAAGGATGGTCACTAATAACTAATCAATTAAACTTAGAGCGACTTGCTTTAGTTAATCATGGTCCTGTTGAAGAACTTTATAGGAACGTTTTAGAATTAGCTCAAAATACTGAAATTGGTAATGATCAATCTTTAACTGATTTGTCATGGGTAAAACAAAATTTTGCTCAAATTCACTCCGGAATTGAAGCATTAAAACTAATTTGCTGGAAACAAACATGGATTATGGAGTCTGATCAGCTCAATATGGCAGAGGCTTCAGTCGCTAAAGTTTACGGATCTGAATTTTTTATTGAGGCTTATAGACTTTTGATGGAAATTATGGGTGAGCTAAGTATCTTAAAAAATGATTCGGAATTAAAAATTCTAAATGCGCGCCTTGAAAGAATGTACCGAACAGCATCTATATTAACTTTTGGAGGTGGCACCAATGAAGTTCAAAGAGATATTATAGCGATGGCAGGTTTATTCATGCCAAGGAGTCGCTAGTGGACTTTTCAGAATTAAGTCATCAACGAGAGATAAGAGAATCTCTGAACAAAATATTCTCAGAAAAATGCTCTTCAGAAAAACTAAAGGAATTTGATAATGAGTTTAAGCATGACGAAAGCCTTTATGATTTTCTTGCAACTAATGGATATTTAGGACTTGGTATCAATGAAAAATTAAATGGTAGTGGCGAAGATTTATATGATCTAGGAATTCTTTTTGAGTGTCTAGGTTTTTATGCTGTTCCATTGAGTTTAACTGGATGTTTAGTTGATGTTGCTCAAACACTTCAAAAATTTAGTAAAAATGATAATCATCAATCTATTGTTTCGTCTATAACTAAAGGTGAAATATATACGTCAGCTATTTTAGAACCGCTAAACCATGATCCAGAAAATCCAACTACTACAGCAGTTTTTGATGGTGATAAAGTAATTATTAATGGTTCAAAATATCTTTCTGAAATATCGTCTTTAGCTAAGGGTATTTTGATTTCCGCATCTTCAAATAAAGGTGTGATCCTCGTCCTTGTGAAAACTGATGAAGTTAAATTAAC
Source organism: uncultured SAR86 cluster bacterium (assembly GCA_902541245.1). Classification (GTDB taxonomy): domain Bacteria; phylum Pseudomonadota; class Gammaproteobacteria; order Magnimaribacterales; family D2472; genus D2472. The sequence goes on along the minus strand of CACBPT010000001.1, from coordinate 67,222 downwards.
TCAACTAACTTCTACTGCTAACTCCCCTTTATTTAAAGTAGAGCTAAATAATGTGTCAATCGAACGATCTAATATAGTTCATCAAGAAGGACGTGGACTGGAAACTTTAAGATACTTGTTACAAATAAATATGGTGATGAGAAGTTATATAGCTCTTGGGGTAACTAACAAAATGACATCTTTAATTGCATCTTACACATCTGAACGAGAGCAATTTGGCAGAGTTATTGGAACTTTTCAAGCAGTTTCACACAGGGCAGCAGACTGTTTTATTGAACTTGAATGCTTGAGATTAGTTAATCAACAAGCATCAACAAATCTGAATACAAATCTTGATTGCGAAAATGACGCATTAGTGTCAAAAATTTGGGCTGGAAATGCTTGTCATAAAATAAGTTATTCTGCTCAGCACCTGCACGGAGGTGCGGGAGTGGATAAAGATTACGTTTTATGGAGATATTGCCTGCTTGCAAAAGAATGTGAGCTAATTAATGGATCAGCCAGTCAAAATATTGAAAGGCTAGGATTAAATATTACTTCAAATCAGTAGGTTAGAGTTGTTCTGAAAGCTCTGGCAAAGCATTAAACAGGTCTGCCACCAATCCATAATCAGCAACCTGAAAAATAGGCGCATCTTCATCTTTATTTATAGCCACAATTACCTTTGAATCTTTCATTCCAGCTAAATGCTGTATGGCACCGCTAATACCAACAGCTATGTATAAATCTGGTGCAACAATTTTACCCGTTTGGCCAACTTGGTAATCATTGGGAACAAAACCTGCATCAACAGCAGCCCTGGAAGCACCAACAGCTGCACCAAGCTTATCTGCAATTGCCTCCAGGAGATGGAAATTATCACCTGATTGCATGCCTCTTCCACCTGAGATTACAATACTAGCTGCTGTTAGCTCTGGTCTATCACTCTGAGCAATCTCTTCTCCGACAAAGGATGTTAAATCAGAAATGTTATCAGCATCAATATTTTCAATGGATGCAGAACCGCCAGATGAATTCACAGGATCAAAGGCTGTAGCTCTGACTGTAATTACTTTGATCGAATCATTTGATTTGACTGTTGCAATACAACTTCCTGCATATATAGGTCTTTTAAAAGTATCTTCAGAAACAATTTCTGTAATTTCTGATATTTGTTGCACATCTAGCAATGCGCTGAGTCTCGGTAAAACATTTTTTCCAAATGTTGTTGCTGCTGCAAGTATGTGAGAATAATTGCTAGCAACTGATTTAATTAGATTAGCTGTACTTTCAGCTAAATGATTTTCATAAGCAGCATTGTCAGAGATAAGAATCTTGGAAATACCTTCAACTCCGCTTGCTTCATCAGCAACACTTTGACAGGAATTACCAGAAATAAGAAGGTGCACTTCACCATTCAATTCTTTAGCCGCAGCAACGGTATTTAACGTTGCAGGCTTTAAGTTTGCGTTATCGTGCTCTGCTATAACTAATATACTCATGAAATCACCTTTGCTTCTTCTTTCAATTTACTAACTAAGTCCTCAACTGATTCAACTTTAATGCCCTCTTGTCTAGATGCAGGAAGTTCAACGGACAACAATTCCATTCTATTATTTATATCAACTCCCATCTCTCCAATCGATTTTACATCCAATTCTTTCTTCTTGGCTTTCATAATATTTGGCAGAGATGCATATCTCGGCTCATTAAGTCTTAAATCGGTTGTAATAATAGCTGGAAGAGAAACCTTAATTGTTTGGAGGCCGCCATCTATTTCTCGAGTTACAGATGCTGAATCTCCATCAATTTTAACTTCGGATGCAAATGTTGCCTGGGAATAATTCAACATAGCAGCAAGCATTTGACCCGTTTGATTGTTATCTCCATCAATGGCCTGTTTGCCTAAAATTACTAATTGCGGAGATTCTTCTTCGATAATCTTTGAGAGAACTTTCGCTATTGCTAAAGGTTCTAAAAGTGAATCTGTTTCTGCTAATATGGCTCTATCAGCTCCCAGTGCTAGTGCAGTTCTAAGTTGTTCCTGAGAGTCTGATTTACCAACAGTCACAGCCACAACTTCAGTTGCAGTCCCTGCCTCTTTCAGTCTCACAGCTTCTTCAACAGCAATTTCACAAAATGGATTCATCGCCATTTTGACATTATTCAGATCTACATCAGATTGATCGCCTAAGGGTCTTACTTTCACGTTATAATCTACTACACGCTTGATTGGAACTAATATTTTCATAGATTGAGCTCTTTTAATCTGATATTATTTTAAATAGTTATAATTTATTATTAATTTTTGATATAATATCATTAATTATAAGGTTTATGCGGATATAATTGTAATGTTTTTTTACCACTAAAAAAAGAGGGAGCAATCGATGGAAAGAGAAGTTATGGAATACGATGTCGTCATCGTTGGCGGAGGTCCATCTGGCCTCAGCGCTGCCATAAAACTTGCTCAACTGGCGAAAGAAAATGATAAATCTCTAGAAATATGTCTTCTTGAAAAAGGTTCTGAAATAGGTGCTCATATACTTTCAGGAAATGTATTTCAACCTACAGCTTTAAATGAACTTATTCCAGATTGGAAAGAAAAAGAATGCCCTCTCAATGTTCCAGTTAAAAAAGATAAGTTAATGTTTATGTTTGAAAAATTCAGCTTGCCTATTCCTTCATTTGTAATGCCACCCATGAATAATCATGGAAATTATGTAGCCAGTCTTGCAAATCTTTGTCGATGGCTCGCAACTCAGGCAGAAGATTTGGGAGTTGAAATATTTCCCGGTTTTCCTGCAAGTGAGATCCTCTACGAAGGAGATAAAGTTGTTGGCGTTAGAACTGGAGAAATGGGTGTTGGTTTAAACGGTGAACAAAAAGCAGGATACGAAGCAGGGATAGATATTAAAGCTAAATATACAATATTTGGTGAAGGCTGCAGAGGCCATCTTGGTAAACAATTAATATCAAAATTTGAGTTAGATAAGGATAAAGACCCGCAACATTATGGAATTGGATTTAAGGAAATTTGGAAAATTAAGGATGAGGTGCATCAAGAAGGTCTTGTTATCCACACGAATGGCTGGCCTAGTGCTAAAAATACCCCTGCTGGATCTTACCTCTATCATGCAGATAATAATGAAGTATATTTGGGATATGTCGTTCCACTAGATTATGAAAATCCTCACCTTAGTCCATATGATGAATTTCAAACTTGGAAAACTCATCCATCAATCAGACGGTATTTAGAAGGAGGAGAAAGAATTACTTATGGAGCTAGAGCACTCATTAAAGGTGGTCTTCAATCTCTACCAAGCATGGAATTTCCAGGTGGTGTTTTAGTAGGCGACAATGCTGGAACACTGATTTTTTCAAAAATTAAAGGTTCCCATACCGCTATGAAATCTGGAATGCTTGCTGCAGAAGCCATTTTTAAAAATATTGATAATGATAGTGATCTTCAATTCAATGATTTAGTTAAATCAAGTTGGATTCATGAAGAGCTCTACAAATCAAGAAACTTTGGACCCATGTTCCATAAATTTGGTGCTCTAATTGGAGCTGCTTTCAACGCAATAGATCAATTGATATTTAGAGGTAAACTCCCTTTTACTCTCAGACATACAACTCCAGACTATGCTTGCATGAAACCTGCTGCTGATATGCCAAAAATAGAATATCCAAAGCCTGATGGTAAAATCAGTTTTGATAAGCTAAGTTCTGTATTTCTTTCCAATACCTATCACGAAGAAGATCAGCCTTGTCACCTGACACTTAAAGACTCAACCATACCAATACTTCAAAATCTGCCTATATATGACGAACCTGCACAAAGATACTGTCCAGCTGGTGTTTACGAAGTTGTGGAAAAAGATAACGAACCAAAATTTGTTATCAACGGACAAAATTGCGTTCATTGCAAAACATGCGATATTAAAGATCCATCTCAAAATATTACTTGGGTAACGCCCGAAGGTACCGGTGGTCCGAATTACCCTAATATGTGATGAAAAGCATTTCACTCTATGCTTTATTAATATTACTAATAGGGTGTTCAACAGAAAATCATCAGGTTCAATTTAATTCTCTCCTTAATTCAGAATGGGAAAGAATGATAGCTGATAATCCAGTCTATGCTTCCAGCATGGGAGACCTTACCAACAACACAAAATGGTCGGATACTTCAATTGAAAAAATTTATTCAAATCATCAGATTGAGTTACAAGTGTTGAATCAATTGGAAGAATTTGACACAAAAAATTTTACTGAAGAGAATCAAGTTAATTATCTTCTTTTTAAAAAACAATATGAAAATTCAATAGAAGCTCATTCATTTAAAAAATTTTTAATGCCATTTAGTCACAGGGGCGGTATTCAATTAAAACACGAAACAACGAGCATAATTCCTCTAAGAAATAAACAAAATTTTTTAGATTGGATTGAAAGACTTTCAAAAATAAATATGTTAATTGATGATGCAATTGAAAAAGCAAGAATTGGCATTGATCAAGGGATTGTTCCACCAAGATTTCTTATGGAAAAAGTTTATAAACAAATTGAATTACAAGTTTTTGTCGAGCCTAAAGATAGCCCTTTCTATAGAGTCTTTGAAAACATAAATAATGAGATAGATTCGTCTGAGGAAATACAATTAAAAGCTCTAGATGTCATAAAAACTAAAGTGATTCCTGCTTATTCTCGTCTTCATACATTTTTTAAAGAAGATTATTTGCCTGCTTGCAGAACATCCATAGGTATAAAAGAAATTAAAAATGGCAAAGAATATTATGAATTCTTGGCAAGGAAATTTACTACCACTAATCTTACTCCACTAAAGATTCATGAAATTGGATTAGCAGAGGTTGATAGGATTAGAGAGGAAATGGAAGCAGTAATAAAGGAAGTTAAATGGGATGGTTCGTTTAAAGCTTTTTTAGATGATTTACGTACTAATCCCAAGTTTTACTATGATACTTCAGAAGATTTATTTGAAGCATACCTTGCTACATCAAAAAGAATTGATCCTGAATTAGTGAAACTATTTAAAGTTCTTCCATCAATGCCATATGGACTAAAACCCATTCCTATGGAGAGTGCTCCCGATACGACAACTGCTTATTATCAACGTCCAGCCGCAGATGGTTCTCGTGCAGGATATTACTTTGTAAATCTTTATCGACCCGAAGTGAGACCTAAATATGAAATTGAAGTTCTCAGTGTTCATGAAGCGATGCCTGGACATCATTTGCAAATTGCGCTGGCAATGGAACTAGATTTACCAAATTTTAGAAAATATGGAGGTATAACTGCTTATGTTGAGGGTTGGGGACTTTATAGCGAGAGACTTGGTTATGATTTAGGTCTATATCAAGATCCATACTCAAAATTTGGTCAGCTTACCTATGACATGTGGAGAGCAATAAGGCTTGTTGTTGATACGGGAATGCACTACTTTGATTGGAGCAGACAAGATGCTATAAATTATTTTCTTAATAATTCAGCTAAAACAAAACAAGATGTTTTGAATGAAGTTGACAGATACATTAATTGGCCTGGTCAAGCACTTGCATATAAGATCGGACAACTAAAAATATTGGAACTAAAAGCAAATGCAGAATTAGCATTTGGAGACAGCTTTGATATTAAAGACTTTCATCATGAGGTTTTAAAAAGAGGAGCCTTACCCCTTGATACTCTGGAAAAATATATCAATGAGTGGATTGATAACAGCACTGATTAAATTTGTTTTAAGCGACTTCGCCTAGGCTAAATAAACAGTTAAAACTTTTTAATATTAGCTCACCTGAAGAATCATTTTCTTGACTAAGCGCAATATCTATCAAAGAGTAGTAAACAGAACGAGAGATAAAGCCCTCTATCCCATCTCTGACATAAACAAATGGAATATTCTCATCTCCAACCCTCTTGATCTCCAATTTATGATCTTTATTTAGAGGAATGGATAGATCTAAGTTTGTCTTTAGAATAATTTTTGTCTTGCTGTCATCAACTTCATAATCAATAATCATATAAGGAGCAAGATCAACCTTAACAGACACTTTTTCAACAGGCGTAACTAAAAAGTAATTATTTTTTTCTAATTTTAAAATTCTAGAAAATAAAACTTTTAATTTTTTTCTATCTATGATGGATCCTTGATAAAACCAATTCCCTTCTCTATCAATCTTCATCTCAACACCTTCACATAATTCTGGGTCCCAAAGATGCACTGGAGGAAATTCCTCTTTAATTGAATTGACTGAATTTAAAAGTTTAGCGAAGTCCATAAAATGTTTGAATTAACAATAATATTCCTAATACCGAAATAAACAAAGAAGAAATAACTTGAATGTTATTTGAGTATTTATTAAAAATATCTCCTAAAGAATCATGAGTAAGTGCGAAACTTACAAATGAAAACCATGCAGCAGTCACGATAGGAAAGTAGAGTAAATACATTAATGCTTCAATAAAATTAGGACCAAGATTTATTAAAGAGAAAAGAGAAACAGTAAATAAAAACGCCTTAATATTTAATAAGTTAGTAATTAATCCAATAAGAAATGGATTCTGTAAGAAAGATTTTAATTCGTTGCTATCTGAAGATCTTTTAGAAATAAAAAAACTTAAACCGATATATAGTAAATACAAGCCACCAAAAATTTTAATCAATAATTTTGCTTCCTGAACACTATAAATCAACAATGAAATTCCAGAGATAGCAAAAAAACAGTGTACAAATATTCCAAAACCAATACCAAGAGCAGTTAGAACGCTTGCTTTTCGACCTTTAGTGAATGATTGATGAAAAATAATAGCAGTATCTGGGCCTGGTGACATCACAGCTAACAAATGAGCTAAGGCAGCAGAAAAGAACATCATACTGAAATAATCTCAGGCTCTATTTCTAGCTTGATATTAAATTCTTTGAGTATTCTAGATTTGATTTGATTAAGTAAATAAATGACTTCATTGAAAGATGCGCCGCCATTATTAATAAGCACAAGAGAATGATTTTCATAAAAACGTAGAGTATCAGGAATAATTAAGTCAGATTCAATCAGCTCTATTAGCCTAGCTGAGCTAAGCTTTGTATATCCATCACCTTGATCCCACTTGTGTCCAACTAAGAAATCTTTATCAAAATCTTTAACGCTGACAATAGGATTTTTAAAGATACTTCCTACATTTGGTTCAATCTCTGGATCTGGTAACTTGGAATTTCTAAATTGCTTAATTAATTCGGAAAGCATTCTAGGTGTTAAAGATGATGTATCAATTGATTTATCTTTTAAAAATTGACTTAATGATGGATAACTTAAATTAGGCTGAAAAGATTTCTCGAATACAAAATTAACTTTTAAAATAACCAAGTCTTTTGATTTAAATATCGAATTTCTATATCCGAACTTACATTGATCATTATTCAGAGTTTCAAGCTTTTTTGTTTTTAAATTAAAGCATTCAATGTTTTTGATAAAAGAGCTTATTTCAACTCCATAAGCGCCAATGTTTTGAACAGGTGCTGCTCCAACAGATCCAGGGATATGAGTCAGGTTTTCAATTCCATAGAGTCCATTTACTAAACAATATTCTATTAATTGAGCCCAATCAACGCCCCCACCAACTGAAATATAATCTTTATGATTTTCTATATCTGTTAATTGAACCTTAATTACAGTTCCATCAAAATAATTATCAAGAATTACATTGGTGCCAGAACCAAGAATCAATAATTTTTTATCATATAGATTTTCTATTTTTGATAAATCATCTAAGGAATTTATACTGATATAGTTTTTTGCATTTGCCTGCAAACCAAAAGAGTTAGTTAGCATCATCAGTCATTTCTTTGGCAAAAGCTATCGCTGCTTCCAAATCGTCTGGTGTATCAATTCCGATAGGAGCATCAAATTCAAAATCTTCGACATAAATATTAAATCCGTTATCTAAAAATCTTAATTGCTCTAGTCTTTCTGTTTCTTCATTTTCAGTTTGGTCCAATTTACTTAGGGCTTGCAGTGTTTCATTGGTATAAGCATAGATTCCTAAATGCTTTAAATAATTTTTATAATCAAAAGTGAAAGAATTTGGTATAACTGAACGTGAAAAATAAATAGCTTTTTTTGATTTTGATCTTACAACTTTAACTTCATTGGGATTGTTGATATCCATATTTTCATTAAAGCTAACACATGCTGTTGTTATAGGAGCATCTTTGCTTACAAGCATTGGCAATTTATTGATAATTTGCAAAGGCATGAAGGGTTCATCACCTTGTAAATTTAAAATTAGAGTATCCAAAGGAAGATCTATTTTTTTTGCAGCTTCGGCAATTCTATCCATGCCAGAAGCATGTTTGTCAGAAGTCATTACAACATTAGCACCAAGCGATTCTGCATGATTCTTTATCTCAATACTATCTGTTGCTATATATGAATTTATTGCATTGGATGATTGAGCTAAATCTATGATTCGTGAAATGAGTGACCGGCCGTGAATTGGCATCATAGGTTTATTTGGTAGACGGGTCGAAGCAGCTCTAGCTGGAACGATAATTACAAAACGATCAGTCATTCAAAGTAAATATTCTTTCTTCAAGCATTCTTGGTATATCTTCTTCAATTGGGTAACCAATGTTACACCTAGAGCACTCAAGGTATTTTTCCTTATCAATTAATTTAGATTTGCACCTAATACATCCCATTAGATCGAGAATATCTTTATCTATCATTTAATTTTTCCACTAACGTATCAATAAACTGTGACTCTATTTTAGACTCAATGCTTAAATACCAAATCTTAGAGTTTTTAAAATGCTTACATTTGGCTGCATCTTTTTCAGTCATAAGTATCGGGAGGTGATCGAGATAATACAAATCTCTTTTGCTGTATTTATGATGATCTGGAAATGGATTTTTATCAAACTCAAATCCTAACCTTAATAGTAAGTCAAAAAATCTATTAGGGTTTCCAATTCCAGCAAGAGCATGAACCTGATTATGCATCGGCCACTTATCAACAGAATATTCTTTACCAGAATTTAAATGAACAAATTTAGTAGGACTTAGAGTCATTAAAATTTCATCTCCTTCTGTGGGACCTCCATTATTAATGATAAAATCAACTTCATCTAATCTTGATTTTGGTTCTCTTAATGGGCCTGCTGGGAATGCAAAACCATTACCAAGTCTTCTAACTCCGTCAATAACAGCAATCTCAATATCTCTCCCCATTGCATAATGCTGAAGCCCATCGTCTGAGATTATGACATCAACGTCATAATTTTCTTGAAGTTTCTTTGCAGCTCTTGATCTATTTTTATCAAGAAAAAATGGTAGGTTTAATTTGGCTAAAATCTGAGCCTCGTCTCCAGTTTCTTTATGAGTACTATCATTAGTAACCTCAAGTGTTGTTGAAAATTTTCCACCATAGCCTCTACTTACTAATCCTGGTTTATATCCACGTTTAGACAATTCAGAAGCAATAAATTTTACCAATGGAGTTTTTCCAGTACCACCCATTGAAATATTTCCAACAACAATTATTGGAACAGGAGAATTCCAAACTTTTTTTGAGTTTTTTATATATGACTTTTTTCGGAATTTTATAAAAGAAGTAAATAAAAAAGTTAAAGGTGTTAAGAGATAAAGCCAAAAACTTTTTCTATACCATGCATCAATTAAGTAACCCTGCTCAACAGGTTCTTCTGTAAAGGTTGGAAGATGCTCCTGCCTTACAATTCCTCTTGAAGACTTGTCTATGTCATCTGAATCATTAAATTTATTTTGGTACAAACTTTTGTAGATTCCGTCTTGATCTAACAATATTGAGTGAGTACCTGATTCAGCCACTGAACCTTTATCAATCACTAAAATTTTATCGGCATTTTCAATGGTAGAAAGTCTGTGAGCTATTACGATTGTAGTCCTGTTATTTATTAACTTTTCAATTGCTTCTTGAACTATTAATTCAGATTCATTATCTAATGCAGATGTGGCCTCATCCAAAATGATAATAGGCGAATCTTTGTAGAATGCTCTTGCTATGGCTATTCGCTGACGTTGACCACCAGAGAGAAGAACACCATCATCGCCAATTTCAGATTTATAACCCTCAGGAAGTTTAGAAATGAATTCATTGCAACCTGAAATTTCAGCGGCTTCAATTAATTTATCTTGATCAATATCATTTTCTCCATAAGCAATATTTTTTTCGATGGTATCATTAAATAATGTTGGTGATTGGTTAACAATTGAAATATATCTACGAAGATGTGATAGCTTATAATCATGAATGCTAATACCATCTATAGAGATATCGCCTGAGTAATTAGAGTAAAACCTAGATATTAGACTTGCGATAGTTGATTTTCCAGATCCTGACTTTCCTACAATGGCAACAGTTTCGTTTTGAGAAATTTCAAAATTTAAATTGCTCAGAACAAATTCCTTAGAGTTATATGAAAAACTGACATCTGAAAATTTAATATTTCCAAGGATGCTTGAATCAACTTTGCCTGAATCTTCTTCATCTTTTTCATCTAATTGATCAAATATCTCTAATGCTGCTGCTAAACCCTTTTGTATAACTGCATTAATATTTGAGAGCTGCCTAATTGGTTTAGCCATTAATCCAGCAGCAGTTATAAATGCAACAAAATCCTCTGCTTTCAACTCTATACCTAATTGAGAGCCTAAAGCAAAATAAGCCACTATTGATAAAGAAATTGAGACTAAAAGTTGAATAATTGGAGTAGCCAGATTACTTGTGGCTTCTAATTTTAAATTTTGATTTTTATTGGAGGCATTGGCATCAAAAAATCTATCTTTTTCATATTTTTCTGCATTAAATGATTTTATCTCAAGATTCCCATCGACAGCCTCAGATGCAACATGAGTTACATCACCCATAGCAGTTTGAATGGTCTTAGCTAATTTTCTCAGCCTTCGTCCTGCTACATAAACAATCAATGCTATAAAGGGAGTTGTAATTAACAAAAGCAAGGTAAGCTTCCAATTTAATGTGAGCATATATACTAACAATCCAACAAGAAGAAATCCTTCCCTTACAAGAGTCTTGATTGCATTTGATGCAGCTCCAGAAACCTGAGTAGTCGTAAAAGTAATTCTATTAATAAGTTGACCAGACTGGTTTTGGTCAAAGTAAGTTTTTGGAAGATTAATTAATTTTGAAAAAAGCTCGGATCTTAAATCATGCACAATTCCAAAACCTACTCTTGACATGAAATAATTACCAACAAAGAAACCTAAGCCCCTTCCTGCTGCGATAAAAATTAATGCTAAAACAAGGTAAATGCTGAAATCTTGTTGATTGGAATTAATAAATTCAATAATTCTTCTTATCCATTCAACAGCTGCAATATCAGCAGATGCAAAAAGAATAAAACCTAAAATACTTAAAAAAAATGAAAATTTAAATCTTAAAGTATATGAGAATAATCTTTTTAAGGGGCTCATGACTAATCATTATAAGTTTTAATCTGCAGGTTTTGAAATCCAAGTTGCTGCAAGCCATCCATCAATGCGATCACCCATTCATGATAGGCTTTACTCTCGATTGAAAGAATTACAACCTCGGATTTAGAAAAACTTGCGTTAACACCAGCTATTAATAGATCAATCTCTGTCATAGAAAATTCTTGGTCATTTACAATGAGTTTTCCTGAATCTAACAGAATAATGTTTTGTGTATTGTTTGATATTGTAGATGCAAAAGATTCAGTTTTAGGTAAATCTAGGGTGAGATATTGATTGGTTTCAATTTTTGATGTAACGACAAAAAAAATTACAAGTAAAAAAACAATATCAATCAGTGGTGTAATTTCGACGGATAATGCTCTATCTTTATTATTGTAAAACTTCATTTTTTGTACAAAAAGTCCAGAAAAATAGATGTATTTGATTGCAATATTGACATTAAAATCAAAGTCTTTTGATCGAAATATCTATAAAATATTATTGCTGGAACAGCAATGATAAGTCCAAACGCAGTAGTAATTAAAGCCTCTGATATACCAACTGCTAATAAATCTGTGTTTGCAGAACCATTAATATCAATATTACTAAATACTTTAATCATACCTACTACAGTTCCTAAAAGCCCTAATAAAGGACTTATGCTTGCAATAGTGCTCAACATTGATAGATTTCGTTCAAGTAGTATTTTAATTTCAGAAGCTTTTTCTTCAGCCTTAACTTCAACAAACTCTCTTGGATTTGATTTGTATTGATGACAATGTTGAAGTAAGTCTCCAAGATGAGATGTAATTGAAATATCTTGCTGATTTTGAAGATGAAATGAGTCCTTCTCGATAAGATTTTTAACCTGTCTAAGCAAACCCTTTGGAGCAACTAACCTTCTTTGCAAAAACCAAAGTCTTTCTAAAACAATGGAAATAAGCAGAATTGAACACACAAGCAAAGGCCATACAAACCATCCCCCAGATATTAATAAATTATTCATCTTACTTTGATACTAAGCTCCCATTCTCTATGCGAAATACTTTATCTAATTTGTTAGCATAATTTAAATCATGAGTTGCAACCATAATACCTATATTATGATCTTTCGCTAATTTTATTGTTAAATCTTGAATTACATCTGCATTTTCATGATCCAAATTACCTGTTGGTTCATCCATTAATATAAAGATAGGCTCATGAACAATAGCTCTTGCAATAGCAACACGCTGTCTTTCTCCACCTGATAGCATGTAGGGATAATTATTTTGTAATTTATCTATACCAAGTTCATGCAGAGTTTCAAATATTTTTTGTGAGTTTTTATTGATATCTTTACTGTTTGATATCTGAAAAACAAGATTACAGTTTTCAAAAACAGTAAGATCATCTAACAAGTAGTGAAATTGATATGCATAACCAAATAATTTATTCCTCATCATACTAAATTGCTTAGCATTATTTATTGACAAATTAATGTCATTAAAAAAAATTTCGCCACTATCTGGAAATTCTAATCCAGCAAGTATTTGAAGGAGAGTTGTTTTGCCACTTCCTGACGATCCAATAATTCCAATTGTCTCCCCTTGAATAATATCAATTGATATATCAGACAAAACTTGAGCATGGTAAGCTCCAGTCTTAAAAGCCTTAAATATATCTGTTGCTACAAGCTTATTCATGGCGAAGGATTGTTACAGGTTTTAATTTAGCTGCTCTTGCAGCTGGAAAATAAGAAAAAATCAAACTCATAGTCAAAACAGATAAACATATATATACAAGCTGAGTCAGTCTAAATTCATAAGGAAAATAATTAATAAAATAACTATCCATTAGGCTTCTATTGCTAAAATTTTCAATAAAATTAATAAGCTCATTAATGTTCGGTGTAACTATTAGACCAATTATTAAACCGAGTAATATTCCCGTAAAAGCAATTATGAAACCTAGATTAATAAAAATTAAAGTTAATTGATATTTTGAACAACCCATAGTTTTTAAAATTGCAATTTCTTTTTCTTTTGTCTTAACTGTCATAACAATAGTAGACAAGATATTGAAGGCAGCAACTGTAATAATTAAAAAAAGCATCAAACTAATTAATCTTTTTTCTAATTTAATAGCTTGAAATAATGTTCCGTGAGTCTGCTGCCATGATGTAAAGTAATAATCATTATTGTCAAAGACAGATTGAGTTAATAATTGAAAGCCAATTGAATTTGCTGCGAACAAATCATTTGTTTTTATTCTGATTCCTTGGGTTGATTTTGGTTCAAGGTTAATAATATTTGCTGCTAAATCATGATGAATTAAAACAAGGGACTGATCTAGCTCCGCTTTGAGCTCAAATATTCCCGTTACCTCTAAAGTAATAGTTCTTGGAAATGTTCCTAAAATAGATGAACGAAGGTTTGTTGTTGTGATACTTACAGTCTCGCCAACACCTACTCCTAAATATCTCGACAACCAAGCGCCTATAATGATTCCATTTTTAGAAGTAAGACTCTTCATAGATCCATCAATTAAAAACTCTGGAAGAATTGACATAGTTGATTCAATTTCTGGTTTTATGCCGGTTAAAAAAATCCCTCTCGATCTATTTTTTGCACTCATTAAACCTTGGGTTTCAATATAAGGACTAACCCCTATGACATCGGCTGAATTACTTATATCACTGAGCAATTGATCATAGTTATCAATATTATTATCCGAACGAATAACTAATTGAGGGACTACTCCAAGCACTCTTGTTTGTAATTCCTTTTCGAATCCATTCATAACTGACAAAACTATAACTAGAGCTGCAACCCCCAAAGATAATCCTGCAATTGCCATTAATGAAGTAAAAGACGCGAAAGCGCCTTTTTTAGATCTAAAGTACTTGTAGCCCAAGTAAATAGGCAATGTGTTCATAGATACTAGGTGATTTGTTTTAACACCTTTTCGATATCGCCTTTATATGGAGGACGAATTGCAGATAAAAGCTTGTCAAACCGAGAGCCAATTTGTTTATAGACTGCTTTTGCATTGCTAAAAGTCTTGAAACCCTCTTCCCCATGATAGCTCCCAATTCCTGAAGGCCCTACACCACCAAACGGAAGATCTTCTTGCTGAATATGACCTAAAACATCATTAATAGTTACGCCTCCTGAGGAAGTCCTGGATAAAACTCGGTCCTCTTCATTTTTATTAGACCCAAAATAATACAATCCTAAGGGTTTATCATTAGCGTTAACGTAAGAAATAGTCTCATCCACCTCAGAAAACTCTTTGACAGGCAATAATGGACCAAAAATTTCTTCCTTCATGATTTCCATATCATCAGTGGGATTCATAACAAGAGTTGGGGGAATTTTGAATGCCTCTTGCTGAGAAAAATCCTCATTAGCAGGATTAATCTCATCAATATAGGCGCCCTTCTCCTTTGCGTCACTAAGAAGACCCTGCAATCGATCATAATGTTTCTCATTAATAATTGAGGTGTAATCATCATTATGTTTTAGATCAGGATAAAACTCTGCAACAGCCTCTTTCATGCCAGAAACCAGTTCGTCTTTTTTATCTGAATGAACCATAACATAGTCTGGAGCTAGACAAATTTGACCAGCATTCATTGTTTTACCGAGCATAATTCTTTTTGCAGCAATTGCACTATCGGCAGAATTGCTGACTATGACAGGAGATTTGCCCCCAAGTTCAAGTGTAACTGGAACTAAATTTTCAGAAGCAGCTTTCATAATATGTTTTGCTACCGCGCCACTGCCTGTATATAAAAGGTGGTCAAACTTTTGTTTTGTAAAAGATGCACCTACATCAGGGCCTCCAAGAATTGTTGCGAATTCTTCTTCATCAAAAGCAGTGTCACATAATTCTTTTAACAAAGCCGATGTCTGCTCTGTATACTCACTTGGTTTATGCATAATCTGATTTCCAGCAGCAAAAATTGATGCAGCAGGTGAGAAAGTTAAAAAAACGGGAAAGTTCCATGGAGAAATCATCCCAACTGTGCCAAGAGGTTCATAATCTACGGAAGCTTTAGCTCCTAAAAATCCAAGTGGAAAATTGGCTTTTCTTTTTGAGCCAGCCATCCACTTTTTCAGATTCTTCTTAGCATATTCAATGCTTGGAACAATTGTATAGACATCTGTAGCCATAGACTGGTTCTTAGACCTGACACCAAAGTCTTCATTTAATGCATCTACAATTTTATAGCGATTTTCCATAATCAATGATTTCATCCTATCTAACCTATCAATTCTCAATTCATAGGACGGGGGTCCATTTTTAATAAAAAAAGCTTTTTGTTTGTTTAAAATTTCTTTCATTTGTTGATGTTCCATATTTACCTCTTTAAGTTATTTTAGCCTAACAATTCAAAATATGATTTGTTATGTCGATCTTTTTGCTTTATCTGAATCATTTGTTTTTTTTATCATGCTTCTAATTTGAGACCAGTCATCTTCAGACATTTTTGAAAGCTGCGAAAAAGTACCTCCGCCTGAGAGATACTGAGCACCATCTAATGCAATAGTTTGTCCTGTAAGATATTCACAGCCATCTGCCATTAAAAAAGTGGCCAAATTTTGTAATTCGCTCATTTCTCCCACTCTACCCATTGGAATTGTGCTCATAGAACCTGAATCCTCAAGAGCACCTTCGGGACTTAATCTTGCCCAGGCACCTTCTGTTGGGAATGGACCAGGAGCGATAGCATTTATCCTAATACCATACGGACCCCATTCAACAGCAAGAGATTTAGTCATTGTATGTAAAGCTGATTTTGACATTGCAGAGGGTACAACATAGGGAGAGCCTGTCCAAACCCAGGTTGCAAGAATAGAAATAATTGAACCTTTGATATTTTGCTCAAGCCATTTTTTACCAACAGCATTAGTTACATAAAATGTGCCATGAAAAACAATATTTGCAATTGCATCAAAACCTCTTGCCGATAAATCCTTGGTTGGTGATATAAAATTACCAGCAGCATTATTAACTAAACCATGAAGTGGACCTTCTTGGAAGATAGTCTCAACAAAATCTTCAACATCCTGAGGTGAACGGATATCCAAGGGCTGAAACCTTACACTAGCATCATATTTATCTTTAAATTCTGCAGCCGTATCTGCAAGAACACTCTCTCGTCTTCCGCAAATTACAACCTCAGCTCCATGTTGAATATAATGCTCAGACATCTCTTTTCCCAGACCTGTTCCGCCACCGGTTACTAAAATTTTCTTTCCTTTTAATAAATCATCTTTAAACATAACAATCCTTATTTTTTATCAACAATGTCTATGATAGCTTGAACCCAAGCATCTGAAAAATTTAATGAAGGTACATAATCAAGAATTTGGCCACCTGCATTTATAAAAAGCTCTTTGTATTCATCACCAATTTCAATAACAGTTTCTAAGCAATCAGCTGTAAAAGCTGGAGAAAATACAAGAACTTTCTTTATACCTTTCTCAGGATAACTTTTTATAACATCATCAGAAAAAGGCTCTAACCAATTATTTGTTAATCTAGATTGAAAAGTAACATCATATTTGTCTCTGGGAAGAGAAATCTTTTCTGCAATCAGCTTTGAAGTTTCATAAACCGCAGATTTATAGCAATAATAATTCTCCTCATTAACTTCATGCTCACAATTTTTTCCATCACATTGATTATCAACATAAACTTTATTTACTTGAGAGTTTGGTAGGCCGTGATAGCTAAAAACTACTTTATCATAATCCTGGTGATTAAAATTATTTGCAGCTTCAACCCATGCATTTATAAATGAAGGATGATCATAGTATTGTGATATGAATCTAACAGAAGGAATAACCCATTCTTTTGAGATCTTTTTAGTAAGCTCTTGAAAAACACTACCAGTGGTAGCTGAAGCATAGTGGGGAAATAAGGGAAGAACAATGAGTTCTGAGGGATTTGTTTTTTTAATTTCTTCTAAAGCTTTTTTAATACTTGGTTTTTGATAACGCATTGCAAAATGAACATTGTATTTATTTTGATTTGAATTTAATTTTTTAGTTAACTCTTCAGTATTTTTGAACAGGGGAGAAACGCCGCCTGAAAGATCCCATAATTCTCTATATATTTTACTTGATGCAAATGATCTTATTGGACAAATGATTAGAGTTACTAAAATAAATCTAAAAAAGGAAGGAATATCGATAACTCTTCCATCCATAAGAAATTCTCTTAGGTATTTAAATACATCAAGATATGATGGAGAGTCAGGAGTCCCTAAATTAATTAATAATAGTGCTGGCTTGTTCATTATTTTTCAGTATTGGATGCAATATTATAAATAATAAAGATACAAAACATAGGAAAGCACTAAAAAAATATAAATACTCAGGACTAAGTTGGTATATTGGCATGGCAATAATTGGTGTAAGCACATGGCCAATTGGCATAACAGAACCCAAATAACCTGCTGCCTTACCTTGATTGTCAGTGCTTTGAGCAAGTGATAAAGAAGATGCATTTGCAGGTCTAAACATGCCAGTGCCTAAACCATTTATCATCATAGATAAATAAAATAATGCTATTGAGGTTGAGAGTGCGGCAATAATGTAAGATATTAATGTAAGAAAAGTTCCGTAAATCAATAATTTATCATTACTTATTGGTTTTATATCAGTAAATATATATTGGCTTACAACTGTTGATAATGAAAGCACAACGAATGTTAAGCTAATTACTAATGGAAGATCTTTTTCGTCAGAAAAAACATCGGTAATAAAAAATCCAATTGACTGCAATAGTGATGCCTGACAGAGAGATGAAAGCGCGGCGATAAATAGAAATGGCCAAACACTTTTATCTTTAAATGATAGCTTAGAAAGCATGTCCTCGGCTTTCTCTTTTAATAAAGTTGTTTTAGGAAATGTATAGAAAATTCCTAAAGCAGAAATAAACCCACATGTTGCAAAAATATAGAATGGTAAAGGTTTTGAGTATAAAAAAAGAAATCCGCCTATCATCGGACCCATTATCGTCCCAACTAAAAAGCTCGATTCAAGCCTTGCAAATTTCTTTGTTCGTTTGGATTTCTCTGAAATATCTGCAATATATGCAAAAGCAGCAGGTCTTGTAGCTGAGCCAATAAGTCCATTTATTAACCTTCCAAATATTAATAAAGGCAAAAGGAAAACAAAATCTAATAAATTTCTTTCAACAAGAAAAAGCGGAGTAATTAACGCAATGATTGAGACTGAATACCCAATTAAACCTATGACGGCAATATTTTTTCTGCCATATTTATCTGATACTCTCCCCCACGAAGAACTAGTTACAGCCCATGCTACTGCTGAAATAGAAAAAATTAATGATGTTTCAACAACTGTTAAACCTAAATCTCTTGCTAATGGTGGCACCAAGACAAATGCAAAGGATTGACCAAGGCCAACTGAAAATAAACCAAACTTTAGCCAAGACGAAGGTTTATACAATTTTATTTATACCTAGGGCCTCACGTAGTCTTCCAATAAGTTCTTGTGCTTGAGGACGAACTTTCCGTGCCCCTTCAAAGAATAAATCATTTAATAAATTTGGTTTATCATTTAATTCAAAATATTTTTCTCTAATAGGAGATATTTCAGAATTAATAATTGAAAATAGTTTTTTCTTAGCATCACCCCATCCAATTCCATCCTTGTATGCTTGATTCATTTCGTTAATTTCATCAGTGGTAGCAAAAAATGAATATAACTGAAAAAGAGTGCAGTCTTTTGTATCTTTTGCCTGACCAGGCTCTAATGAATTTGTAACAATTTTTGAGATAGATTTCTCTAAATCTTTTTCTGATGATAGAAATGGAACAATATTGTTATAAGATTTACTCATTTTTCTTCCATCAATTCCTGGAACTGATACTTCATTCTGAATAATGGCCTCTGGTAATACTAATAAATTTGAATATGAATGATTAAAAGTACCAGCTATATCTCGAGTCATTTCCATATGCTGAGCTTGATCAGGTCCAACAGGTACATGTGTTGCATTAAATATCAAAATATCTGATGCCATCAATACTGGATATGAAAATAACCCCATATTAATAGCTTTATCCTCATCATTTCCAGCTTGTGTATTTTCAGCTGTCATTGATTTATAGGCATGAGCCCTATTTAGCAGTCCTTTGGATGCGCTACAATTTAAAATCCATGTTAATTCATGAACTTCTGGGATGTCAGACTGCCTATAAAAATTTGAAATCTCAGGATCTAAGCCTGATGAAAGCCAAGCTAGAGCAACATTTTTGACACTTTTCTCAATTTCTCTAGGATTATTTTGTTTTATCAAAGCATGATAATCTGCAAGAAAAAAAAATGAATCATTATCTGGCTCTACTAAATCAAGCGCAGGCTTAATAGCGCCTAAATAATTTCCTATATGAGGAGTACCAGTTGTTGTAATACCTGTTAAAATTCTTTTCTTCATTTAAGATAATTATAAACATCAAAATTAACTATTGTGGAAACTCACAAAACTTTATTCAACTCATTAGACAAAGCTGAAAAACATTTTGAAGCTGGTCAAATAAAATTAGCACAAAAAATTGTTAGCGAAGTTTCTAGATTAATAAAAGCGGAGGGAAAAGTTTCGAACAAATTGAGACACAGATTTAATTTTATGTCTGCTCAATCTAGATACTTTAATGAAATCTCTTCATTTGCAACAAATCCAAAAAGAAATGAAATTATTGAAGAGATTGAAAAATTAATTTCTAAACCTTTAGAAAATCCCAAAAAGCAAGCTAACGAAATTCATAGTTTACAAACAAGATGGCAGTTATTAGATCAGACTTCCAAACCAGCGAGTCGAGATCAATGGATGAGCTTTAAAAAGCTTACAGATAAAGCATGGGAGCCATGCGCACAATATTATGAGGAATTAAAAGCTATTAAAATCTCTAATGCTATGGAGAGAAAGAAAATAATAGAAGATATTAATCAATATACTAACAAGTATTCTGGAAAATGGCCTGGATTAATTGATATGACTAAATACTTAAGTAAAACTTTTCAGTCATGGCAAAAATTTGCTCCGGTGCTCGATGAAGACTTCTCAAAATTAAAATCTGAATTTCACCTTTCTAGAGAGCCAATCAATGATGCTATCAAAGATCAAGAAAATAAAAATTATAAGATCAAAGAGTCCCTAATTAAGAAAGTGGAATTAATTAGTGATGATGATAATCAGGTGTGCATACAAAAATTTAAAAAAATTAAACGTGAATATCAAGAAACAGGTCCAAGTGGAAAAAAAAATGAGCCTCTTTTATGGAAAAAACTAAACGAAGCTGCTGATAAGTTTTTTATTGAAGAAAAAGCAGCAGCAAATGATGAGCTTGCTCTTATTAAAAATTTATCAAATGAACTCAAGGAAGACAACTGTAAGGTTAAAAAAGTTAAAAACCAAATTAAAGATATTACTAAAGTAAGAAAGTCTCCAGAATTTATCAAACTTCAGAAAGAAGTTATAGCATTCGAAAAAAAACAAATTTCAATAATGTTCGAAGAAAAATTAGTGGCTTATAAAAATATTCTTATTAATCTTGAGAAAGGAGATGTGCAAAATGAAATTATTAATAAAGATATTTTAAAGGTATTAAAGTCCCCTCTTTATATTGGAGATGAAGATGCTTTACTTGAAAGCGTAGTTAAGCTTGAGCTAATTGCACAAATAGATGTACCTAAATCTAATCAAGCCCTCAAGCAAAAAATAGCTTTAGAAATGTTACAAAATAAATTTTCAAAGACAAGCATCTCAAAAGATGATGTTAAAAATCTATTAATTAAGTTTATTAATAACCTTCAATCACAAAAAATAAATGCAAACGAAAATAAGCTTTGGAAAAGAGTGATTGAAGTTTTAATTAAGGTTGCTGATCAGCTTCCTTAATCTTTAATACATTCATCCACTTATCAGATCTAAATCTAGAAACATATAAAAAACCTTTTACTATGTAGTCGGCAAGGAGGGTTGAGAAAATTATTTCTATACTTGCATCTAGTAAAAAGAATATCAGTGCAAGAAATACTCTAATAAAAAGTAAACATGTTAATGTAATTGCCAAGGGGGTTTTAGTGTCACCTGCACCTCTAAGTGCTCCTCCAATTGAAAATTCTATTGCCATTAGTGGTTGCATTGACCCTAGCAACCATATAAATATTACAGTTAATCTTACTACTTCATCATTATCAATCATAAATCTTGCCAGCGGCTCAGCAAAAGTAGCAATAATAACTCCAAAAAATGTCATAGAAACTATAGAGAGCCTCATTGCTCCCCATCCGGCTCTTTTTGCTTGATTTTTATTTTTAGCACCTAGATGCTGTCCAACCAATGTAGCGCCAGCTATTGAAAAACCAAATCCAATAACAAATGAAAAAGATAAAATTTGAACTCCAATTCCGTAAGCTGCATAAGCTTCAGTTCCATAATATGCAACTAAAATAAGAAAAGCTGTAATACCAAGTTGAAAAATAACTTGTTCAAGTGCTGCTGGCAACCCCACTTTAAAAATTTCTTTCACTCGATCTAAATCTAGATCAAAGATCGTTGAATATCTAACAGATAATTGATTTGATAACCAAAATACTATTAATAATGCCGCTCCAATAACAAATGAAAGACCATTGCCAAGAGCTGCACCAATCACACCATATTCAGGAAAACCCAGCCATCCATTCACAAAAACCATCATAAAAAAAATAGCAAATAAATTCATAATCACGCCAATAAATAAAGGTGTTTTTACATCGCCAACAGCTCTTAATGCAGTAATTAATGCCATTCCACATCCAAATGCTATATAAAAAGGTGCAACAGCTTTTAAATAATCGGAGGAGTAAATTAAAGCTTGATTTTTTAAGCCGAAAAATCTTACGAGTGGTTCAGCAAATTGCCAAATCAAAAATGCAGAAATAATAGATAAAAAAATAACTAATTGAACAGTTCTAGTAAAAAAAATTCCTGCCTCTAACTTATCTTTTGCGCCCCAATGTCTCGCAATTAATGCTGTTGATCCAGCTAAAACTCCAGTTAAAATAGCTTGCAGAATAAATGTAACTCTTTGACCTGTTACTGCTGCAGCAATTGCATCAGGTCCAAGACCTCCAACTACTTTAATTGCAACGATTGAGCTAGTAGCGTAGAAAAGATTTGTAAGAATTGAGGGCCAAGCGAGTTTCCATACACCCATTGACCCTTTGGGGATTTTATCTCCCCCATCTAAAACTTCCAAAATTAAGAGTCTTTTATTGAGCTAAGGTATACAACACCAAATAAAAGGGTCATAGAAAATGCAACAAATGGAGAATCATCAGAATTATGAATTTTATTTCTGTAGATAACACATTCAACTAAATGTGCAATAAGAAGTAAATAGAATATCCCTGAAGCCAAATAAAATAACCATCCATTGAATGGTTCAAAAAGATTCACTATCCCAAATGCCCAAAGAAATAATGTAATTACATGTGCTGCTTTCATAATTAATAAAATTAATGTTTTAGTGATTTAGTTTAGCAAGAATTTGTTGATGTCTATATCTATCTATCTTATATAATGAAAATATTCCAAATGGAATAATCATTAAAATTGCAACTAATGGACCTTGAACCATTGCAAGATTAAATATATTTTCTGCAGAAGGTGTTACATCAGTTCCCTGAGGAAAATTTATAAATTCTAAGGTAATGCCTGCCATTAAAATTCCTAAACCCGTATTCAATTTACCAATCAAAGAGCTTGAAGCAAACATTAATCCTTGCTGACCTATACCACTCTCTAATTCAACTTCATCACTTATATCACCCAACATTGATTCTCTTATAATCGCACTTGAAGATAGACAAGTATTTGCAACATATACAAATGGAATTGTTGCGTAAAAAAGATTCCAAGTTCCTGTATCTGGAAGTAAGTTATTAATAAACAAAATTATGGGTATTGGGGGTATTAAAGCTGCAAAAGAAATTGCAATTAATAAAATAGTTTTTTTTTCAATTACTTCAACTAATCTAGGAACAATTAAATACGCACTTAATGTTGATAAAACATAAATTCCAAGATATGAAGCCAGCATAATTGATTTAAATTCCCAGAAATATGTATTCATGTATATCTGCAAAGAACTTCCCATGCCCCAACTAATTGCAATAAACAAATATCCAAAAAAGAATATTAAAAAAGATTTATTTTTCAAAGCAATAAAAATTTGATTTAGTATTAACTTTAAATTGAAAGTTGCTATTTTTGCATCGGAATGATTTCGATACTTTAATGTTCCAAAGTATGTAAGCAAGACTGAAATACACATTATACTTGCTCCAGTCATACCGTAATAGATCCATGGATCAGGATTCTTTGTTCCAGGCATGTAATCAGGAGTATCTTTAAAAAATATTGTGTATGCTAAAAATGCATTAAATAAACCACCAAACCATCCTAAAAGCTCCCTAGCTGCAAATATTGATGTTCTTTCTGTGTATGATCTTGTCATTTCACTTCCCAGTGACCTATGCGGTACTTCAAAAATTGTCATGCCTAATCTGGTTAATAAAGTAAAACTTAGCATCCATAGAAATAAATGTTGTTGAGATAACTGCCAAGAAGTCTGGATAGAAAAAAGCATGAAGTAAGACAATGACATTGGAATCATACCTAGTAAAAAATATGGATGTCGTCTTCCTAATTTATGTTGAGTTCTGTCAGATATGACTCCCATTAATGGATCTGTAAAAGCGTCGACTAACAACGCTATAAAGATTGCTAAACTGGCTAATCCTGGGGTCAGGCCTATAATGTTAGAATAAAAAAACAAAAGAAAGAATGTAAAGGCATCATTCTTAACTCCATTTGCGATTGCTCCTGAGGCATAAAAAAATTTTTCTTTTACTTGAATAGCCATGTGATATTGTATCGAAAAAAATTATGTTTTCTGTTTAATTATTTAGAAATTTTATTAGCTGAGATTGGAATTTTTTAAAAGCCTTCTTATCAAGTAAATGGCCCATTCCTTCTACAATAATAAGCTCACTTGAGCCAATAAGTTTATGCGCCTGATACGCATTTTTAACTTTAATTAATGGATCAATATCTCCATGAATGATTAAGGTTGGAGTCTGTATAGATTTAACTAATTTTTTTCTATTTTTTGAACCTACAATGGCAGCCATTTGTCTTATAAAACCCCCATCGTCTCCTCCTCTTTTTATGTATGAACGCATGTGTTCTCTTAATTCTGGAGTGTCATAATTAGTATCAGGTGTCCCAATTAGCCCAAAAAGTTTAATAGATTGCTCTATCCTGCCCTCTATGTCATCTTTAGCAGCAGATCTTTTTAATAGTTGTCTGGTGATCTTGAATTCTGGTCCATTGAATGGATTGGGGGTTGACGCTGTAGATGAAATCATAGTAAATGACTTGACTCGAGAGGGGTAATTAGCAACCATCACTTGAGAAATCATGCCTCCCATGGACATTCCCAAGATATGTGATTGATCAATTTTCAATTCATCAAGAACAGATATACCATCGGATGCCATATCAGCAATTGAATACTCGGGATTAATTGGAATGAATAAAAAATATTTTAAATAATTTAAAAATTGAGATGGCTGTGAGGAAAATCTTGTTGAAAGACCAACATCTCTATTGTCATAAACAATGGGTCTAAAATTATTTGCCTGTAATTCATCTATTAAAAAATCAGGCCAAAGAGTGAGTTGAGCACCTAATCCCGTGACTAGCAATATTGGTTTGCCAGAAGGAGGCCCATAATCTCTGAAAGCAATCTTTGTATTTTCATTTAAAGCATATCCTTCATTAAACGACGATGCATCAATACAAATAATTAAAAGGAAAAAAATGCTGAGTTTATGTTTGAAATGCATTTGCTCTCACTTTAACGTTATTTCTGATTGCGCCCCAAAACAATGACATATCAAAGTTGTGTAGATCTCCATTAGGAGCAAATGGTTTGATTTTGTCAATTAATGGTCCTCGAGTTTCAATCATGAAGTTTTTAGAATATCTGGCTTCAAAGTCTAAATCATCAATTGAATCAATCGATATCCTAGAGTGTTTATGTTTTGTAGCAGAATAGTCAGTTAGAAAAGAATTATTTGATCTTAGTCTAATAACAATATTATCTTTGTCATGCTGCCAATCTTTATTTGAAGTCCAACATAAAGGGTTTTGACACACTAATGGCTGTTCCATATTTTCAGTTGTCCATCCATTGGGTAACCAAAACATTGAATGGGCTCTGCTTCTAGTAAATCCCTGCAAACCTGTGCTCCATGAAATTATTGATTTTTGATCATCTGCAGATTTTGAGATGAAAAGATCAGGATATAAATTATTAAAATGCTTTATTGGTAATATGTATCCAATCAAATATGCTGCAATAAATTTCTGCCTATTTGGATTCAGAGAAATATATTCGTGTACAAGTCTTTGTCCGTGCAATGCTCCTTGGCTATGGCCAGCTATAAAAAAGGGTCTTCCAGAATTGAATTTTTCCATATACACATTAAATGCATTCACAACATCAGAATAGGCAACATCTTGAGCCAAAGCTCCGTTTGACTGTGCATCATAAAATGAAAAATATGTTGCTTGTCGGTAGTAGGGAGCATAAACGTTACATGTTTCTGAGAATGCAGATGCTTGAGATGCTAGATGACTCCCAGTCCTCTCATATGAGGCAGAATCATCTTCAAGTGGCTCATTCCAATGTTTTAAAAAATAACCGGTTGGATGAATATAAAAAACATCAAAATTTTTAATTTCCATGGATGGTTTATTATCAGGTGATAAGTTATGTAATCCATCAC
Source organism: uncultured SAR86 cluster bacterium (assembly GCA_902541245.1). Taxonomy (GTDB): domain Bacteria; phylum Pseudomonadota; class Gammaproteobacteria; order Magnimaribacterales; family D2472; genus D2472. Next base: position 40,890 of record CACBPT010000001.1, on the reverse strand, counting down.
GCTCAGGCAAAGCTGCCCAATATGATTTATCGTCATAATTAGGCGCTTTTGGAATTTCTTCATCAATAAAGTCTTTCTCAGGCTTTACACTATCTATAAAATTAAGAAAGTTTTCTTTCATATTCATTTTAAACAGATAAATAATTTTTAAAGTTTAATAAGTTTATTAGTTGATGATGCAGTAGCAATCAATTTGTCTTCTTGAAGAAGTGAACCAGTTGTAAAAACAATACTCTTTCCTAGTTTCTCGATCTTTGCTTTTGCAGTAAAAATACCTGGTGACCCTGATGCAAGAAATGCAACATTAATACCAAGAGTTAATGGATTATATTCTCCTTTTTTCACGAAAATTAGTAGATGTGCCATAGTGGCATCAAGCATGGCTGTAATAAATCCACCCTGCACTATTTTTCCATCAGAATGCGTAAGCTCATCACTTATTTCAAAGATCATTGTTATAGATTCATTAATTTCATCAAATTTAACATCTTTAGATCCCAGAATTGATAAAAATTTTGGAGGATTATTTAAATTTATTTGGGAGGATGCCATTAGTTCGTTAGTGTAATAAAATAATATTGATAAATTATAGGTGAAATTTATGAGAATCTTTACATCATTAATATTATTTTTTTTGATATCATCCCAACTAGCTGCTAACTCCTTAGACTTGGCCGATAAACAAAGAATTACAAATCATTTTAACGAGTATGTTGATAATGGGAGCCTGCCTAATATCTCAATTTTAATTAAAAAAGATAATAAAGAAATCCTTCGTCATACTTTTGGATATGCCGATATTGAAAAAGGAATAAGTGTAAATAGAAAAACAGTTTATAGAATTTATTCAATGACCAAGCCAGTTACAGGCGTTGCAATTATGCAACTAATTGAGAATGGAAAATTGAGGTTAAATGATAAAGTCTCAAAATATATTCCTGCCTTTAAAGATACCAAAGTTATAAATCTTGATTTTCAAGACTACGTTCTTAAGCCAAAAAGAGAGATAACAATTAGAGACCTATTAACTCATACAAGTGGGCTAACATACAGTTGGGCTGGTGAAGGTCCAGTCAACCAAATATATAGAAAGAATAATATTCGTCCCTATTATTTTGGTGCTGTGGATGCAGAATTAAATAAATTTCCAGGAAATACCTGTCAGTTTTCTGCCGCTGCAGCATCTGCACCCCTGCTTCATAATCCAGGAGAAAAATGGTCATATGGAATTAACATGGATATTTTGGGATGTGTAGTTGAAGTTATTTCTGGAGACACCTTTGCTGAATATTTACAAAAAAACATATTTGAACCATTGGGACTTAAAAGCATTGGTTTTTCAGTAAATGAAAGTGATAAAGATTCATTTACAACTCTTTACACCTCAGGAGCTTTTTCTCGAGATGGTGAAATTGTGGCTCCCTCAGGTCTAAATCAAGCTGAACTTATATTTTCAAAAGATCTGCGGCCAATAGATGCTTTTGATAAGTCACCTTATCTTACTAATTCCTCAAAACTTTATGACGGCGGTTCAGGCTTAGTCTCAAATATTGATGATTATAGTAAATTTGCTGAGATGCTTTTAAATGGTGGCATCTTAAATGGTGTCAGAATTATTAGCGAGGCATCTGTTGATTTAATGGCAAATAATCATCTTTCAGATGAAATCTTAAAAGATGGATCTGCATTTGGGTTAGAAGGAGTAGGATTTGGCTTAACAGTTGGAACTATCATGAATCCTGGAGTAGCTGGAACTTTTTCTTCTGAAGGAGAATTTTTTTGGGGTGGAGCAGCAAGCACAATTTTTTGGGTTGATAGAAAAAATAATGTAACAGCTACAATGATGACTCAGTTCATGCCATCAGACAGATACCCAATCAGAGAAGAGCTTAAAACATTGTTATATTCTAGTTTGAGCAACTAAAAACTGGCGGAGAGACAGGGATTCGAACCCTGGAAACCCGCGAAGGTTTGCTGGTTTTCAAGACCAGTGCATTCAACCGCTCTGCCATCTCTCCTATCCGTTGGATAAAGCATTTTAAAGATTTTTAGAAATAAGTAAATGTGGCTTGTGGTCATCATATTCACTAAAAAACTTCTTGTATTAATATTATAATATTTTATTTAAAACTAATTACTTGAATATTAAATAAGGCGCCTATCATGATTTATAAAGACTTATTAAGTTCTATTGGCAACACACCAATAATAAAAATTAAAAACATTGCACCTAAAAATATTAATCTTTTTGTCAAAGCTGAGTACTTCAATCCAGGAGGTTCAGTAAAGGATAGATTGGCTTTAAGTATTATTGAAAAAGCTGAAAAAGAAGGTTTTTTGAAACCTAAACAAACTGTTGTTGAAGCGACAAGTGGCAATACTGGAATCGGATTGGCGATGGTATGTGCATGCAAAGGTTATCCATGTGTAATGACAATGCCTGACAGTACATCCATAGAAAGAAGAAAATTAATGCGATTTCTTGGAGCTAAAGTTCTATTAACGCCAGCATCTGAGGGAACAACTGCTGCATATAATCTTGCCAAAAAATTATGCAAAAAAAATAAATGGTTTTATGCCAAGCAGTTTGAAAATGATGCGAATGCAGATATTCATGAAAAAACAACTGCTATAGAAATTTTGAATGACTTTAAAGAATTAGGATTAGATTATTGGGTATCAGGTTATGGAACGGGTGGGACTTTTAGTGGGGTCTCTCGTGTTCTAAGAGATCAATCACCTAAAACAAAACTGGTTATAACTGAACCTGAAAATGCTCAATTGGTTAATAGTTTAATAGCACAAAAAAGAAATCAGGACGGATCACCTGCAAGTGCGCATGATTCATGGAACCCTCATCCAATCCAAGGTTGGACACCTGACTTTATCCCTTTAGTGCTACAAGAATCAATTGATAATAATTATTTTGATATTAATATACCTGTCACAGGTGAAGATGGAATTTACTGGTCTCATCAATTAGCTACCAATGAAGGAATAATTACTGGAATATCTGGGGGATCAACATTTGCAGTTGCAATGAAAATAGCAGATGAAGCCCCTAACGGGTCAAATATTTTATGCATGCTAGCAGATACTGCGGAAAGGTATTTAACATCTGCATTATTTGAAAAAATTGATTCCGAAATGAACGATGAAGAAAAAGAAATCTTAAGTTCTATTTAATTTTTTTTGCAGGAATTCCAGCTACTGTTGTGTCCTCTTCAACATCCTCAAGCACTAAACTTCCAGCAGCAATAACAGAATTTTTACCAATCGTAACATTCCCTAAAATTGTACTAGAAGCAAAAATAGATACTCCCTCTTCAATTTTAGGATGCCTATCACCTCTATTAAAACCTTTACCACCTAATGTAACACCTTGAAAAATTGAAACACCCTTATTAATTTTAGAGGTCTCACCAATTACGACGCCTGTCGCATGATCAATCATCACGGAACTATCAATAGTCGCGGCTGGATGGATATCAACACCAAATACTTCAGATGATCTATTTTGAATATACAAAGCCATAGTATGCCTATCATTTGTCCACAAAATATTGCTTGATCTATATGCAGCTAACCCCTGAAAACCTTTATAAAAAAGAAGTGGAGTAGATAAATATTTACAAGCTGGATCATTTTTACGAAAAAATAAAATATCTTCAATGAGACTATCTTGAATAGATTTTTTTTCATTGTATGAAGACAAAATTATGTGAAATAGGTCGATTGATGATAACGCATCATTATGAAGTTTTGATGCGAGGATTGCTGCTGTTGCTTCAATTATATTATCCTTAGATAAAATTAAGCTCTCAAGATAATCCTTTAATGATGGCTCTGCATTTATTCTAAGAGTAATTTCTTTTTTTATATCACTCCAAATATTACTTTTCATAATTTTTGAGAGTTGTCGGTGTTCTTGATTAATTAGACCGTATGAGGAGCAGCAAAAAACTTATTGATCAAGGGCACAAATGATTCTAAAGAATCAGTTTTATACTCAGGATCAAATGCTGCTTGATCCCATTCATCTGTGAACTCAATTGCTTTTTTATACCAAGACTCATTTACATACTGTTTACGTAAATCTTGTGGTTTACCCATATAATGATAGTAATGCTCTCCTTGAAAATCTTGATGAGTTCTTATTATGTGATATGCATCTTCGCTAACATACGGCTTTATCATTTCAGCAGCGATTTGACCATGATTAGGCACATTAATCACCTTTCCAATGTCATGAATTAAACTAATGAGTATCATCTCATCATCAGCTCCAGCTCTTCTTGCCATTGTTGCCGTTTGTAAAGCATGGTGTAACTGATCAGTACCAAAACCAAGCGTTAATTCTTTAGCTTGTTTTAACATTGAAATAATTCTTTTTGGCATATCAAATATGTGGGGCAAGTGCTCTTCACTGATGTGCTGCCACTCTTCTTGAGTGCTCTGGTCCATTCTTGTAAACATAAATGTTAACTAAATTAATTAAAATTACTGATAAATTAACTTATTCAGAGGAAAAAGGCTAGATTTGTACAAAAATTTGGCATCATAATTTAATTTGTTAACTCCATAAATTTAAAGGCATTCTCATTAATTACATCTTTATCAAGTGTTACTTTATAAGCATTTTTATTTTCATTAAATCTTATGGTTTGCTTAGGTGTCTCATTAACAAAATGAAGCGCTGCCCCACCCTCAATTCCATACATAAAATTAATATATTTTTCTTCAAGAAGTTTTTTTGTTGCAGGCCTTCTTTCAGGCTCTTCATCATAATGAGGAGCACAATTTCCAGGAATGAAATTCATGCATTCAATTAGTTTAAGCTCGCTTTCCCATGAATCAGTTAAACCATTTTCAAACCAACAAATTGCACCAGCACTTACTCCACTCATTATTACGCCACGTTGATAAGCATCTTCAAGAATTATATCTAAGCCCCAGTCTCTCCATACAGCTAACATACTTTTTGTATTTCCTCCCCCAACAAAGACAGCATCTTGTTTTGCAATGTGCTCTTGAAGGTCAATAGTTCGTTTAAAAAAACTAATATGAGAGGCATTACATTTTAATTTTGAAAAAACAGAATAAAAATTTTTAATGTATTGTTCTAAATCGCCTGTAGCAGTAGGAATAAAACATATATTAGGTATTGCCTTGCCTGTTTGATCAAGAATAAATTGTTCTATAAGTTTAGATTTAGTGGTTCTGCCGAAGCCTCCTCCACCAATGGCTATTACTTGACGCATATGATTACCTAAGAGATATTAGATTAATGAAATTCAGCCATAAATATATCATTGTTGGCGCTGGAAGTGCAGGTTGTGTTTTAGCAAATAAACTTTCAGAAGATCCTAAAAATTCTGTTCTTTTGATTGAGGCCGGTCCAATGGATTCTTCATACTCTATCAAGATGCCTCTTGCAGCAAGTTCATTGTTTAAGAGTAAAAAATATGGGTGGTGCTATGAAACTGAGCCTGAAAAAAATTTAAATAATCGAACAATAAATTGGCCAAGAGGAAAAACGTTAGGAGGAAGTAGCTCCATTAATGGAATGTTATATATTCGCGGTCAAGCTGATGATTATAACAATTGGGAACAATTAGGAAATAATGGTTGGGGCTATCGCGATTTACTAAAATATTTTATTGCTTTGGAGAATAATCAAAATCATGAAGATCAATTTCACGGAAATTTTGGCCCTTTGTGGGTTGAAACATTTCAACCTATTCTTGATGCATCTAAAGAATTTTTAAAGGCATGTTCAGAATTTGGTTTCAAAAATAATAATGATTTTAATGGAGCAGATCAGGAAGGATTTGGACAATATCAAGTAAATATTAAAAATGGAAAAAGATTTAGCGCTGCTGATGCATTTTTAAAACCAATATCAAATCGACCAAATTTAGATATCCTAACAAGTACCTTAGTTGAAAAAATTATCATCTCAAATAAAAAAGTAATAGGTGTAAAGATTTCAAATAAAAAATTTTCAGGAGTAATAGGATGTTCATCTGAATTAATTCTCAGTGGGGGAAGCATTAACTCACCTCAAATACTTATGCTATCTGGAATTGGCCCAAAAAATCATCTTAAAAAATATCAAATAGCTCTAGTTCATGACTTACCTGGAGTTGGTCAAAATTTACAAGATCATCTTACTGTGAATTTAAGTTACAAGGTTAATGAATTAAAAACATTTAGCGAGCTAATGAAACCATTTGCAATGGTCAAAAATCTCTATGAATATTTTATTAAATATACAGGATTAATGACCTACCCTGCGTCAGATATAGGTGTATTTTTTAAAACTAATTCAAATGAAAAAACACCAAATGCACAAATTCACTTTGCACCTGGTGCCGGTGAATACAAGAAAAGTGGAGCCATGAAACCTTCATCTGGAATAACAGCATCAATATGTAATTTAAGACCAGAAAGCAGAGGACATATTGAATTACAGTCCTCTGATCCGAATATTGCTCCAAAAATCTTTGCTAATTATCTAACTGAGGAAAAAGATATCAAGCATATGATTGAAGGGGTAAATAAAATTAGAAAAGTTTTCAATACTCCAACCATGAAGAATCTAGGAGCAACTGAAATTCAGCCTGGATCAATTTATCAAACAGATAATGAGATTGATGAATTTATCAGGAATGAGTCTCTGTCTGTTTATCATCCAATTGGAACCTGCAAAATGGGGAACGGAGCTGAATGTGTTGTTGATAAACATTTAAAAGTAAAGGGTATTAGAGGCTTAAGAGTTGCAGATGCATCAATCTTTCCAACCATAATATCTGGAAATACAAATGCAACATGCAACGTGGTTGGAGCTAAATGCGCTGATTTGATCTTAAACAATAATTAAAGTAACTCCTCGAAAACTATTCGTCCACCAACAATGGTATAAATGTTCTTCACATTTAATATTTCTTGCTCAGGAATTGTCATAATATCGCTGTCAAAAATAGTAAAGTCTGCCAACTTACCAACCTCAATTGTACCTTTAACATTATCTTCAAATGATGCAATTGCTGGCCATATGGTAAACATTTTTAATGCTTCAAATCTAGTTAATCTTTGATTTAGATTCCATCCCTCAGCATGAAATCCATCAACATCCTTCCTAGCAATAGCTGCATAAAATTCAATTCTTGGATCACCAATTTCAACAGGGGCATCTGAGCCCCCTGCAATAATCAAACCCTGATCTATGAGATCTCTCCAAGCATATGCATTGTTAATTCTTTCTAATCCCAATCTATCAATTGCAAAATGTAAATCACCGATTGCATGAGATGGTTGCATAGCAGGAATAACATTTAATTCAACAAATCGTTTTTGATCAATTGGAGTAATGTTTTGAGCATGCTCTATTCTCCACCTTGGCTCAGAAATTATTTGATCATTATTTTTTGCGTTTTCAAAGGCATCTTCATACCAATCTAAAACAACTCTGTTCCCATTGTCACCAATAGCATGCGTCGCTATTTGTATGCCCTTTTTTAAAGCTTTAGATAATCTTGGTTTGGTCTCTTCTTCACGAAATATAAAAACTCCCTTGCCATCATAATCACTATATTTTTCAATTAGTGCGGCACCTCTAGAGCCTAATGCTCCATCTGCATACATTTTAATTGTTCGAACCGTTAATAAATTTTCTGAATCTATAATGGGTCCTTTTTCAAGAAGTAAGTCAGCTGGCTCTCCATCACTGACCATAAAATAAACTCTTTGCAGAAGATTATTCTCTGATTTAATTTCATTTAAAATTGATATATCTTGAAAAGTTCCTCCGGGAACATGTATTTGAGTCCATCCTAGAGCAACATTTCTTTGAAGTCCCTCTAGAAATGCTTTTTTGTCATCGTCCCTTGTTAATTTTGGTATTAAATCTGCTATCAAATTCATAGCCATATCAACCAATAAACCTGTTGGTTCACCATTATCATCTTTTTCTATAAAACCGCCTTGAGGATCAGGAGTGTTTGAATCTATATTTGCAAGTTTTAAAACAATGCTATTAACAACAATGGCATGACCATCTGCCCTCTCTAAAACAACAGGATTATTTGGAGAAAAAGAGTCTAGATCCCATCTTGTTGGAAATCTTTTTTCTGGCCAAGTTTTGTCAATCCATCCTCGCCCTATAATCCAATCATTAGGTTGTTTTAAAGATAAGTAATTTTCAACTGCTTTTAAAGTTAAATCTAGAGAGGGTATTCCTTGTAAATTAAGAGTTAATTCTCTATAGCCAATTCCTTTTAAATGTCCGTGTCCATCAACAAATCCAGGATAAATAAAATATTCTTTTAAATTAATAACTCTGGTTCCACCACACTCACCATATGCAGTTATTTTTCCTTTATTGATAAATGATATCTTAGAGTCTTTAACCCCAATACTTCCAATAAATGATTTATCACTTAAACCATCATAAATAGATGCATTTTCAAGAATTAAATCAGCTTGATTACATTTTGAATCTGCAATTATTGATGAGGCATAAATTATAAATACAATGAAGAATGTTATTTTCATTTAAAATTTATGCGTCTTGAGCAGTAGGCCTTATAACTATTTCATTAACTGAAACTCCTGGATCTAATTGAAGAGCATAAATTATTGACTCTGCGACTCTTTCCGCAGGTTGAGCAACTTCTCCAATACCTCTACTCATCAGAGTCTCTAACATTGATTCGTCTTTTATAGAGAATGCAAGCTCAGTCTTAAACGCTCCTGGATATATGCAGGTTACTTGTATCTTGCCAGAAGACTCTATCCTTAAACCTTCTGAAATAGCTCTTACTGCATATTTAGTTCCAGAATACACTGCACTTCCTGGCATCACTCTTTTTCCAGCAACTGATGAAACATTTATGATTTGCCCTGACTCCCTCTCAAGCATATGTGAATAAACAGAATCTATTCCGTACAAAACGCCTTTAATATTTACATCGATCATTTGGTCCCATTCGTCAGTTCTTCCCTTCTTGAGAAGCGATAAAGGCATAATTCCGGCATTATTTACTAATGAATCAATTCTTCCAAAATTTTTAATGCCATAATCGGCCAAAGCTTGCATTTGATCTTTGGAAGTTACATCAGTTACTTTATAAATTGATGAATCAGAGCCCAACTCGTCGCATAATTCCTTAAGTTTATCTTCTCTTCGTGCGCCAAGCACTACCTTGGCTCCCAAAGCAACGCACATCTTTGCAGTTTCTTTTCCAAAACCTGAACTTGCACCAGTGATCATAATTTTTCTATCTTTTAAATCATTCATTTATTCTCTCCCTAAAATATCGTGAGTTTTATAATAACCAATAATTCTTTTTTTCCACTTATCAGTGAAATTATCAAATTCATTCTCACTAACAAAAAATTCTTTAAACAGTAGATCTCTATCTACCATTAAAATAGCAATGGAGTTTATCTGAGTTCCATGCATAACATTATGAGCATTTGCATAAGCTGCTCCCTGTAAAAAATAATCTTCAATCCAATCTTTTCGTTTAATTTTTTTTGCTGTCTTAAAATCAATAATAGTTGGCCTGCCTTTAAACATGCCAATACAGTCTGCAGTTCCAGCATATAATCCATCAACAACCAAACCAGATTCTAGACCCCAAACTTCATCTATATCATCAAGACAATCATCAATAAATCTCTGAGCAATTTGTTGAGACATCAAGCCCATTTTATCATCCGTGAAGTTTTTCCATTCTTTACCATATAGGTAGTTCTCAATTGCTAGGTGAACCGCGGTGCCTATCGTTGTAGCCTCATCGACAACAGCTCTTGCTGCCTTAGGTCCAACGCGCCGCTTCCAGGCATCAATACCGCTTTTATCACCAGTCGCTGAAAGAATAGTGGTAACTGAAGGAACTAGATTTTCTTTAGAATCTCGATAATATCTAATATCGTTTTTTTCTACCCTAACTAATTCGGGGTAAGTATATTTATTTTTATACATTAGATTTAATTAATTGAAGAGCCTCCATCAACTGAAATAATTTGCCCAGTGATAAAAGAGGATCTATCAGACAAAAGAAATGAAACCAATTCTCCAACTTCCTCTGGTTCACCGATTCTTCTTAACAAGGAAGATTTTTCAAGCATTTCTTTAGCTTTTGGTTCAGCTTTAAAATATTCTCTTACGCCAGGTGTATTTATTGTTCCAGGTGATACAGCATTAACTCTTATGTTATTTCTTGCAATCTCTTTTGCAATTGATTGCGTTAAATTATTTACTGCTGCCTTACTGGCGGCATATATTGAATTAAATGCATATCCTTTTATAGCTGAATTAGATGAAATATTTACAACTGAGGCTGAAATAGCCTGCTGCTTTAAAAATCTTATTTCCGCTTGAAGGCACTTCCATAGAGAAGTAAATGTTAAATCAAGTGTTGCTTGAACATCTTCAAGAGAGTAATTCTCAACAGGACCAATGCCTTTTGAAGAAGCAGCATTATTACAAATACAATCAATCTTATTAAATTTTATAACACCAAATTCAAGCATAGATTCAATCTCATCTGAATTAGTAAGATCTGCTTGAAAACTAAATGCAGAATTTGGAAAGCTAGCATTAATTTCCTCAGCCACATTTTCTGATAATTGTTGATTAAGATCTACAACAATAACCTTTGATCCTTTTGAAGCAAGATTTTTAGCTATACCTTCACCAATGCCTTGGCCCGCACCGGTAACTAGAGAAACTTTATTATCTAAATCCATCATCTTCCATGGAGTCTATTTATTAAAAAATCTAAGACGTAATTATAAGTAGTCATCTTATCAGTTTCATTAAGAGTTTCATGTCTAGCACCATCAACAAGATAAAGCTCTGATTTACAATTGTAATCTTTTAAACATTCATATAATTTTACTGCGCCCTTACCCATATTACTTACAGGATCCTGAGTGCCAGAAAAAACTAGTAAAGGAATTTCTTTATCTAGTAATTTCAAATTTTTTTTCTTGAAAACCTCTTCTATCCCATAAATAACATCAGCCCATAATTGATTTGATACAACAAAGCCACAAAGTGGATCTTTTGTATAATTATCCACACTCATTCTGTCTCTGGTAAGCCAATCATTAGGAGTTTCTACATCTCTAAATTTTAAATTAAAACCTCCAAATATAATTTTATGTAAAAATTTACTATAGCCATCTTTTCCAAGTCTTAATGTTTCAAAGTTTAAAAATATTTTTTGTAATGCAGTCTGGATTGTGTTTGGATAGCTTGATCCAGATATTAAAGCAGCATCAAAAAAAGACTTTTTTTGCATAGCTGCTAAACCTATCCAAGAGCCCATGCTGTGACCTAATAAAATTTTTGGAATTTTAGGGAAAAGTTTATTAGTTTCCTCATGAACTGTAATCAAATCCATAACAACTAATTCCCACCCATTAGCATTATCAAAAAATCCAATCTTTTCATCAATAATCCTATCACCATGACCTCTGTGATCATATATAACTACGTGATAGCCATTTTCGTTAAAAAAATTTATAAAATCTATGTATCTTCCCTTATGCTCTGCCATGCCATGAGATATTTGAATTAAGCCGATAACATCAGCACCAGTTGAATGATAAAGATCAAATGAGTGATTTGATCCCGATATTGTATCTAATGGTATTTTCTCCATAAGACTATAAAATAACATGTAACAAGGGGAAAGATATGGAAGATATATATATTTCAGGAACTGGAGTTTGGACTCCTCCTCATAAAATATCTAATGATGAGCTAGTAGAATCATTCAATAAATACGTTGACTTATTCAATGCAGAAAATGCAGATCAGATTGAAAACGGATCTATTATTCCCCTAGAGCACTCATCCAGTGAGTTTATTGTTAAGGCATCAGGCATAAAAAGTAGGTATGTAATTGAAAAGGATTCTCTGTTAAATCCGCAACGAATGAAACCTTTAATTAAAGCGAGAACTGATGATGAATTATCATTTTCAGCAGAAGTATGTGTAAAAGCTGCTAAGCAAGCATTAAAAGATGCAAATTTAAATGCTGCTGACATCGATTGCGTGATTGTTTCTGCTGCGAACCTTCAAAGAGCATATCCTGCAGTTGCTATTGAAGTTCAAAATGAATTAGGCATCGAAGGCTTTGCTTACGATATGATGGTTGGCTGCTCAGCCTCTACTTTCGGAATTAGCAATGCTTATGCTGATATAAAAGCTGGAAAATCTTCAAAAATCCTTGTAATTAGTCCTGAAATAACTTCTGGGCATAACAATTTTAAAAATAGAGATGGACATTTTATATTTGGAGATGTTTGCACAGCAGTTGTTATTGAAAAGGCCTCTAAAGCAGAAAATAAATTCAAGATTATTGATACAAAACTTAAAACTTCATTTTCAAACAATATAAGAAATAATTTTGGTTATATGAATACTATTGAAGATAAAGATTATTCTGAATCTGAACAACTTTTCTTTCAAAATGGAAGACGTGTATTTAAAGAGGTAATGCCATTTGTATCCTCGCTAATTTTAGATCAACTCAATGAACAAAATCTATCACCTCAAGATATAGAGAGATATTGGCTCCATCAAGCAAACATTAATATGAATGCCTATGTAATTAAAAAGTTGTTGGGTGATGATTTTGCTTCTGATCGAGCCCCAATTGTTCTTGATGAATATGCAAATACAAGTTCCGCAGGGTCGATAATAGCTTTTCATAAATACAATCAATTAGAGGAAGGTCAAAAAGGGATTATTTGCTCTTTTGGAGCTGGATATTCAATTTGCTCAATATTGCTTGAAAAAGCCTGAGAAAATGAAATATATTCTGCCAATTTTGGTTGTCCTAACATCAGTGATAGGATCCCTTGCAAATACTTATATAGGTTCTGATGATTGGTATACAGAACTGATTAAAAGTCCATTGAATCCGCCAAGTTATGTTTTTGGAATTGTTTGGCCAATTCTATACATAATGATGGCTTTTATTTCTTTTAAAGTTGCAGATAAAATTAGCTCTATCTTTATTTTTCAATTAATACTTAACGCAGCTTGGTCTTGGATATTCTTTTTTTTTCAAGCTCCAGTAATTGCATTTGTCGATATAGGTATTCTGATTTATTTAAATCATAGAATATTAAATATTATAAAAGATCAATCTAGGGTTTTATTTTATTTGTATCTACCCTATTTTTTATGGCTAATTTTCGCAGCTTTTTTAAATGCGTCGATTATATGGCTAAATTAATAAGCCTATAACTAATCCAGTCATACATGATGCAAGAGTAGCTCCAATAAGAGCTTTTAAGGAAACTTTAATTAAAACATTTTTTCTTTCAGGCGCCATTGCACTAATTCCAGTTACAAGGATTCCAACCGAAGAAAAATTAGCAAACCCACATAAGCCATAAAGAATAATAAGTTTTGATTTATCAGACAATAAGTCTGGTTCAATATTTGCAAGTGCACCATAAGCTACAAATTCATTAAGGGCAGTTTTTAAACCCAATAATTCAGCTCCTACCAATGCTTCTGAAGTAGGCACACCCATCAACCAAACAATCGGAAAGAAAATATAGCCTAAAATTAATTGTAAAGATAAATCATTAAGTCCGATCCAGTTTCCTGCAATCCCAAGAATTGAGTTAAGTAAAGAAACAAGGGCAATGAAAGCAATTAATATAGCTGCAACATTCAAACAAATTTCAAGACCATCCCTTGTGCCCCTGGTAATTGCATCCATAGAACTGTCATAAACCTTTGGCACAGAGCTTCCGTCAAAATTAGTTATCTTTGAGGATGGGATCATAATATTGGCATACATTATTGCTGCTGGTATAGATAAAATTGAAGCTGAAACAAGATGCTGAATTAAATTTATATCTGGAAATTGTGGAGATAGCATTGATACTAACGCAATCATAATAGACCCAGACACAGTGGACATACCTGCAGTCATCAAAATTAATAGTTCTTTATCACTCATCTTGGATAAATATGGTCTTACAAGAAGCGGCGCTTCAACTTGACCCATAATAATATTTGCAGTTGCTCCCAATCCAATGGGACCGCCAATATTAAATAATTTTTCAAATATTTTGGATATTGACCGAATAATTAGTGGCAATATATTCCAAAACCAAAGCAATGCGGAAAGACTAGATATCACAATGATCAAAGGTAATATTTGGAATGCAAATATCATTGCATTTCCTTGTCCAGATTTTTCGAACGGAGACAATGATCCATTGCTGAGATAACCAAATACAAATTCAGCTCCCTCCTGAGTAGCTAACTGTAATGCAGTAACACCTTCAGAAAGATATGCAAAGATTTGAACAATAAAAGGTATCTTTAAAAGAGCAAAAGCTAAAACAATTTGAAGAAATATCGCAGCAAGAATATGTTTATAGTTAATCGATCTTATGTTTTGTGAAAAAGGTATAGCAATCAAGACAAGGCCTAAAAAGCCAATAATAATTTGAATTATCGATATTATTGTCATTATTTAGTATAGCTTAATTGCTCTGAGCCTCTCCTCTAGGAAGTCATGGGCACTAATAGACTCAAGTGAATCATCAACGATGGAACACAGTTCTATATCAGGCGAGGGATGGAGAAAGAAAGGCATGCTATAACGGGACGAAGATTTATCAATATTGTGATCAACAACACGATGACTAGTGCTTTTTAGTTTAGAACGAGTAACTAACTGCATCATGTCTCCAATATTGCAAACTATTGATTTGCTCTTTGCCTGAATTGGTATCCATCCACCAGAGGGATGTTGAACTTCAAGGCCGGACTCTTCAGCACCAACTAATAAAGTGATTAAATTTATATCCGCATGAGCTCTAGCTCGCATGATGTTTGCATTATCATTGATAGGTGGATAATGAATCAGTCTTAATATTGAGTTACCTTTTAAAGCCCAGTTATCAAAAAAATCTGGATCTTTGCCTAGGATAACTGCTATAGCACTTAAAACCTTTATTCCAAGCATATTAAGTTGGTTGAATAGCAGATCAAATTGGCCATTAAAATCTGCAAGCTCGGAAACAAATATGTTTTTAGGAACTCTATCATCAAACGATTCATCAATGACTGGACCATGATGCCAAAATTCTTTTAAATCAGGAGTCTTTTCACCAACAGCTGTTTCTTTTCCGAATGGTGTGTATCCCCTTGCGCCTGCTGCTTCAGGGTGAGCATAGTTATTTTTTATATCTTCAGAAAGATCAAAAAATTCTTTACTTACTTTATAGCTAGAAGCTAAAACCTCATCCTTAATTCCATGATCTGTTATTGTAAAAAATCCGTGAGTAGTTAGCGCTTTATAAAGACTATCAATGGTCTCTTGATTTCGATTTTCAATGTCTGGCATTGAAAAGACTGGAATTGAATTGAATGACATTAAATTTATTTTAACAAAAAAAAAGGCGGTATAACCGCCCTTTTTTTATTGTATAAACAAACTTATAGCGAAAATCTATAAGTGAATCCTAATTGAGCTCTCCAAATACTATTCACTGCAGATTTACTCAAATCATAAGGATCATTTGGATTATATCTAAATGCATAATCAGCACCTCTGCTGTTTCCATAAATGTACCTAGATAGATCTGATGTCAGTTGAAAGTCCAAGACTGGAATTTTACCTGTGAAATCACCGTAGAAAATCTCCCCCTCATTATCATCAAGTAAGTTGAGTAAATTTTCAATTCCTAAAGAAATTACGAACTCATCATCATCTCTAAATCCAGGAAGAACCTGCGTGATTTTAAGATCCAATGTAGTTTGATATGGGAATTCAAACGCTCCAGGAGGAACAATTTGACCTGCATAATTAGCGAGACCATATGTGTTGTAGAGTAGATCTAATATTTCACCAGCTACTGCTAAGTCAGGAGATGTACATGAAACAAAACAAACCAGAGGATCATCTACACCGCTGGGTATATATAAAAGTTGAGCGTTGTCATCATTAGTTCTTCTCTCATGACCGAATGCTTGAGTTTGATATCTTCCTGGACTTGAATAAGTATCAAAAGTTAGTGTTCCTGGTAAACCAGATTTTCTTTCAAAGAAAAGATTGAAAGTGGTTGGACTTTCAGGACCAAAGAAGTAATGCGTTGATGATAGAGTTGCAAAAAGCCTGTGTTCGGTTTCATAGATTGATCTTGAAGCAGGTCTATACTGAAAATCTGACCCAGGACATTTTCCATAATTTGAATGAGAAGTAGAAGATTGCATGCTACATATCATGTCGATATTTTGATGGGTATATCCAATTGAGAATGCTCCCTCACCATCATTGAACAACCTTGACATTTGAATTGAGAAGACTTCACGCTGAGCGCCACTATTGGTATACAAACCAAACTTTGTTGTCTTAAACTGTGACTCAGATTGACTTAATATTGGCCTTCCATCTGGAGCAGTAAGAACTGCAGGCAAAGCCCTATCTCCTATAATGCCGGTACCAGCATCTAAAATTCTGTAATTGGCCTCATCTTGCTTAGAATTTAAGTAGGTTGATGTAAGTAACCAGTCACCTATTTCTCTCTCATAAGTTAGGTTGAATGTCTGAGTCTCGGGCCATTCAAAACTTGGGGCAATAAAGTCAACTTTAGCTGCAAGAAGTGGAGCATTTGTAATTGCATCATTAACACAAGCGGGCATAGTTGTTGTTACGCCCACTAAAGGGTTACAGCCAGCAGCAGCATTTGCTTGATTATATGTGGCAATTCTGACTCCATCATTGGTGTAGGCATTTGATATCCAAACGGTAGGTAGCTTAGAGGAAAAAGTACCAAATAAACCCTTTAATCTGCTGACCTCATCAATTTCATAATCAAAACTTAATCTGTAATTAATTAGATTAGTTCCAGCAATGCCTCCATTTGCAAATCCAAATGTATCTACAAATCCTTGGTTAACAGCAGGTGAGTCGTCTGAGTCGAATTCATCATATCGAACACCAACCAAGATATTTAATTTTTCAGAAATGTCTATTTCATCTTGTATATAAAAAGAATCTAAATAGTACTCAAACACAGCGGCACCACCTTGTTCAGATAGATCTCTTGAATTTTGATGTTCAAAGCTTGAAGCAATTTGCGCCTGATAATTAGCTATACCTTCAAATTCATATCCACCATCCTGCGCTTCAATGAATACATTATAAATATCCCATAATTTATTTTCATACCCAAAAGTAAACTTATGATTACCCATGTAATAAGTACCTTTAAGTTTAGTAAAAGTTGTTTCTGTAGCTAATTGATTAGCTGATCTAAATATATCTGGTCCTAATTCACATCGTATGCCTTGTGCACCACAATCATTAATCTGAAAAAAAGGAAGCCCCTGTCCAACTGGAGACATTTGCGATGTAAGTTGTTCTTTAGTTGAATAACTAAATTCTGTAATGAAATCATCAGACCAATTTGACACCAAAAGCATGCCGGTAGTTTCAGTTACTTCACCCTTTTGATACTCTGCAGAAGAAAAAGTCATAGTACTTGAGCTGTTGTTAGCTCCATTAAGTTTACTACTGTCAACTTCTTTATAATTCACAGTCAATCTATGTGCATCAGTTAAATCAAAATCTAGTCTGACAGTTGTAAATTCTTGTACTGATACATTAGAACTGGTATAGCTTAAAGGATCAAAACCATATACATCCTGGGTGATTTGTCTAATATTGGCAACTTCATCAGTTGTAATTCTGATGTTGTTAGGAAGGCCTGAGCCTATAGGACCATGTGTGATTGGTTTTGAAATCTCAGCTTCTTCATAAGTAACATAAAAGAAAGCCTTATCCTTTAAAATAGGTCCACCAAAAGCAAAACCCTCTGAAGTGTCATCTAGATCAAATGTATAGACGTCACCATTTGATTCATCGCCCATAAATGAATCTCCTCTATCATAGCTAAATACCTCTCCAGTAAATTCATTGGTTCCTGATTTTGTAATAACTTCAATTACTCCGCCTCTAAAACCAGAATATTCAACCGATGCTGGTGCGACTTTTACCGCAAGCTGTTCAATGGCATTAAGTGAAATTGGACTTCTTTGCGAGGGATAACCATTGGCATTTAAACCAAAATCATCATTAAAAGATACTCCATCTACCCTCAAATCGTTTGTTCTAGGATGAGCTCCTGCAATAGAAATAGCCTCGTAATTCTCTTCGGCATCATCGAGAGAAACAAGCGGATTCAATCTTATAAAATCTTTTAAATCTCTTTGAACCGAAGCAGTTTGTTCAATATCCTTTGAAGTTAATGCAGTTCCAAAACCATAACCGGTATCAAGAGTTGTTCCAGCTGATGCAACTACCACCACCTCATCGATTGTTTCTAAAACAAAATTAATTCTTTTTGTATCTCCAACAATAAGAGTGATCCCTGATACAGTCTCAGAATTATATTGACTTGATCTAACAGTTACTTCATATGGACCACCAGGCTTTAAACCACCAGCATTAAACCTTCCAGTTGAACTTGTTGTTCTTGAAAAGGTTGAATTTGTAGGTTTGTAAGTTACAGTTACATTAGCTCCGCTTAAGGGAGTTCCAGAAGAGTCGCTAACTACGCCCGTAATATCTGAAGTAAGTTCTTGTCCAAAGGCTGGGATCGCAATTAAAGATGCAATCATAAAAAAGTTTCGTAATAATTTCATAATTTCCTCTAAAAATTAAAATAAAGACGATGGATTAATTCTATACCTGTTTTATGATTATGAAAAGGAACAATTCTGCAACATTATGTAAATTTTTATCAAACTTCAATATGCGAGAACTTTGTATAGTCCTGAAGGACTTCTGGGATAGAAATTTTACTTTTTTGATCAAAATTATTTTCAATAATTGCAATTAGAGCTCTACCTGCAGCCAGTGCAGAACCGTTGAGTGTGTGAACAAATTTTGATTTACCATCTTCTTTAAATCTCATCTTAGCTCTTCTTGCCTGAAAATCAGAACAATTTGAGCATGAAGATATCTCTCTAAAGGATTCTTGGCTTGGAATCCAAACCTCAAGATCATAAGTTTTTGCTGCAGAGAAACCTAAATCTCCAGAACATAGTTCGACAACTTGATATGGAAGATCAAGCTCAATAAGTACTGCCTCAGCATGAGAAGTAAGCTCCTCTAATGCCTTGAATGAATGATCTGGATGACAAATTTGCACCAACTCAACTTTTTCAAATTGATGTTGTCTTATCAACCCCTTTGTATCTTTTCCGTAACTTCCAGCCTCAGACCTAAAACAACTTGTATGAGCAGTTAACTTTATGGGGAATTTATCAATATCTAAAATCTTGTTTCTATATAAATTAGTTAGAGGTACTTCAGCAGTTGGTATTAAATAATAATCATCGCTGAGCTGAAATAAATCATCTGAGAATTTTGGCAGCTGACCCGTAGAAGTCAAAGATGCTGTATTAGCAACCAAGGGTAAGTAATGCTCTTCATATCCGTGCTCTAAAGCTTTATCTAACATAAAAGCTATTAAAGCTCGTTGCAATTTAGCTATCTCTCCTTTCAAGACTGCAAAACGAGATCCAGCCAAGAGATTAGCTGATTCTGTATCAATCATAGATGTTATATCTAGATGATCTTTTCCTTTAAAAATTTTTGGCTCACCATGCTCCCTAATTTTTACATTATTCTCTTCATTTAGGCCTATTGGAGCCGATGCATCCACAAGGTTGGGTATATCCAACAATAAATTCTCCAAATGTAGCTGAACTTCACTCAACTTACTTGAGCATACTTCAAGATCATTGTTAACAGATTCAATTTTTTTGCTTAGCTTTGGATCATCCTTACCTTCTTTTTTCAATAATCCAAAATCCTGCGAAAGGACTTTACGCATTGCCTGCAAATCCTCAGTTTCGGTTTGATATTTTTTTCGATCAGATTCTAAACTTTCATATAAGTCATAATCTAAGTCATAATTTCTAGATTTTAGATTCTCAATAACAATCTGAGAATTGTTTTTTATTAAGTTTGCATCAATCATTTTTCTAAGATGTTTTAAACAAATAAAAAGCTAAAAATGTTCCTACTAAGCATGTAATTATTGAGGCTAAAACGTACATTAAAGCGTTCAGTTCTTTTCCATTGTATAGCAATTCAATTGTTTGCTGTGAGAAGGCTGACATTGTTGTAAAAGATCCAAGAAATCCAACTATTAACAAATAATAAGCATTTGATTTGAAGTCAGAAATATATGCCATTGCAATGCCAATAAAAAAACATCCAATAAAATTTACAAGCATTATTCCACTAGGCAGCATAAAAAAATAAAAATCTTTCATTGAGTCATTAATTAAATACCTTAGTGGAGCGCCTAATGAGCCACCTACTGCTATAAAAAATAATTTTGTAATCATAACGGTTGCAACTCTATTCCATGCTCTACCCCAAGGGAGTCTGTGTATCGAATAAGATCAAGTTTATTTTTAAAAAACAAAAAACTAACTAAATTATTCTGCTCAAAAGACATAACTTCTATTGTGTCATCATCAACAATATTTACTCTGTATGTTGGATTGTTTTCATCAATGCCTTCAATTAAAAGATTAAGAAAAAAATTATTGGCTTGATCAATATTAATTGATTGCTTTTGATCTAAGTACAAATCATGAATCTCAATTATGCCACCCTCGATTCTATAGTTTTCTTTGAATGGAGTAAGAATATTAATTGTAATCCCAGTTTCATCAAAAAATATTTTGCCTGAGGAATTATCTATCTTAATAGCGGACTGATTTAATGATCTCTCTGTAAAGGCATAATTTTTTTTGAGTTCAGCGTTAAGGAGTGATAATGAAATTTTATCTTCGTTAGCTAAAACTGAAAAATTGATAGCAAATATTATTAAAAATGAGCGAGCAATCATTGCTGCTTGGGAACCAAAACTTCTCGACTGCCATTGCTACTCATTTCTGAAACTAATCCTGCCATTTCCATGGCTTCAATTATTCTAGCTGCTCGGTTATAACCAATTCTTAGTTTTCGTTGAACAGCAGATATTGATGCTCTTCTGGATTCTATGACAAAACTCACTGCTTCATCATAAAGTTCATCATTTTCGTCAGATGAGTCTAAGTAATCTGCATCAGACCAACCAGGAATTGGTCCTGTTTCCTGCATGTCAGATGTAATCTCATCTAAATAGTTGGGTTCAGATTTCTCTCTCCAACTGTTAACAACTCTATGAACTTCATCGTCACCAACAAATGCACCATGAACTCTTTCCGGAACACCTTGCCCTGCAGGGAGGTAAAGCATGTCACCTGCCCCCAGAAGTTGCTCAGCACCTCCTTGATCAAGAATGGTTCTTGAATCAATTTTAGAAGATACTTGAAATGCAATCCTTGACGGAATATTAGCTTTTATAAGTCCGGTTATAACATCAACGGACGGTCTCTGAGTTGCAAGAATTAGATGAATACCTGCTGCCCTTGCCTTTTGAGCGATTCGTGCAATGAGATGTTCAACTTTTTTACCTACTATCATTATCATGTCTGCAAACTCATCCACCACCACCACAATAGAAGGCAATTCCTCTAGAAGGATCTCCTCATCTTCCCGAAATGGATCAAGTAATGGCTTGCCAGCTGCATTGGCTTCAGCTACTTTTTGGTTAAATGCTGAAAGACCTCTAACACCCATTTCAGACATTAACTTATAACGTCTATCCATCTCAGCTACACACCATCTCAATCCATTCGATGCGTCATTCATGTCTGTAATAACTGGTGTTAAAAGGTGTGGTATACCCTCATATACTGAAAGTTCAAGTATTTTCGGATCTATCATTATTAGACGAACTCTTTCAGGATCAGATTTAAATAATAAACTTAGTAACATTGCATTAAGTCCAACAGACTTACCCGAACCAGTGGTACCAGCAACTAATAAATGAGGCATTTTTTCCAAATTAACAACTATAGGTTTGCCAGCTATGTCATGACCTAAGGCCATCGAAAGAGGTGAGTGTGAGTTATGGAATGTATCAGAGGACAATATTTCTGTTAAACGAACCATCTTTCTATTTGTGTTAGGTATCTCGATTCCAACAACTGATTTGCCAGGTATTACCTCTACAACCCGAACGCTTGTTACAGCAAGAGACCTAGCAATATCTTGAGCTATATTTGTAATTTTGCTTGCTTTTGTTCCTGGAGCGGGTTGAATTTCAAATCGAGTTACAACTGGTCCTGGGATTACAGAAACAACAGATGCTTCAATTCCAAATTCTTGGAGTTTTACTTCAAGTCTATCTGCAACCTCGTCCAGTTGTTCTTTGGAAAGAGATGACCCATCGTCAAGAACTCTATCAAGAAGATCGGTTGAAGGCATCTCTTGGTTGAAATTTTTATCTTTAGATTTAAAAACAGTAGACGAGCTAACGGATTCACTTTTTTGAGCCTCGGGTTTAACTGATGCACTAGAAATTTCAGCAGACTTATTCTCTCCCTGAGAAGATTTGGCTGCCTGAGGGAGATTTAATTCTCTTGGTTTAACCTCTAAAGTGGATGGCTTTGGAGCTATTTTATTAACAGGTTTAAATTTTGAAATATCAATTAATCTAAGCGAGTTAAATATAAATTTTACTAAGCGAACAAATTGAGATGTAAATTCTAGGAAAAAATATTTAGTGCTTTTTCCAATAGTATCCATAAGAGATAACCAAGAAAATGAAAAAGTAATAGAAATTGAAGCAAGAAAGAAAATTACTATAAATATAAGAGAGCCAACAACACCAAAAATATTAGATAGGTTGGAAAAGATTACATCTCCAACCAAACCACCTGATGACGACTGAGGAAAGTAATCACCTGAATAATAAAATTCACATAAAGTTGCGAATGAAGAGATTAAAAAAATCGCTGACGTAATTTTAAGAGCTTTATGAAACCTATCTGTTGGTTGATAGAAAAAAAGTGCTTTTACAGCTGCAAAAGATATGATTGCCAAAAATAAATATGCGCCTAACCCAACAACTGAAAATAATGCATCAGAAAGGTAAGCTCCAAAGGGCCCGCCAAGATTTTGGATATTACCTGACAAAGAGCTAATTGAAGATAGACTTGGATCGAGAGAAGAATAAGAAACAAGAGATATTAAAATGTATAAAACTGAGCCCAAACAGAAAAATGCAAATACATTTTTTAAAGTTCCAGTTGGCAAATTTGATTGCTCTTTTTTTTTAGCGATGATTTACTCCTGTTTTCAATATTATATTGAGATATGACTTATTTAGTTAGAAAAGATAACAATTTCTTTAATCTCTATCTTATAATTCGCTCATGGAATATCAACATCATAAACTTATTATTTTGGGATCGGGACCAGCTGGCTATGCAGCAGGTATTTATGCTGCTAGAGCAGGACTTGAGCCACTATTAATTACCGGTGCAGAGCAAGGAGGTCAACTAACTACTACTACGGACGTAGAAAATTGGCCTGGAGATCATGACGGCCTCCAAGGCCCAGAATTAATGGAACGAATGAAAAAGCACGCAGAAATGTTTAATGTTTTAATTGTAAATGATCATATAGACCAAACAGAATTATCTGAAAAACCTTTTAAGCTCAAAGGTAGTCAGAATTGGTCATGTGATTCACTCATTATTTCAACTGGAGCAAGTGCTAAATATTTAGGTTTACCTTCTGAAAAAGAATTTTTAGGCAAAGGTGTTTCTGCATGTGCAACTTGTGATGGCTTTTTCTACCGTGATCAAGAGGTTGCAGTAGTGGGAGGAGGCAATACTGCTGCTGAAGAAGCTTTATATCTTTCTCGTATTTGCTCAAAAGTCCATCTGATTCACAGAAGAGATAAACTCAGAGCTGAAAAAATTCTCCGAGATAGAATTGCTGACGAAGTAGACAAAGGAAAAATTGAGATGCATTGGAATTCTCAATTAAATGAAGTTCTTGGGGATGAAAGAGGAGTAAACGCAATTAAAATATTGACCGACGATGATAAGAAAAAACTTGATCTGAATGGAGTTTTTATTGCTATTGGTCATCATCCTAACACTGAAATTTTTAAAGGTCAGCTCGAGATGAAAAACGATTATATTACAATAAAATCAGGGACTGATGGCATGGCCACTTCTACTAGTGTGCCTGGAGTATATGCAGCAGGTGATGTCTCGGATCAAGTATATAGGCAAGCCATTACCTCAGCTGGATTTGGTTGCATGGCCGCCTTAGATGCAGAAAAGTTTTTGTCTGAATAATTACTGACCAGAAACCCAAAAAACCATACCCATTACAAAAACAGCAATAAGAATAAGCGCAACTCTTGAGTCTGATTTGCTGTCTTCATTAGCTTCTTGTGATTCAAAATATTCATCATATTTATCTGACATATTTATTCTCCATGTTTTAAGACGACTCTGCCTTGTTGACCGCCTTGTAAAATTAGATCGATTTCATGTTGCAAATTTTCTTTGGTTACAACTTTTATTATCGGCGAAAGGTCTAATTTCCACTCGTTGGCAAATTTCTTCCAAACGCTAATTTTAAATTCCAATGATGATTCTGCTGAATCAATACCCGCAAGTGTTATTCCTCTTAAAATAAATGGAAAAACTGTAGTATTCACTTCAATACCTGCAACATTCCCACAACATGCAACAACACCATGAGGTGAAATTTGAGTGAGCATTTTACTTAATACGTTTCCTCCAACGGTATCAATTGCTGAAGAAAATAATGCTCTCTCCAAAGGTTTTACAGGGCCCTCTAAAAAATCATCACGCAAAATTACATTTTTAGCACCAATTGATTTTAGAAAATCAGCCGACGATGACTTACCAGTTAACGCTGTAACCTCTTTATCTAATTTAGACATTAACATAACACCAATAGAACCTACTCCACCGGTGGCTCCCGATACTAAAACAGGAAGATCGGATTCCTGAGAAGATTCTTGTATTTTTAATACGCTAGCTGCAGCTGTTAACCCAGCAGTACCTATAGACATTGCCTCTATGCTTGTCAGAGCTGATGGCTTTTTGACAACCCAGTTAGCTGGAACATTTATAAACTCACCAAAACCTCCTGGTGTGTTCATACCCATGTCATAGCCAGTAACTAAAACTTCATCACCCTCAACAAAGTTAGAAGAATTGGCATCAGAAATTGTTCCTGCAGCATCAATTCCTGGAACAAATGGATAGTTTCTGGTCACTCCTTTATTTCCAGATGCTGATAAAGCATCCTTATAATTTAGTGAAGAACAAGAAACCTGTATTTGAACGAATCCATCTGGTGGCTTTTCCAGCTCAAGTTCAGATATTGAGGCAGAAAAAGCACCATCTATCTCCTCAACATAATATGCTGAGTATTTCATTATCTTGGCTTCATTCTCATAGCTGAATCAAGTCTTATTGTTTCACCGTTCAAATATGTATTTTCAACAATATGTGCAGCTAAATTGCCAAATTCAGAAGGTATACCAAATCTATGAGGAAATTGGGTTGATTCAAGCAAAGGATCTCTTACTTTATCTGGAGCCAACTTCATCAATGGCGTATCAAAAATTCCTGGTGCAATAGTATTAACCCTTATTCCATGCCTTGCTAGATCTCTTGCTGCAGTTAAAGTTAAACCAATTACACCGGCTTTGGATGCACTATAGGCTGATTGTCCAATTTGTCCCTCATAGCCAGCAATTGAAGCAGTATTGATAATTACACCCTTTTCACCATCCTCGTCAGCCTCATTTTTATCCATCAATTCTGCAGCTAAACGCATTACATTAAACGTTCCCACTAAATTGAGATCAATGATAAATTTGAAATGATCCAGTGGATGAGGCGCATCCTTACCAATAATTCTGGCTCCATATCCAGTACCGGCACAATTAATAGCAACGTGCAATTTTCCAAACTCTTCTTCTATTTTTGACATTGCATTTTTCACAGGCTCTTCTTCCATGATGTTCGTATTTATATATTTAACGTTATCATCACCAAGCTCAATACAAATGGACTTTGCATTGTCATCGTTAATATCTAAGATCATAACTTTTGCACCTTGACTAACAAAATGTCTAGTTGATGCTTCTCCCAAACCAGATGCTCCCCCAGTAATCGCAATAATTTTATCTTTTAATTCCATTTCATGTCTCCGTATTTAATAGAAATTATACCTACCAATTTCAAAAAAGGGTCCAATAAGAAAGTTAAAAAAATGCTATTGGCACGATTATTGCATTTAATTGTATGTAACTTCATAAATATAAAGGAGAAATTATGAAAAAATTATTATTGCTTGTAGGCATGCTTGCTATGCCTTCTTTTGCAGCAGTTAGCGCTAATGTAGCCTTTACTACAGATTATGTTTGGAGAGGTATGACACAAAGTGATGGCCCTGCAATTCAAGGTGGTTTTGACTATGAAGCTGATGGTGGTTTCTATGCAGGTATATGGGGATCAAATGTGAACTTTAACTATGATCCAGGTGCTGGTAGCGAATTAGATTACTATGCTGGCTATGGCTTTTCTATGGGTGACGTTGGCGTAGACATCGGCTACATTGCATTCGATTATCCTGAAAATGCTGCAGGTTTAGATTTTGAAGAAATCTATCTCGGTCTTTCATTTGGTGATTTAGGCTTATTCTTTGCCTCTGGGCAAGATGGTGCTCCAGATTACACAGAATTTTCGTATGGAATTGGGCCAGTCTCTTTGTCATATGGTACTTATGACGATGTCAGTGACAACATAACTTTAAGTTATGGTTTTGCATGTGGTTCATATGAATGTGGATTAACTATGTATGACATGACTGATGAAGGTTATGGAACAGGAGATGAGGACGGAATTTTCTTTTCAATAGCAGCTAGTTTATAAGAACTTATGAAACTCGTTGTAGCTATCATCAAGCCGTTTAAGCTTCAGGAAGTCCGAGAAGCGCTTGTTGATGCTGGTATTGAAGGTTTAACTCTCTCCGAAGTCAAAGGATATGGTCGACAAAAAGGTCATACCGAACTTTATCGAGGAGCTGAATATACAGTAGATACTCTTCCAAAAATCAAACTTGAAATATTAGTTGAGGATGAAAATCTCAGTACAGTGACCGATACCATAACTTCCACCGCTGGTACAGGAAAAATTGGCGATGGAAAAATATTTGTAACAACCGTTGACGATGTCATCAGAATTAGAACTGGTGAGACAGGCAACGAAGCCATTTAATAATTTAAATAAGGAGGATTATTATGGATGAAGTAAAATTTGCACTAGATACGTTCTATGCAATTATGTCAGGGGCGCTTGTCATGTGGATGGCAGCTGGATTTACCATGCTAGAGGCAGGGTTGGTTCAGAAAAAAGATGTTTCTGAAATCGTAACCAAAAACCTTGGTTTATTTTCAATAGCATGTGTCATGTACCTAGTATGTGGATTTGTGCTTATGTATCCATCAGATGCAGTATTTGCAATATCTGGTGGTCTAGATGATGCCGGTGAAGCAATTGTATATGGTATTTTACCTGCGATTGGAACTTCCTGGGGTTTAAGTACTGATATGCCTCTTGATGAAATCGGTATGGCATATGGTATGGACTACTCACAACAAGCTGACTTCTTTTTTCAGGTTGTGTTTGTTGCCACCGCAATGTCAATAGTATCAGGAGCTGTTGCTGGAAGAATGAAACTTGTTCCATTTTTCTTATTTGCAGTAGTTTTAACTGCCTTTATTTATCCCACACAGGGATACTGGAATTGGGGTGGTGGATTTTTAAGTACTCTTGGATATTCTGACTATGCAGGATCTGGAACGGTACATCTACTGGGCGCAGCTGCAGCCTTGGGAGTTGTTACTCTTCTAGGACCAAGAAATGGAAAATATGGTTTTGACGGAACTGTTAATCCAATGCCAGGATCAAATATTCCTCTCGCAGCCTTAGGTACTCTTATCCTATGGTTAGGTTGGTTTGGATTTAACGGCGGATCAGAGCTTGTCATCAGTGATGAAGCAAGCGCTATTGCAGTAAGTCAGGTATTTATGAATACTAATATGGCTGCAGCCGGTGGAGTTATTGGAGCTCTAGTACTTAGTCTATTTATGACAGGTAAAAGTGATGTAACTATGGTAATAAATGGTGCCATTGCTGGCCTTGTAGCAATTACTGCTGGACCAAGTGCGCCAACTGGTGGTGAAGCCGTAATTATAGGGTTTATTGGAGGCTTGATTGTATATGGTTCAATCTTGTTCTTTGACAGCATTAAAGTAGATGATCCAGTAGGAGCAATTTCAGCTCACGGAACTGCTGGAATATTTGGTTGTATGGTTGTACCTTTCACTAATGGTGATGCATCATTCTTGTATCAGTTCATTGGTGTTGTATCAATTGCAGGGTTTGGCTTTTTAGCCAGCCTAGGAACTGTTTACGTCATAAACATGTTCATGCCAATTCGAGCTACTGATTCGGAGCAAGAAGCTGGTCTTGATGCTTCTGAAATTGGAGTTGAAGCTTATCCAGAATTTAAGTAAAGCTTAAATCATATAAAAAACCGTCAATTAACGTTGGCGGTTTTTTTTTGCATTTAAATTGTGCAAAATAAATAAATTCTGATCAAATATTACACAAAAAACTATATATTGCTGCCATTAGGTGCATACATTAGGTGCATAATAGTGCAAGTTTTAATATTAACTATTCTAAATTTATATTAGGGGAAATGATGAAACCAATATCTGCAATTATTAAGCCGTTTAAACTTGAAGAAGTTCGTCAGGCTTTTCTGGATTTTGGAGTTGAAGGTTTAACGGTTACTGAAGATAAAGGTTTTGGTCGGCAAAAAGGCCATACTGAATTGTATCGTGGTGCTGAATACAAAATTGATACCCTTCCAAAAATTAAATTACAGATCATTTGTGATGATGAGAAAGTCTCTTCAATTGTTGATGTTATTTCTAAGTCTGCAAATACTGAAAAAATTGGAGATGGAAAAATCTTTATAACTAATGTTGATGAGGTTATAAGAATTAGAACAGGTGAAACAGGCAGCGAAGCTATATAAAAGTAGCTGCTTCACAGGTTAATATGATTGAAGTTTTCTAATCACAGGATTGGCGTATTGTTGCAATAATTTTGAACGCACGCTAACTGATAATGACTTTGTTCTACCATCTAATATTTCCTGTGCTTCTTTAATTTGTTTAGTTGAGTAGCTTGTTTGCACTTGCCAATCCCAACCAAGCAAATTACACGCAGCAAAATTTGTTGGATAGAGCTGATACATTTTTACTATTAAATTAGTTATTTTGTTTGAAATTTCTTGATAATTGTCACTAGGTTTAAATTGCAATGGCTCAGATATATTTAATGTGACATTTCCTTTAAATCCAGTTATCCCATTGGCAATACTTTTAAGATCTTCATCTTTTTGTTTTACATATTGATTTTTGGATTCATATGCATCTAGCTCTAATGCTTTCAATTGATCATTTGGATCGAACTCATATGAAACAGATACCGGCACTACTTTTAAAGAATTAAAATAATCGGCGATAGATTTTGATTTTCTCTCTGTTAAATGAATCATTTTTAGTAATGCTGGATCAGTTTCATCAATCCCATCCTTGGCTCTTCCTTGTTTTTGAGCAATCCATATAGAGTCATTATCTTGATAGATGCTTTTATTGATGAATTGAGAAGCGAGCAATAAACCAGAATAAATTTCTTTTTTTGTTGCTCCAGATCTTTGAATAATAAAGCTTTTATTTAATCGAAATAAATCAGATGCCCATTTCTCCTCCATAAGATTATTTCCGACAGCAATATTAAATGTTTTAAATCCTGACTGATAAAGATTGAGCGCAAGAAGTGCTGCATCTAATGTAATATCTCTATGATTAGAGATAAATAAATAACTATCATTTTTATCAAGTTGATCTAGCCCATTTACTCGAAAGCCATTTATGGATTCTTCGACAACTTTTTCCATTAACATTTTAAATAATTTTTGATAATCATCAATTGTGTTGATTATTTTTGCCCTAGAAATAAGCCTTTGCTTAATAAAAAAATTAAAAAAAGGAATTTTTGAAAAAATTCCTGGAAATTGCAGTCCTATTAAAGCATTTATGACTGACTGATTAGATGTTAGTGATGATAGGACCTCTGCTACTTCAGAATCAACATAAGGTCTAATATCTTTAAAAGGATCCATAGCATTATGCTAGAAGTTGAATCATTACCCCTGCAGCAACTGCAGAACCGATCACTCCAGCTACGTTAGGACCCATGGCATGCATTAACAAAAAGTTTTGGGAGTCATTTTCAAGCCCTACTTTATTTACAACTCTTGCAGCCATAGGCACAGCGGATACTCCAGCAGCTCCAATTAAGGGATTTATTTTGTTTTTACTAAGAACATTCATTAATTTAGCCATCAAAATACCTGATGCCGTACCAATCGAAAAAGCAATAATTCCTAAAGATAGAATACCTAGCGTTTCTGGAGTAAGAAACTGATCCGCTGCAAGTTTAGATCCGACAGCTAATCCTAAAAAAATTGTAACTATATTAATAAGTGAATTTTGCACTACTTCACTTAATCTTTCTACGACTAAGGATTCTCTCATTAAATTTCCAAAACAGAACATACCAATTAATGGAGCAGCACTTGGAAGCATCATGCCAACAAGAAAAACCAATATGATTGGAAATACAATTCTTTCTTTTTGAGAGACCTCTCTTAATTGAACCATTCTAATTGTTCTCTCAGAATTTGATGTTAAAAGCCTCATAATCGGAGGCTGTATCAATGGAACTAATGCCATATATGAATAAGCAGCAACAGCAATTGCTCCTAAAAGTTCTGGAGCTAAAATTGAAGAGACATAAATTGCAGTTGGCCCATCTGCACCTCCGATAATTCCTGTTGCAGCAGCTTGCTTTAGGGTAAATGAAACTAAACCTAATTTATTTAATAACAATGCTCCGATAACAGTTGCAAAAATACCAAATTGTGCAGCAGCTCCTAATATCAATGTTTTAGGATTAGCTAACATTGGACCAAAATCTGTCATGGCGCCAACACCCATAAAAATTACCAGTGGTGCAACTCCTGAGCCAATAGCTACATTATAAAAAGTATTTAAGATTCCTGCTTTATAGCCTAACTCTGCTGCATATTCGTTTAGTAGCCATAGCTGAGAATGTGAGGCTGTTTTAAGGAATGATGTTAAAGATTCTCCATCAATAGACGAGACTAAGGACATTGCTCCCGCTAACTCATTTACATCTGAGTAATAAATTAACTTTTCTATTGGACTAAGGGCTAAGCCAATTTCCGGAATATTTGTAAGGATTGCACCGAAACCGATAGGTAATAATAACAGGGGTTCAAATTTCTTACTAATAGCTAAATACAGTATTAATAATCCAACCAATAGCATAATTGATTGTCCAGAAGTTAAACTGAAGATTCCTAAATTAGAAAATATTGCTTCTAAATTCATTAGCTTTGAATTTCAAACAAGGGATTGCCAGGTTTGACAGTATCTCCAGGTTTAACAAAAATTTTTGAGATAATTCCAGCTGAAGGTGCCTTAATCTCTGTCTCCATCTTCATAGCCTCTAGTATGAGAATGGTTGTGTCAGCTTCGACAGAATCCCCCTCGGAGGCAATTGTTCTAAAGATATTTCCTCCAAGAGGAGCTTCTATGATTGTTCCAAGTCCCGCTTCAACTATTGGGCTGCTGTTAACTTTATTTACCTGCGATCCATCATTTATCATCACTGAATTATCAGCTTTAAGAGTTACCGAATATTCTTTATCATCCACGCTAACTAAATATGAAGAATCAGATAATTCATGAATTTCCATTGGCTCAGGTTCAAAGTAATCTGGATTATCAACATTTGCTAAAAAATTCACTCCAATTTCTGGAAACATTGTATAGATGAGAACATTTTCATCAGATGGTTCAGACAAGAGGTTATTTTCAGTCATTGCCTTCTCAAAATCTTCTTTTGCTGATTGATAATCCTCATTCATTAGGTCTGCCGGTCTGCATGTAATTACAGCGCTATCTCCGATAGCCTGTTGCTGCAGATCTTTATCAACTGGTGCAGGAGTTTCTCCATATTCACCTTTCAATAAAGATTTCACTTCATTGGTAATAGTTGAATATCTAGAACCAGACAAGACATTAATAACAGATTGTGTTCCTACAATCTGTGAAGTAGGAGTAACTAGGGGAATAAAACCTAGTTCTTTTCTAACTTTTGGGATTTCCTTTATAACGCTATCAAATTTATCTATTGAATCTTGAGCTTTTAACTGATTTTCAAGGTTTGTTAGCATCCCGCCTGGAACTTGCGATGCTATGATTCTTGCATCAACACCCCTCAAAGATCCTTCAAATTTCTTATATTTTTTTCTTACTGACTGAAAATGCTCAGCAATAGGTTTGAGGTTTTCAAGATTTAAATCTGTCTCACGATTTGTTCCATCAAGTATGCTTATCATTGTTTCTGTTGGCGTGTGTCCATATGTCATGCTCATGGAAGAAATTGAAGTATCTATAACATCTAATCCTGCTTCTATTGCTTTTACACCGGTAGCTACTGAAAAACCTGTGGTTGCATGACAATGTAAATGAATAGGAATTTCAAGCTCATCTTTCAGTTTAGAAACTAGCTCAAATGCCACATAAGGCTTCAATAATCCTGCCATATCTTTGATTGCTAATGAATGCGCGCCCATGTCTTGAATGTTCTTTGCAAGCTCTATCCATAAATCGATGGTGTGAACAGGACTTGTTGTATAAGAAATAGTTCCCTGCGCATGGCCATCTGCGCTAATGACTGCTTGTAAAGCTTGATGCATATTTCTTGTATCATTTAATGCATCAAAAACCCTGAAAACATCTACGCCATTCTTTCTAGAGCACTCAACAAATTTATTCACAACATCATCTGAATAATGTTTGTAGCCAAGTAAATTTTGCCCTCTCAAAAGCATTTGTTGAGGAGTATTGGGCATCATTGATTTTATTTTCCTAATTCTTTCCCAAGGATCCTCACCTAAATATCTAATACAAGAATCAAATATAGCTCCACCCCAAGATTCAACTGACCAAAAACCAATGCTATCAAGATCCTTCAAAGCAGATTCCATGTCAGAGTATCTGAATCTAGTTGCAAGCAAGGATTGATGCGCATCTCTTAGTACCAATTCAGTTACACCAATTTTTTTAGAATCTGTCACGATCTAATTCCTCCTAACACTTCTTTTATAATTTTATGATGAATATTATTTTGCTCAACTAATAACGGATCAAAGCTCTCTTCAGCTTTATTTTGAGTTAATACAGAAAAGATGACTCTTAGTATATTGACTGAAATTATCAGCAACACCAAAAAACTGAATACAACAACCATTCCGCTATATAGCAGATTCATTCCTTCCTCTATTAAGATATCCTGTTCTTCCATGTATTACTTATAATCTTGGTACGAATTTAGTGATTTTACACTAATCTCAGTACAATAATAAAATGTCTATACACCCCTATTTAAATGTTTCAGGTGTAGCAATTTCTGCTCATCGTGGTGGCAGTATTGAAGCACCAGAAAATACCATCGAGTCTTTTGTGTATTCTCTTGAAATTGGATCTTCATACATTGAAACAGATGTTCAACTATCATCTGATGGAATTCCATATATATTTCATGATGACGATCTCAGTAGATTATTTGGAAAAGATATTATTTTTAATTCGTTGCGTAGCGATGAAATAGATAAATTAATGCTTTTTGATAAATATAAAATTCCCACTCTTGAATCAACTCTCATTAAATTTCCTAATACATTGTTTCAAATAGATGTAAAAACTGATGAGGTGGTTCTACCGACATTGCAGGTAATAAAGAAAACAAATTCAATTAATAATGTCTGTATAGCAAGCTTTAGCAGTAAAAGGCTAAAGCAGGTTCACGACCTGTATCCTGAAATTTGTTTGTCTATGGGTCCAAATGAGGTGTTGAAACTTTTGCTAGCCAGCTATGGTCTCTTCAAAAAGAAAGTTCCTGGTAACTGTTTACAAATTCCTATATATCAGTATGGAATAAAATTAGTGACAAGGCGATTTATCCGATACATTCATGAGATTGGATTGAAGATTCATGTATGGACAATTAACGATGAAGATACAATGCAAAAACTGATTGATTTAGGGGTAGATGGAATTATTACTGATAGACCTAAAGTTCTTAAAGATCTTTTATCAAATCGTTAACTCTGAAGAAATTTTGCAAAGATTTTTCTTGCAAAAATGTACATCGGAATAATTATGCAAGAAGTAATTAAGATTTCTAACCAACTAGAAAATTGAAGGAATTCTCTTATGAAGCCTGCCAAAAAAAGACTTACTAGACCTAGTAAGCTATATAAAATGATTGATTTTCGACTAAAGATATTCATGGTTGCTTTTAACTTTTAAAAGAATAATCGCGCCCATGATAAACAGTGCTGCTATAGGTATCAAGCCAAATTTTGTATCTTGAAAAAAGGTTACAAAAATTGCTACCAATGCTGGTCCCATAAAAGCACCTGCTCGACCAAACATATTGTAAAATCCAAAATATTCTCCAGATTCACCTTGCGGAATAAGAGTTGCATAATAGCTTCTAGAAATTGATTGAATGCCTCCCTGAATAGCGCCAACCATTGATGCCAGGACATAAAACTCAATAGCATTAGATAAAAACGCAGAATATGCTATTACAATAAGATAAAGAAAAATTGTGAATAATAATGTATTTTTCTCACCAAATTTATATGCAAATTTTGACCACAATAAAGTTGTTGGGAAAGCCACAAATTGAACTAATATAAGTGCCACAATTATATCGCTGCTAGGCAACCCCAGGTTGAGAGCAAAATCAGCTGCCATTGCCATAATAGTGTGAACTCCATCAATATATAAAAAGAAAGCTAATAAAAAAATGAAAACATTTTTTTTAGAGGAAACAGTTCTTAATGTATTGATTACTCTTGAATAGGCCATTTTAAAATGTGACCCAGGTAAACTAACTCCCTTATCTTGAATTTTTAATAAAATGGGTATTAAAAATAAAGTCCACCAAACAGACACACTTAAAAAAGACCATCTCACTGCGTCTGCAACACTAGATAATCCAAAAAACTCTGGTTTAATTGTCATGGCTGCATTGATAAGGAATAAAAAACCTCCTCCAAGATAACCAAATGCAAATCCATAACTAGATATTCGGGCAATGTTATCTTGATTAGAAACTTGAACTAACATCTTGTCATACAAAGTATTACCAGCAGCAAAACAATAATTTGCTATTCCAAAAAATATTAAAGCTTGAAGCCAAGAACCAGCTGGTATTAAAAATAAAATAGCTACAGAGATTATTGATATTGCGCCAAATCCAGAAAATAAAATTTTTGTTGTTCTAGAAACATCAGTTATGGCACCAATAAATGGAGATGTGAATAAAAGAACTAAGTTTGAAATTGTTAATCCCCATCCAAGGTAGGCAGTTTTTACCTCAGCTTCAAGACCAGAAGCCCAAAAATCATTAAAAAAAATTGG
This sequence comes from uncultured SAR86 cluster bacterium, assembly GCA_902541245.1. Classification (GTDB taxonomy): domain Bacteria; phylum Pseudomonadota; class Gammaproteobacteria; order Magnimaribacterales; family D2472; genus D2472. Next base: position 5,259 of record CACBPT010000001.1, on the reverse strand, counting down.
GAAGAAAGCTGCTATGACAGTTGTAGCAAATGCAGAATTACCGCCGTCATAGAGAATCCACGCTTTAGCTTCTGCAGAGAGTTTAGCTTTGCTCATACCAGCATTGATTATTTTGATCTAAAGATTTTTTTATCATCCCGCGATAATACAAGCAATTCAAATGACCTAATGATTCACCAGTTGCCATAATTATATTACTGTCATCAATTTCTCTCTTAAACAAAACATCAAAAACGTCAACAGCTCTTTTAGGGGTTTTCAAAATATTATGGAGTTTTTCTAGAGATGTTTCATGATGGTGAATAAGAGCTTTAAGTCTTTTGTGAGCGCCAATAAAAGGTCTTCCATGACCAGGTAATACTAATACAGACTCAGGCAAGATTTTTAACAATTTATGACAAGATGCGATCCAATCTTCTACTGGATTGGCTTCAGGTTCAGTTGGAAAAGTACCAACATGAGAGCTTATAGTTGGTAGAAGTTGATCTCCACTGATAAATACATTTAGTTCCTCAGAAAAAAAAGATAAATGTTCCATAGTATGCCCTTGACCATCTATAACTAACCAATCTACTTCATTAATATCTATTACATCGCCATCTTTTAATCGGTTGTAAGAGCGCGGCAATGGATGAACAATAGAACCAAAAAAACCAAATCTTTTAGTAAAAGCATGAATTTGATCTTTAGTCATGCCTGCTTGAATATAAAATTCAATTGCATCATTTGGAACATCGTTTCCAGTATCAGCAGACAATATCCTGCACTGTAAATAATCAGTTCTACTCATACTAAAATTTGAATTATATTTTTTAACAAACCAGCCAGCCAGACCAATATGATCAGGATGCATGTGCGTTGCAATAACATTTTTTATAGAAAGTTTTTCTTTTTTAATTAAAGCTTTCCAAAGATTCATGGTGTCATCTAATTGCATGCCTGTGTCAATTAGAGTTAGGTTGTCTTTATCACCCACAGTCCATAGATTCACATGATTCAATGACATTGGTAATGGCATTCTTATCCAGTGGATTTGTTTATTAATCTGATGAAAAATTCCATATTTGGGAACTTCATCAATAGGAAATTTTAATCTTGTTTCTATGCTCATAATTTGATTTAAGAATTATTAGATGGTTATACTTATTAAATGGATGAAGATACTCAAACAATAAAAAATTTAGGATTATTTGTTATCGGCATAGGTGGATTCGTTTTTCTAATAGGTATTGTAGCCTATTTATTTAACCTTTAATTTACCTGGTTCAGAGCCGCGCCTAAGAGCTCTTAAAAATTGATTGGCTTCAACAGGCTCTGAGACATCATTATCACGAATATATTCGCTGCTCCAAAACTCTTTCCAAGATGGAAATAAGTCATGAAAGTATCCTTCATAATTATCTTCGTCTGGCCAGCGCATTTTTTTATTGCCAAGGGGTGGTTTGTTTAAGTCTGTTGCATACCAGTACATAGGGAGCCTTTTTTTAAAAAGCCAGGTTCCATTTATTCTTTCATATGAATCCCAATAAAGCATTTGCATGATAATCCACTCATTATTAGTTTCATGTTCATTTTTTGAATAGACCAAGCCAATAGCTGAATCAGGCGTCTCAAAATCAATAATGTGATTTCCTATGTGATGAGAAGTGCCTGTAAATTTATCTCTAAAAGTTGCATCAGCCCATTTTTTTAGAGCTTGACGACCACTCTCCTCTTTACCCACTCGAACATCTGGAACAAAAAGATTTACATGCATATCAATATCTCGCATATCTAGAGTTACAGAATACTTGGCTGCTAATTGCCTAATTTCATCAAGCGATTCAAGTCGATCTATTCTTTCTTCAATTGACATTTACTAACCAGGTGGCCATTGAAGTGGTCTGCCGCTTAATAAATGCAAATGAAGATGAAAAACACTCTGGCCCGCTTTAGCCCCATTGTTGGTAACCAATCTAAAGGTTTCATCTAAACCGAGTTCTCGAGAAATCTCACCAGCGACCCACATTAAGTGACCCAGCAACTCTTTATCTTCTTCTGAGGCATCGGATAACTTAGGAATAGGTTTTTTTGGAATAATCAATAAATGGGTGGGAGCCTGAGGATTAATATCTTTAAATACAAGAGATAAATCATCCTCATAAATAATATCGGCAGGAATTTCTTTATTAATAATTTTAGTGAACAAGGTTTCCATAAATTTATATCAAAAATCTAAATAGCCGGAAGCCAACATAGAATACACCAGCTGAAATTCCTAAAGCTAAGACTATAACCAGCAAATCTCTTAAGGATTTTAAGAATTTACCCTCAGGTGAATTCTTTAATAATTGCTGCACCAAAAAAAGAAGAGCAATAATGGATAAGAATAATATTACTAAATTTATCATAATTATTTAAATATAGAGCCTACTGAAACTACAAGCAAGGCTAATGCAATCGCCCATAAAGAACAAGCAATTAAATCAGCAACATAAAATCTTTTTAATTTTAGATCAGTCACTCCGAGCATAAAAGGCACCAAAGGTCTTATTGCAGGAATAAATCTTCCAACCAAAACTGTATAGGGCCCAAAGCGATCCAAAAATTTTTGTGTTCTATGAAGAGCCTTTTGTCTTTTTTGAATAAAGTTTGAATTCAGCAAAGAAGGTCCAACAGATTTGCCAACTAAAAATCCTCCGACATCACCAACATGAGAACCTAAAAGTGCAATTCCGCATATCCACGGCAAAGTTAATAATTCAATGTTGTACAAATAAATGCACAAAGAAAAAAGAATAGCGCTCGGCATAAAGCTACCCGTAATAACCATTGATTCCATAAAACCGAATAAGAAAACAAGCATCCAACCATATTCTGGATTAGACTCTAAAAATATTTGAATTCTATCAAAAGACATAAGTGATTAATTTTATTTATTAAAAAACTTTTCTACTGCTTTTAAGTTATCCTCAGAACCAAATAATTTTTTCATTGCTTTAGTTTCCATTGAGCGAGCCTTGGCAAGATCTTCTAACATAAATGATTTTAAAATTGCTTTTGTTTCAATGATTGAGCTAAGTGATTGTTCCTTTAAATCCCGTGCGTAACTATTAGCTTGATCTAGAAAATCATCGCCAACATATTTGGCTAGACCTAATTCATAATATTTAGTTCCATCAATGATTTCGGATTGAAATAAAAGTTGAGCAGCTTGTTGATATCCTAGTGCCTGAAGTAATAAATAAGAACTGCCAACCTCAGGAGCTAAGCCTAATTCAGAAAATGGATATTTTATTTTTGTATTAGGAGAAATAAAAACAGCATCAAAATGCAATAAAATCGTTGCACCTCCGCCTACGGCAGCTCCCTCAACAGCTCCTATTAATGGTTTTTTAAAATTTATTAATGCATCGATACAAGTTTCAAATGGCTCTTCATATTCGGCACCCCCATCTCCCATCATGCTACTTAGATCAACGCCCGAAGAAAAAGTATTGGAAGAACCGGTGACAATCACAGAATAGATGTCAGGATCGTCGCTTGCTAGATTTAGCTCGTCCCTAAACATCGCCCACAAGTCGGCATCAAATGCATTCTTTTTTTTAGGGCGATTAAAAATTAAGGTACGAATACCTTCTTCGGTCTCTATTAAAAGTTTACTCACTTACCCTTGAAATTTGGTTTTCTTTTTTCTGCAAAAGCAGTCAGACCTTCCATCATATCTTCCGTCGAAAAAATGGGCTGTCCTATTTCTAATTCTTTTTCTAATGCTTCTGATTCTTGATAACTCTCATCAATTTCTCTTAAAGATTTTACAATTGCTTGAATAGATAAAGGTGCATTTGCACTGACGGTTTCTGCAATTTCCATAGCTTTATCTAGAGCAGTTCCATCATCTACGATATGACCAATAAGCCCAAATCTTAATGCTTCCTCAGAGGAAATTCTCCTCCCAGTTAACAATGCTTCTGCTGCCAGAGTGTAAGGTATTTGCCTTCTAAGTCGAACGGTCGAACCACCTAACGGAAATAAACCCCTTAAGGGCTCAGTTAAACCAAATACAGAACTTTTTCCAGCAACTCTAATATCAGTACCCTGTAAAATTTCTGTGCCTCCTGCAAGTGCAAACCCCTCGACTGCAGCAATGATTGGTTTATTAGGTCTGTTGTGCCTTAATAAAGATTGCCAATGTAAATCAGGAATTTCTTTTAATTTTTCCATCATCTCAGAATCTTCATTTCCATCCTTCATGGCACTTAGGTCAGCTCCAGAACAAAAAGTACCACCCGCACCAGTCAGAACAGCGCATCTTAAATTAGAATCTTCATCGAGTTTTCTCCAAGCTTCATATACAGTTAGTAACATGCCTGGACTTAGCGCATTTCTTTTTTCAGGACGATTAAGTGTAATGACCATGATGTGTCCTTTTTCTTCTACAATCGCATGCTCGGTATTCATAAATATCTCCTTACTAATCAAGTGATGATGAGACTATCCACATCGCAAAAAATTGTGCAGCTCCACCATAAGCATGTCCCATTGCAACTTTTGCATCCTCAACTTGATGATCATTTGCCTTACCCATAACTTGTAAGGCTGCTTCACCAAAACGAATCATGCCCGATGCTCCAATTGGATTAGACGACATAACTCCACCAGACATATTAAAAGGTATTTCCCCATCTATAGCTGTTGCATCTTTATCGGTCAGTTTCCATCCTTCTCCTAGATCACAAAATCCTAAATTTTCCAGCCACATTGGCTCATACCAAGAAAATGGAACATAAATTTCTGCACAATCAATTTCCTTGTATGGATTCGTTATGCCTGCCTGATCATAGATATCTTTTGCACAATCAATTCCAGCCTGAGGATTGACCTCATCTCTGCCTGCTGACAAAGTACCCTCAGATCTAACAGCCATTCCTTTTATCCAAGCAACATCCCTTGAACCGACAAGATCTTTGGATGTAATTACCATGGCACAAGCACCGTCAGACGATGGGCAACTCTCAAGATATCTTAGTGGCTCCCAAAGCATAGGGGTATCACTTACCATTTTTTCATCTATCCCTGGAATATGAAGATGAGCTAGTGGATTCTTGAGTGCATTCAAGCGATCTTTGACTGCAACTTTCCAACCAATATGTTCTGGAGCATCATATCTGCGAATGTACTCTCTTATAAATGGAGCAAAATATCCCCCAGCTCCAGCATTGATATGAGGAGAATATGGATAACGTGGAGATAATGCCCACGTTGCATTTGATTCAGATT